>DATFWE010000275.1:0-2644 GCA_035259575.1 Haliangiales bacterium
GATGTAACCTTCCCCGCGCTCGCGGGTCAAAGCCGCGCAACCCAAACGCAACCACGATCGGGAGCACTTCATGCGCGGCGTCCCCACGCTCCTCGCCTGGGCTGCGCTGATCTCCGGCTGCTCGTCGGAAGCCAGCTCGCCTCGGTGCGTGTCCCTCCCCGGTTTCGACTGCGCCAACCCGGTCAACGCGGTGGTGCTGCCCATGCTCGACAAGGACGGCGTCGCCGCGCGGCTCGCCGGCGACGCCGAGCTGTGCCGGCGCTACGCCGTCGACCTCGGCGGCGCGTCGCCGACGTGGGACGAGGTTCAGGCCCACTGCGCCGGCAAGACGCCCGACGAGATGGTGACGTATTTCATGTCCCAGCCGGCGTACCAGGCGATCAACCAGCGCCTGTGGGCGGATCTGTTCCAGTACGACAACCGCACCACGTGGTACTCGTACATCCAGGATCTCGACGCGCAGGTGGTCAAGCTTTATCGCGGCGAGATCAGGTACCCCGACTTCGTCGCGGTGGCCGCGTCCCACCCCGCGTTCGTCGGCAAGTTCGTCGGCGAGAACGTCGTCGCCTACGCGTTCCAGGCGTTCCTCGGCCGGGACGCGCTCCCCGAGGAGCGGCAGGACTTCCTCGCGTTCTACCGGATGTGGCGCGCGCGCGGCGCCTACGACCCGGCGCTCACCCGATTCCGCTACAACGCCTGCACCAGCGACGCCGACTGCGCGACCGGCCGCACGTGCATCGACCTCGTGTGCCAGTCCACCAACAACTATCGAGAGCTCTACATTGATCCGCGCGCGTGCGCGGGCGCGCTGGGCGCGCTGGCGTGCACATCGCACGGGACGACGCTGCAGCTCCCGGCCAACGCGCCGCTGTCCCTCGACCAGCTCACCCCCGACGAGTGGACCGCGCTGCGCGCGCCCGGGCGCACGATCGCGGCGATGCCGTTCTTCTGGGAGGCGGCGGTGGACGCCGTGCTCCACAAGTACCTCGGCTGGTGGCACGGCGGCTACGAGCTGCCCGGGTACGAGCTGCCCGAGGTGCGGCAGGCGCTGGCGACGTCGTTCCAGAAGAGCGGCGGCGACGTGCGCGCGCTCGAGCACGACGTGCTCGTGTCCGCGCTCTACGTTCTGCCTGCCGACGAGACCGCCGGCGACGCCAAGTGGTGGCACCGCGGCCCGACCAAGCAGATGATCGCCGAGGCCTGGCTCGACTCGGCGGCCAAGGTCGCGGGCGTCACGCTGGGCAGCTGCGACTGGCGGTTTCCCAACCTGACGCCCCGCTGGCTGCCGCCGGCGCTGGTGCCGGCCAAAGGCTCGCTGCGCGCCTTCGACTACCCGCACGAGGCGCGCGTCATGGGCGGCTGCCCCGACCAGATCGCCGGCTTCCGCTACACCGACGTGGGCATCCTCCTGGCGATGGAGCAGCGGACGGTGCTGGCCGCGGTGTGCGGCGACCCGGGCGCGACGAGATTCCTGCCCGCGCCGGGGACGTCGGCGGCCGCGCTGGTCGGCAACCTCTACCACGCCGCGCTGTCGGCCGAGCCGGGCGCCGAGGGGGCGGCGATCGCCGGCATGCTCCCCGCGGCCGATGCGACCGCGGCGCGCAACCTCTGCCAGGCCCTGCTGCGCTCGGGCCGCTTCCTCTTCTATTGAGGTGATGCATGCCGCTCGTCTCGCGTCGCGCGTTCGTGGGTCTGGGGGCGGCGGGTCTGGCCACGCTGTGGCTGCCGCGTCGTCCGCGCGCCGCCCCGGCCGCGGCCACGGTCAAGCGCCTGCTCCTCCTCCACGCGGGGGGCGGCATGCGCTCGACCGCGCTGTTCAACGCCGGCGTCGCGCCGCAATGGAACCCGTTCGGCATCCTGGCGTCGACGGACAAGGACTCGACGGGGGCGCCGCTCCTGGCTCCGGGCGTCGCCTGGGGCGTGGGCAAGGCGCTCGTCGGGGACGCGACCCCGATCAAGCTGGCGCAGTGGGGCGGCGCAACGCTGCCGCTGGTGTCGCAGATCGCCGATCGCATAACCGTGCTCGGCGCGGTCGACCACGATCCCACGGCGTCCGCCGGCGACGACAACCATTACTCGGCGACGATCCGCATGTGCACCGGGCAGCAGAACGGCCTGAACGGTCTCCTCACGATCCTGTCGAAGGAGCTCGACGGCGCGCCGCTCGCGCCGACGATCGTCGGCGGCGCCGGGCCGATCGGCGCGAGCGTGTACGGGGCGGGCGCGGGCGATCTCGCGCGCTACCGGCCGATCTACCTGAACGGGCCGACGGACTTCCGCTACCCGCGCACGGCCGGGGCGGCCGCGGACCCGGGCTACGTCGCGGCGGCCGAGGCGGCGCTCGACGCCGACGTGACCGCGTCGCGCCCGCTCGCCCTCGGCGGGCGGGCCGCGAGCTTCATCATCGCCAAGAAGCTGGGCCTGAAATACGGCGCCGTCCTCGCGCACGATGCGCTGCGCATCCTATACCTGCCGGCGGCGTCGCTGGGCATGACCGTCGCCGGCGCGCCGCTCACCAACGCCATGCTGGGCGAGCCGTTCGGCGTGGCGTCGGGGCCGCCGCCGCCCGGGTTCCAGACCGACGGGTTCTGGGGCGGGCCGACGGCGCTCGCGATCCGGCTCCTCCAGCTCGGCGCGCCGGCGG
>DATFWE010000276.1:0-6856 GCA_035259575.1 Haliangiales bacterium
GGATCTCACACCCCCGCCTCTCCGTCATTCGAATTCGAATTCCCTGTTCGAATTCCCTGTTCCCGTCCGGTTCTCGTCCTGCTCCTCATCGGCCTGCTGGCGCTGCCGTCCGTCGCCCGCGCCGAGGACCGCGCCGACACCACCGTGACCTGGTTTCAGGAGCGCCGCGCCGAGGGCAAGTCCCTCACGGTCATCCACCCGCAGCTCGACCTCGCGTTCGACCTCAACTCGTGGCTGTCCGTCGGCGCCGGCTACGAGGCCGACGTCGTGACCGGCGCCACGCCGTCGATCTATGCCGCCCCGCGCCCCGGGCAGTCCACCGACACCGTCTCGGCCGCGAGCGAGTTCAACGACGTGCGCCACTCCGGTCACGCCAGCCTCGGCTTCACCGGCAACCGGTCGACCCTCACGCTCGGCTACGCCTACGGCACCGAGCGCGACTATCGGTCGCACGCGGTCACCGCCACCGGCAGCGTCGATCTCGAGGGCAAGAACACGACCCTCAGCCTGTCGTACACCCGCAACATCGACCACGTGTGCGACTACGCCAACGGCGACGCGATGCCGCTCGAACGGCGCGCGCTGTCGGGCCAGAATCCCTGCTTCACCGACGATCCGGCGGCCAAGACCGTGTCGCGCCCCGTCGACATCGACACCGTTCAGGCCTCCATCACCCAGAACCTCACGCCGGTCCTGGTGATGCAGGCGGGCCTGTACGGCCAGATCATCCGCGGCTTCCAGTCCAATCCGTACCGGCGCGTGCGCGTGTACGACGTCGACGCGCAGGAGAGCCTGCCGCTGGTGCGCGACCGCGGCGCCGCGTTCGCGCGCCTCAACCTGTACGTCGCGCCGCTGCACGCGTCCGCGCAGTTGTTCCTGCGCGGCTACGCCGACACCTGGGGGGTGAACGGCGGCTCCGTCGAGGTCGTGTGGAACCAGTACCTCGGGGAGAACATCCTGTTCCGCCTGCGTGGCCGCGGCTACCAGCAGGCCGGCGCGATCTTTTTCCGCGACGCCACCGAATACCAGACCATCGGACCGGCGGGGCAGTACTTCACCGGCGACAAGGAGCTCGCGCCGCTGCGCACGGTCCTTGCCGGCGGCAAGCTTTCCTACCTCGTCACCGCCAAGGAGGGGCACCTCGCCTGGGGGGTGTTCGACGAGGTCGACATCCACATCAACGCCGAAGCGTTGTGGAGCACGCCGTTGACCCAAACGCCGCCGGGCGGCGACGTATCGGGGCCGGCTCCCGACGCCATCATCGCCCAGGTGGGCGTGCTTTTGCGGTACTGACCCATGTTATCGTCTGCGGAACGTACGATGGCGAGCCCCGCGGAGCTGGAGAAGCTCAGGACCGCGTTCCGCGACAACCCGCGGTCGACTGTGTTCGTGGCCCTCGCGCAGGCGCTCATCGGATCGGGCCGCGCCGAGGAGGCGATCGATATCTCGCGCCAGGGGCTCGCGATCCATCCCGATCACGCCGAGGGGCGCCTCGGGCTCGCCCGCGCCTACGCGGCACTCGCCCGCTGGAAGGAGTCCGAGCAGGAGCTCGTCAAGGTGGTCAAACAGGACCGCTACCACCAGAAGGCGTTCAGCCTCCTCGGCGAGGTGCTCATCCAGCGCGGGAACTGGGACGTGGCGATAAAATCGCTCCAGCGCGCCCACGATCTCGATCCGTTCGACGACCGCACGGCGGTGCTGCTCACGAAGGCGCAGGCGCGCCAGCCGCTCCCCCCGCCCGAGCCGCAGCGCCCGGGACCGCCGCCGCCGCCGTCGTCGAAGGCGCGCGCGGACTACGTCCAGGAACAGCCGACAGTGGTCAACCCGCGTGGGATCCCCGCCGAGGCGATGCGCACGCCCGTGCCGGTGCTCACGATCACCCCGCACAAGCAGGCGCCCCGCGACGACGACACGGACGTCGAGATGTCGGGCGCGGGGGCCTTCCCCGAGCCGCCGACCGACCGGCGGACGGCGGCGGCAAGCGAAGGGGCCTTCCCCGAGCCGCCGACCGCGCCGCGGCAGGCGAAGGCGGCGGCGCTCGCCAAGTCCATGGAGCAGCCCTTCGAGGTGCCGCCGCCGGCGCCGCCTGCCCCCGTCGCGGTGCCGCCGCCGCCGGCCCCCGCGCCGCCCGCGTCGCCGGCGCCGCACATTGCGCCGCCGGCGATCGCGTTCACGCCGCGACCGGCGCCGCAGCCGGCTCCGCCGTCCGCGCGCCGGCCCCCGCCCGCCGCGCCCAAGCCGCGGCGCTCGCGGCCGGTCACGACGCAGCCGCCACAGTATCGGCCCCGCCCGGTGCCGACCATCGCCGATCGCCAGTCCCCCGACCAGTGGCTGAACGACTTGCTCGGCTCGACCCCGTTCGACGAGCGGAGCTCGATCCAGCCGGGCGAGCCGGGCGAGCGCTGGGGCCACCACCTCAAGCATCCGTTCCTGTGGATGTGGCTCGTCCTCATCGTCCTCATCGGCGGGTCGGGCGGCTGGTACCTGGCCGACAAGTGGGCGCGCGACGCGGACGTGGCGGCGCACCTCGCCGCGGCGCACGCGAAGCTGGCCACGGCCGGCGCCACCGACCTCGCCCTCGCGAACGACGAGGCCCAGCAGGCCATCGCGCGCGACGCCTCCAGCGTCGAGGCGGTGACCGCGCTCGCCGACGCCCGCGCGCTCGCGCTGCTCATCTACGGCGACGGCCAGATCCAGGACGTGGACACCGCCATCATCGCCGCCAAGGAGCGGCTGCGCATCGCGCTCGACAAGCCGGACAACCAGATCGCCGAGCTCGAGTACCTCGATCAAAAGGGCGGACGCGATCTCGTCCTGGCGCAGACGGCGTTCAACCTCGCCGCGCTGTCCCGCGGTCTGGAGTCGAAGACGAATCTCAAGAAGGTGCGCGAGCACCTCGACGAGGCGCTGAAGCGCTGGCCGGACGACCCCCAGGTGGTGTGGCTGGACGGCCAGGTCCGGCTCGCCAACGGCGATCGCGTGGGCGCGCGCGCGTCCTTTCTCAAGGCGGCCGACGGCTTCCCGCTCGCGGGCAACGACGTCGGCGACCTCGCCCTCGACGACGGCGACGGCACCACCGCCTGGGCGGCGTACACCGCCGTGCTCGAGAAGGTGCCCATGCACCCCCTGGCCCTGGCCGGACGCGCGCTCGTCGCCGCCGAGACGGGGAAGAAGATCAAGGAGACGCTCGACGAGCTCGAGCCGACGCTGGCGCGGGTTCCGGGCAAGCGGGCCGAGGCGTGGGCGCGCCTGTCGGTGAGTTTCCTGTCGGCGCGCCAGGGCGAGCCCGACCGCGCCAAGCAGGAGCTCGAATCGGCGATCGCCACCGGCAACGGCGAGCCGCGCTTCCTGGCCCGCGTGGCGCTCGCGCTCGCCGACGAGGGACAGTTCGAGAAGGCGTACATCACGCGCGCGCGCGTGCGCTCCAAGGCGGCGGACAACCTCATGCCCGTCGTCGACGGAGAGCTGCTGCTCGCCGGCGGTCGCGCCGAGAAGGCGATCGAGGCGGTCGCCGACGCCAAGGGCGCGCGCGCGGCGCTCATCCGCGCCCGCGCCTACCTCGACATGGGCAAGGCCAGCGAGGCGCAGGCGCTGTTCACCGAGGCGTCCGCCGCGTCGCCGGAGGATGTGACGCTCAAGGCGTGGACCGAGCTCGCCAAGGTCGTCGCCGACCGGCAGGGCCTCGCCGGCCTCGCGCGCGTCGCCGCCGACAAGGGCACCCCGCCGCTGGTGAAGTACCTCCTCGGCGAGGGGCAGCTGGTGATGGGCGAGACGGGCGCGGCGGTGAAGTCGTTCGACGCGGCCATGGACGGCAACCCGCTCGCGTACCGCGCACACACGCGCTTGGCGGAGATCAAGCTCGCCGCCGCGCGCAAGGCCGACGACGTCGAGGCGGCGGAGTCGGAGGCGCGCGCGGCGCTCGCGCTGGCGCCGGCGTACGTCCCGGCCCGCTCCGTCCTCGGTCGCGCGCTGGTGCGCGGCGGCAAGCAGTCGGAGGCGGCGCCGGAGCTCGAGGTCGTCGTCGAGGCCGGCCGCGCCGGCGCGGACGACGAGCTCGCCTACGCCGAGGCGCTGCAGGCGCGCGGCGACGGCGACGGGGCCAAGGAGGCGCTGCGGCGCGCGGCGCAGAAGGGCGCGTCGGCCGATGCGCTGTCGCGCGTGGCCGGTGTACTCGGCGATCCGTCGCTGGCCGCCAAGGCCGCCGCGCCCGCGCGCAAGGCGGCGCCCGGACCCAGACGCAAAGGCAAATAGCGGCACAGTGTGGCGCGGCGAGCACATGGCGCCCGTCGCAAGTGGGCGTAGGCTTTCGATGGGACGCAGGCACGGGCATTGCTCCGCGGGACATACATGACAGCTTCGCGCGTCGTCTGTGGCGTGGTCATCACACTGCTCGGGCTCGGCGCGGGGAGGGCGCGCGCGGCCGAGGAAGCATCCGGCGCGGTCGACGGGAGCGTCGTCGACACGACGAGCGACGCCCCGCTGTCCCCTGTGACGGTGATGCTGTTCCCGGCCTCCGGGCCGGCGATCACGCGGAACACCGACGCCACCGGCACGTTCCACTTCGGCCCGATCCCGCCCGGCGAGTACACGCTGGCGGCGTTCTTCGGCAGCGCCAACGCGCGCAAGGACGCGCTGCCGGTCAAGGCGGGCGAGGTCACGCGCGTCACCTTGCGCTTCGACCTCACCCCCGAGGTCGTGCGGATCCCCGAGAAGCGGCCGAAGATCACGCCCCCCGTTCCCATCCGGTCGAGCATCCCGCGCGTCCCGCCGTACAGCGAGGAGGCCATCCTGACGAACATGTGGGGCGTGGCGTGGCTGCTCCTCCAGGTCGACGAGCACGGCGCGGTCGTCGACGTGAAGGTGCTCAAGGGCCCCGGCCACGGCCTCGAGCCGCTCGCGATCGAGACGGCAAAGAAGTTCCGCTTCCGCCCCGGCCATGACGCCGCGGGGAACCCGATCGCGATGCAGTTCATCTACGTCATGGAGTGGCCGTCGTACTGGGCCAGGATCAACGGGTTCCCCATGATCCCGCCGTGCAAGGGAGAGGCTCCCCTCAACCTCGACTCGATCAACCCCATATACCGCGACTGTGAGCCTCCCCCGGGCCTCGCCCACCTGCGGCTCGCCCAGCCGCGGCCCATCGACGCGTGGTGGGCCCGCTGGCGCATCGCGCCGACGGACAGCCGCAGGACGCTGCTGAGGTAGCGAGCGGCCCGGCCGGCCCCTTTCCCATCTTTCACGCTTCGTGCTAAGAGGGGCCATGACGGAGATCCTCGAGGTCCTCGCGCGGGAGATCCTCGATTCCCGCGGCAACCCCACCGTCGAGGCGGAGGTGGTCCTCGCGGGCGGAGCCCGCGGGCGGGCCGCGGTCCCTTCCGGGGCCTCGACGGGGGAGCACGAGGCGCTCGAGCTCCGCGACGGCGACGGCGCCCGCTTCCTCGGCAAGGGCGTCACCCGCGCCGTCGCCAACGTCGCCGAGCGCATCGCGCCCGAAGTGGTCGGCCTCGACGCCGCGGACCAGGTCTCCGTCGACGAGACGATGCTCGCGCTCGACGGCACGCCCAACAAGGCCAAGCTCGGCGCGAACGCGATCCTCGCCGTCTCCCTCGCCAACGCCCGCGCCGCCGCGGCGGCGTTCGGCCTGCCGCTCTACCGCTGGCTCGGCGGCGTCCGCACGGTGACGCTGCCCGCGCCGCTCATGAACATCATCAACGGCGGCGCGCACGCCGACAACAACCTCGACGTCCAGGAGTTCATGGTCGTCCCGCTCGGGTTCGACAACTTCGCCGACGGGCTGCGTGCCGGCGTCGAGGTGTTCCACCACCTGAAGAAGCTCCTCCACTCGCGCGGGGAGGCCACCAACGTCGGCGACGAGGGCGGCTTCGCCCCCGACCTGCCCGCCAACGAGGTCGGGCTCGCGACCGTCCTCGAGGCGATCGCCAAGGCCGGCTACCAGCCCGGTGCCCAGGTGGCGATCGCGCTCGACGTCGCCGCGTCCGAGCTCTACAACGCCGAGACCAAGCTCTATCGCCTCGACGGCAAGACGATCCCCGCCGCCGCGGTCATCGAGACGTACGAGGCGTGGGTCGAGCGCTACCCCATCGTCTCCATCGAGGACGGGCTCGATCAGAACGACTGGGAGGGGTGGGGCGAGCTCACCCGGCGGCTCGGGCGCCGCATCCAGATCGTGGGGGACGACCTGTTCGTGACCAGCGCCGCCCGCCTCCGCCGGGGCATCGACGCCGGCGTCGCCAACAGCATCCTCGTCAAGGTCAACCAGATCGGCACGCTCACCGAGACGCTCGAGACCGTCGACGTCGCCCACCGCGCCGCCTACACATCGATCATCTCCCACCGCTCGGGCGAGACCGAGGATTCGTTCATCGCCGACCTCGCCGTCGCCACCGGCTCGGGGCAAATCAAGACCGGCTCGGCATCGCGCTCGGAGCGGATCGCCAAGTACAACCAGCTCCTGCGCATCGCCGAGGCGCTCGGCGGCGACCAGCGCTACGGCGGACGAAACTTCAGATGGAAGCGCTAGCCCGCGCGCGGAGGCGAGGATGAAAGCGACCCTGGAGCGAGGTGCAGCCGAGCGACATGGAGCTCCGAGCCGGAGCGCGCGGGCGGCGCGACCATGATCGACACGCTAGCCCGCGCGCGGAGGCGAGGATGAAAGCGACCCTGGAGCGAGGTGCAGCCGAGCGACATGGAGCTCCGAGCCGGAGCGCGCGGGCGGCGCGACCATGATCGACACGCTAGCCGACATCGCCGCGCGCGGCGGGGAGGCGGTCGCGGCGCTGCGCGGCGCCGAGACCCCGCTCGGCCGCCTCCTCCTCCACGACGGCCCGGAGCTCCT
>DATFWE010000277.1:0-10632 GCA_035259575.1 Haliangiales bacterium
CGGGGCGCCTCGTGCCGATCCTTGCCGCGTTCGCCGCGCCCGGCCCGCCGGTCCACGTGCTGTGCGCCCCGGGACGGCAGACCTCGGCGAAGGTGCGCGCCTTCTTCGCCTTCGCCCACGCGCTCCTCGGCAATGCGCCCGGCCGCGCCTGACGCTACAGCGCCTTGAAGCAGCCCTTGATCTCGCGCTCGCAGTCCACGAACGCGGGGAGGCGCTCGACCTGCTCCTGCCAGGCCAGCCCGCGCTCGACGAGGTCGTAGGTGTAGAGCACCTTGGCCCCCGACACGATCTGCCCCTTGGCGTCGCGGTCGCGCCCGAGCACGAACATGGTGTCGCAGGCGGTCAGCGCCGCGCGGATGTCGTGGGTCACCACCATGATCGTGTTGAGCTCGTCCATGTTCGCGACCTCGATGAGCAGCCGGATCGTCGAATCCAGCGACGCCGGGTCCAGCCCGGAGAACGGCTCGTCCATGAGGACCAGGCGCGTCTGGCGCACGAGCTGCTGCGCGATCGCCACCCGCTGCCGCTGCCCGCCCGAGAGCTGCGCCGGGTAGTAGCCGGCGCGCGACGTCAGCCCGAACCGCTCCAGCAGCGTCGCCGCGCGCTCCTTGGCCTTGGCGTGGGGCAGCCCCGCCGCCGCGCCGGCCGCCATCATGTTGCCGTACACCGTGTGGTGCCGGAGGAGCGGGTAGTTCTGGAACACGACGCCGGTCTCGCCCGCGACGAGCGCCTTCCCCTCCGGCCCTGTGATCGTCCCGCGATCGGGCGCGTCGAGCCCGGCGATGAGCCGGAGGAGCCGCGTCTTGCCCACGCCGGAGGGTCCGAGCAGCCCCACGACCTGCCCGGTGATCGCGCCGGGGCGGACGCGGTCGCGCACCTCGAAGCTCACGCCCTCGAGGACCTGGTTGGCGCCGAGCTTCTGCCACACGGAGTCGACCTTGAGCAGGACGTCGTTCGCGGCCATCAGCGCTTCACCCGCTCGAGCAGGGCGTGCGGGCACAGCAGCCGCGTGAGGACGTCCATGGCGTAGTCGAGGATGAGGCCGACGAACAGGATCACGAGGAGGATCGCGTACACCTCGGCCAGACGAAAATGCTTGTTCTGGTTCAGGATGAGCGCGCCGAGGCCGCCCTCGGCGCGCGAGATGCCCTCGACCATGGTGATCATCGCCCAGCCGATGGCGAGGTTTTGCCGGAGGATGTCGAGCGCCTTGTCGAGCGTGCCGCGGATGACCACCTCCCACAGGATCCTGAGCTCGCTCGCGCCGAGCACGCGCATGTGGTCGAACTGCTCGCGCGGGATCTCGATGACCACCTGGGACATCGCCGTCACGAAGAACGTGACCATGCCGAACGTGAGCAGCGCGACCTTCAGGGCATAGCCGCCGCCGGTGAGCAGGGTGAACGGCACGACCAGGCCGGTGATGCCGAGGAAGCGCAGCTTGGACACTGCCTGCACCAGCGGGCGCAGCGCGGCGATCACGGTCGCGTACGACAGGACGAGGGAGATGGCCACGGTGAGTAGGAGCGCGTGCAGGATGAGCTGCAGCGTCGTGAACAGCTCAGGCCCCAAGCCGTGCTCCCACCACAGCGAGCCCAGCGCGCGCCACACCTCGAGCGGACCGGGGAGCGTCTTCCACGGCATGACGATCCACAGGAGCAGCGCGAACCCGGCCCAGAAAAGTGTGAGGCCGAGCGCGACCGGGGCGGAGACCGCGCGGTTGGGCAGGAACGCCGACGCGATGGGGCCTGGGCCCGTGCGTGCCATCGTCAATTCGTCGCCGTGGACGTGCCGAGCACGATCTCCACGCGGCGGTTCTTCGCGCGCCCGTCGGCGGTGGAGTTCGACTCCAGCGGCTGCGTCTGTCCGTGGGCGAAGACCTTCACGCGTCCCTCGGGGAAGTTCGACGGCGATTGCTGCTCGAGCCACTTCTTGACGGCGAACGCGCGGTCCTCCGACAGCTTCATGTTGCGGTCCATGTTCCCCTGGTTGTCGGTGTGGCCGTGGATCTCGACGAGCGTGCCACCGGCGATGACCAGGTCGCTCAGGAGCTGCTTCAGCTGCTCGAGCGCCTGGGGCGTGAACTGCGCGCTGCCGGTCTGGAACTGGATGTCCCACGACTTGCGGCTGACCACCTTCTCGACCTTGGCGGTCGGCGCGAACTTGGGCAGGTCGGGCGCGGTGGGCGCCGGCGCGGCCACGTTCAGCTCCTTGACGTACGACGTATCGAGGATGTCGGCGACCGAATAGTAGGTCGGCATGAGGTCGGGGTACTGCGACTTCACGATGTTCGCGAACACCGTGTAGGTGGCGGCGAACAGGTTCGTGGATCCCGGGGCCAGACCGAACAGCTGCAGGTTGTCGGCGAGGTTGTTCACCGCCGACCCGCCGAGCGTGACGTTCAACCCCTGCTTGTCCTTGTCGAGCTGCACCGTGAAGTACTTCTTCCAGTACGCGCCGTCCTTCTCGTTGTAGACGAGCGCGCTGATGTCGGCGGCGCGGTCGAGCGCCTTGTCGTCGGTCTTGACCGCGTCGCCGCCCTCGAACACCGCCGCGAGCATCCCCTTCACCAGGTCGCGGTTCGCCGCCATCCACTTCTTCGAGCCGATGACGACGTGCGGCATCTGCGACCGGTACTCCTTCGTCGACACGATCGACACCAGGCCGCCCTTGTTGTCCGCCACGGTGACGTCGCCCGGGGTCCAGGTGACGACGCCGTCGACGCAGTGCTTCTCCTTGGTGCCCGTCTTCTTGTGCTTGAGCTCGACGCAGAAGTTGGACACGTACTTCTGGGCGGCGTCGATGTAGTCGGATGCGTTCACCCAGTTCAGCGCGTCCGGGTCGTAGGTGGTGTCGTCGGGGTTGTTGGGGATGCGGTTGTCGCCGAGCCACTTCATGGCGATGTTCCAGTCGCCGTCGCGCAGGACGCCCGCGACGAGCCCGCCGCGCGCGTTCTGCGGGTTGTCGCGCCACGCCGGCGGTCCCATGAGCTTGTCCTCGCCGCGGCTGTAGCCCGCCGAGCCGACGACGGCGACCTGATACTCGGGCCCGAGCTTGGCCAGGCGGTCGTTCAAGCCCTTCAGGAACTGCGCCGAGCCGTCGCCCATGATGCCGACGTAGTGGGCGCCCTTGGCCGGGTTCTTGTCGCCCTTCTTGAGCTCCTCGGCGAAGGCGAGCAGGAGCGACTGCATGTTGTCGGTGTTGTCCTCGCGGATGAGCTTGAGGTTCACCCCGTGCTTGCACATCAGGCTCCCCTCGGCCGCCTGCTTACCGCCCGTCGCGTACATCATGCCCATCTGGGCGTTCCACGCCCAGACGTAGAAGCGCACCTCGGGCTTGTCCGCGCACCCCGGCTTCGGCTCGGCCATCATCGGCTTCGGCGCCGGCGGCGCGGGCTTGTCCCCCGTCGGCTGCGCCGGCTGATCCGGGAGCTGCGCCGTGGGTGGGACGTTGGAGTCGACCTTCTTGGCGCCGGGCATGAGCTTGTCGCGGTTCAGGTACACGCCTGCGCCGACGGCGCCGACGACGATCAGGGTGATGAGGACCTTCGAGAACGCGGTGAGCTTCACGGCAACCCTCTCTCTGTCGACGAACGCGGCGTATGTTATCCTGAAATCGGGTCATGCCGAGCCCAAAGGCGCAGAAGCCGAGGAGCGTGTGGGGGCGGGCCTTCTTCAACCAGGTCAACCTCATCCTCCTGGGCGGCGCGGCCCTGTTCGCGCTGACCACGTTCTCGTGGATCCCGCTGCTCGTGGGCGCCGGCGCGGAGGTCCTGTGGCTGGTCCTCGGCGCGGACTCGTCGGTGTTCCGTCGCTGGGTGGCGGTGCAGGAGGGGAAGGAGAAGCAGCGGGAGACCGAGCGCAAGGCGGCGGAGGCGATCGCCGCGCTCAGCCCCGGCTACCTCGAGCGGTTCAGACAGCTGGAGGAGATCGCCGAGGAGATCCGCAAGCTCGCCGGCGACAACCCCAGCCTCGAGACCCAGCTCGTCCAGACGGAGATGGACAAGCTCAGCCGGCTCCTCCACACGTTCCTCCACATGGCGGTCGTGCACCAGCGCCTGTCGCAGTACCTCGAGGAGGGCTACGAGACGGAGATCCAGCGCGACATCGATCGCTGCGAGCAGGCGCTCGCGCGCGAGCGCGATCCCGAGGTGCTGTCGACGCTGCGGCAGAGTCAGAGCCTGGCGGAGAAGCGCCTCAAGCAGCACGCCGCCATCGAGGCGTCGTACAAGGTGGTGAGCGTCAAGATGGAGACGCTCGAGAAGTCGTTCCGCTACTTGAAGTCACACGTCATCGCCATCAGCTCCCAGGAGGAGCTCACGCAGGAGATCGACGAGCTCATCACCGGGGTCGAGGCGGTCGAGGACCTCGGCACCGAGACCGAGGGAATCCTTCACGACATCGGCCGCGCCCGGGCGGCGCAGGCGGCGCGCCAGGGAAACAAAGTCTAGCGGCTACTTCCCGGACACGCGCCGCGCGAGGAGTAGCGCTTCCCCGGGCAGTTGCCCGACGCCTGGAACGTCTGCCCGTCGCAGCCGCAGTAGGGGCGGAGATCGCGCGTGCACATGCGATCGGTCGCGCCGCACACGCCCTCGTTCGCCTCGCAGCCCTGTCCCTCGCAGATGTTGCTCGCGCACTCCGACGCGAGATCGCACGCCGCCCCCACCGGCTTCTTGGGCGGACCCGTCGTTTGCGTCTGCGCGGGCGGTTGCGACGATCCGCAGGCCCACGCGAGCACGAGGAGGCAAGCGAGGATGATTCGGCGCATGCGCCCATGATATCGCGCCGGTCGGGCGCGCCGAAAACAAAACGCCCCCCGCGCGGGCGCGGGGGGCGAATCTACGGAGAGTTGAGGGACGAGCTGCCGCCGTCCCTACTGGGCGACGAGCTGGAACTCGACGCGACGGTTGGCGGCGCGTGCCTTCGCCGACTTGCCCGGCAGAAGCGGCTTGTCCGGGCCGTAGCCGACCGCTTTCAGCCGCGACTCTTCGATCCCCTTGCCCACGAGGTACGCCTTCACCGCGTCGGCGCGCGCCTGCGACAGCGTGACGTTCGCGTCGTGCTTGCCCGTGTCGTCGGTATGACCGGAGATTTCGAGCTTGATCGTCGGATACTCATGGAAGACCTTGACGGCTTCGTCGAGCACCTTGAACGAGGCCTTGGTGAGCGTCGCCTTACCGGTCGCGAAGTTGACACCCTTGATGACGCCGGTGAACTTCTTCACCGCCTCGGGCACCGGGCAGCCCTGGTTCTCGGGCGGGCCCGGCTCGTTCGGGCACTTGTCGACATCGTCGTAGATGCCGTCGCCGTCGGAATCCGGGCAACCTTGGTGCTCTTTCGGACCCGCCAGCTTCGGGCACTTGTCGTCCTTGTCCGGGACGCCGTCGTTGTCGGCATCCGGGCAGCCCTGCGTCGTCGCCGGACCCGGCTCATCCGGGCACTGGTCCTGATCATCCGGCACGCCGTCGTTGTCGCGATCCTTGACCTCGGGCGCCTTGATCGGGCAGCCCTGGTTCTCCGGCGGACCAGGCTCCGTCGGGCACTTGTCGATATCGTCCGGCACGCCATCGCCGTCCGCATCCGCCGGCGGCGGCGGGGGCGGCGGCGCCGCCTTCGGCTTGCCGAACGCAAGCTGCACGCCGAAGAGGAGCTCCCAGTTGAACCGCCTGAAGCCGAAATCTTCCTTGGTCGGCCAGTAGGCGCGGCCGTCCACGCGGATGCCGAAGGTATCGGTGAAGTACAGCTCGAAGCCAGCGCCGAAGTGACCCTCGGGCGTGCTCTTGCCGCGGGGGAGGGAGTCGGCGCCGTCGCCGCTGCGGCTGAACACACCGAAGCCGGCCCGCACGAACGGGCGGGCGAAGCCCTCCTTGTTGAACACGTAGCGGAGGGCGCCGTGGATGTTGAGGCCCGTTACGGAGACATCGCTGTTGCGCACGTGCGTCGGTGTGAACGAGCCCTCGGCCTCGATGCCGACGCTGCCGAAGAGTACGCCCAGACGGCCGCCGAAGAGGAAGCGGTCGTCGAGGACGAGCAGACCGGCCTCCTCACCGAAGCCACGGAAACCGCCGAACGCGCCGACGTCGATCTCGACTGCGCGCGCCGTCGACGCTGCGGTCGACAACGCAGCAAAGATCGTGGCTGCCAAGATACCTACGTGTACTTTTCGTGTCATCTGTAGACCCCTCTCCGTGACGTTCCTATATCATCTTTCGGAGGCTGCGGATCGTTTCGTTTCGACCTTCGGTCGTTCTCTGATACTTCTCTGATAGCCGCCTGGCGAGCGCCTGCTGAGCGACTCGACGCAAACCGGACATACCATAGACCTCTGTCGTTTGGGCCCTAGAAGACATCTCTCGCCCGGGTGTGTCAATTATTTTTTGGTCAGGCCGGGCGCAGTTTTTCCGAGGCCAACCAACCACCCTTCTGGCGCTCGTACAGCTTGCGCAGCTCGACGGCCGCCCGCGCATGCGAGACGCGTCCCGCGGTGAGCTCGCGCATCACGAGCTCCGCGCGGCGGCGCCGGCGCATGCTGTCAATGGGGTCCAACCATCGTTCCAAGCGTTCCAACGTGCGGACCCACAAGCTTTTTTTGCCCGCGCCGCCCAGCGCGCGGACCTTGTCGTCGTGGAGCGCCGCCATGCGCGCGGCGACCCGCGCGAGCGCGGCGCGATCCGCGTCGCGCAACCGATCGGCGGGGAATGCGGCGAGCGCGACCTTCGCGATACCCGTATCCACGAGCCCGTGGTCCTCGAATGTTTCCAACTCGTGCAGCACCTGCGCGCTCGCGTCGCGGTCGCCGAGGCGCCCGAGGAGCGCGGTCGTCCGATCGAGCGCGAGCCAGCGGTAGACGAAGTCGAGCCCGGTGCCCTTGATGTTCTGGATGCCGAGCGCGGTGACCTCGGTGCCGGGCGGGCACGCGCGCGCGCACGCGTCGACGATCGCGTCGCCCTTCGCCACCGGGTTGTCGACGACGATCAGCGCGGCGACGAAGAGCTCGC
This sequence comes from Haliangiales bacterium, assembly GCA_035259575.1. GTDB lineage: Bacteria > Myxococcota_A > Polyangia > Haliangiales > SHYZ01 > DATFWE01. The sequence continues at coordinate 6,998 of DATFWE010000277.1, forward strand.
GGTACGCGGCGCGGAACGCGGCGTGGAACGCGGCGAGGTCGGGCCGCTCGGCGCGAAGGAGCGCGTCGAGGCGCGCGCGCAGGCGCGCCCCGACGACGATCCGCGCGGTCTGCCGCAGCGCGTGGGCGACGACCTCGTCGACGGTCGCGGGCGCGAGCACCTCGGGGTGCGCGGCGAACGCCGGCGCCGCGCCCGGCCGGAGCGCGGCCGCCAGCGCCGGGCCCAGCTCGTCGGCGACGGCGCGTTCGGCATCGGCGAGGCCGAGCGCGGCGTCGGGCCCGGGGGCGCACAGGCGCTCGACCGGGAGCGCGACGCGATCCTCGTCGAGCGCGAGCCCCGCGCCGGCGGCGTAGGCGCGCAGGCGGGCGAGGACGTGGCGCCCCTCCGCGGGGGGCACGCGCAGGCGCAGTAGATGATGCGTGAGCCGCTCGAGCGGAAGCGGCGGCCGCGCCTCCCCCAGATCGTCCGCGACCACGATCTCGATCGCCGCGAGGTGCCGCGCGAGCGCCTCGTGCACGTACGACAGGAACCCGGCCAGGTTGGTGCCGATGCACAGGTGCGCGTCGGCCACCGCGTCCTCGACGAGGATGCGCGCGAACACCTCGGAGCGCGTCACCCGGTCGAAGCGGTTGTTCACGACCGTGAGCAGCACCTTCTCGGGGTGGGCGACGGGGTCCATGCGGTCGCACCCGCTGCGCTGCCAGTTGTTGAGGAAGCCGGCGCGCTCGTTCGCCGACATGCCGTTCACGAACGACACCAGGCGCCCGCGCACTCGCGCCGGCGGGTACGTCTTCAAGACGCCGATGTCGGGGACGACGTGCGCCGCCATGGTGGCGATGGCGAAGCTGCGGTCGATGCCGAGCTCCTCGCCGAGGCGCGCGACCATCGCGATGTTGCGCGGGTGCTCCTGGTACGGGAACAAGGCCAGGAGATCGTCGGCGATGAGGTCGGCCTCGCGGGGCGTCGACGCGACGAGGCGCGTGCCGCGCGCGCGCGCCGCCTCGGCGAGCACGGGGAGGAAGCTGTCCTCGCTGGTGACGCACGTCGACTTCCGCGGCACGAACGTGGCGATGCACTCGGCGATGTTCCAGCCGGCCGGGCCCTGGATGTCCTCGTGGTCCGGGTAGGCGTTGGTGATCGTGACGAGGTCGTCGCGCATCCATTCCCGCTCGAGCAGGTCGACGAACTGGGGCGTGAGCGCCATGCACTCCCACAGGTAGGCCTCGGAGCCGAGCGCCGCGGCGCGCTCGAGCGTGTCGCGCATCTCCCAGATCGTCGCCTTGTCGTAGCAGCGGAAGATGAACAGCTCGTGGGGCGGCTCGTCGGGGATGGAGTGGATGATCATCGCCTCGCACCCGGTGGTCTTGACGAACACCTCGTAGCCGAGGCCGTGGAGCAGCGCCGCCTTGAGCCGCTCCGACCCGGACTTGCCGCGCGTGCCCCAGCCGCCGATGCACAGGGGGATGCGGCGGCGCGCCCGCTCGATGCGCCGCCGCTTGGCGTGCGCCTCGGCGAGGAACAGGGCGATGAAGCCGAAGCCGAACATCGCCAGGGCGAGCTGGCTCTGCTGCGTGGGCGACAGGAAGTAGTAGGCGTGGAGATCGAGCCAGTCGCGCACCTGGTGGAACAGCGGAATGGGCGCGAGCGACAGCGCGGCGCGGATGGGGGGCGGCGCGTGGTCGGCGAAGCCCCGGTCGAACAGGGCGCCCAGGTGGGCGGGGAGGCGCGCCGCCTCGCCGGCGTAGGCGTGGCGGGCGAACGTCGCGTGGACGTCGAAGTCGCGCGCCACCTCGGCGAGGTAGCGCGCGCGCTCGCGCGGCTCGCGCCCGTTAAGCGAGTAGAGGCGCAGCCGCGCCAGCTCGGCGTAGCGCGCCGACATCCGGAGGCGGTTGCGCAGGCGCCGCCGGGGCGAGGTCGGACCGGAGAGCGTGGTCACGCCCTGGCTGGAGTAGATGCGCACCGGGTCGTCGCCGAGCGACAGGAGGTCGTCGACGGTCGGCAGGTGCCGTCCCCAGCCGCCGTCGCCGTCGACGAGCACGCGCTCGCCGGGGACGACGGTGGCCGTGACCTCGTCGAGGCCGCCGGGGGGCGCGCGGAGGAGGCCGGCGGGGACGCGCCCGACGATGTGGGACACCGCCTGGCGCTTGTTGGGGGCGTGGTGGCGCGCCTCGTGGAGGAAGCGCCACAGCCGTGCCGCGAAGCGATCGCCGCGCCACAGCTCGAGGCGGTCGCCGGCGCGCGTGGCGCCGAGGCCGAAATCGCGGCGGCTGAGCTCGGCGAGGATCCGGCCGAGGAACCCCGGGTCGCCGGGGAGCGGCGGGACCCCCGCCGGGACGGACAGGAGATCGATCGTGCGGCCTCCGCCCGGGGGGATCGAGGACGCGAGCGCGTCGAGGTAGGTGGTCCAGGCGGCGCGCGCCGGATCGAGGACGCGCGCCAGCGTCTCGGCGGCGTCGGCGGCGGCCTCGTGGATCGCGGGCGGGCGGCCGGCGCGCGCGGACAGATCGACCAGCGCGGCGAGGAGCCGCGGGCCGGCGTCGGCGCGGGCCTCGGCGGGGAGGATCTCGCCCAGGCGGGCGGCCTCCTCGCAGGCGATGCGCAGGGGCAGCGGGTCCTCCTCGCGCGCGAGCGCCGCGCCGAGGAGGTCGACGGCGTGGGCGGCGCGCTCGGCGAGGAGCGCGGGCGCGGCCGCGGCGGCCACCTCGACCGCGCGGACCGCGGCGACCGCGGCGGCCGCGCGCACCTTGGCGCTGGCGTCGCCGCCCAGAACGCGCAGCGGGCGCCCCGCCCCGGGGGCGCGGCTTTGGCCCAGCGCCTTGGCGACGCCCAGGCGCACGTGCTCCGACGGATCGCCGCGCCGCGCCAGCTTGTCGAGAAGGGCCAGGGCCCGCTCGTCCCCCTGGCGCCCGAGCAGATCGACGATCTGGCGGCGCACGAGGAAGTCGCGCCGCGGCAGGTCGGCGGGGAGGTCGAACAGGCGCCCGGCGAGGATGGAGTCGGCGAAGCGGGGGCTGAGGAGCGTGGTGAGCTCGATCGCCGCCCCCTGCACGAACGGGTCCTCGTCGCGATCGCCGGCGATGCGGACGGCCGGGCCGAGGCTTTCGCCCTCGAACGCCTCGGTCGAGCCGGTGCGGCGCACGGCGCCGAGGACGCGGATGAACGCGTCGAGCGCGGCGTGGCGGACCTGCCAGCGCGCGCCCTTCTCCGCGCGCGTGCGCAGGAACGCGTCGAGCCGACCGGCGCCGAAGAGCTCGTCGGCGATCGCCGCGGGGCGACCGTGGCGGTGGACGAGCGCGGCGGCGGCGGCGCGGCCGGCGAAGGTGATGGCCAGCTCCACCACGACGAGCCGCCGGTGGCGCGCGACGGTGTGGCGCTCGCGCAGGACGTCGAAGTCGAGGAACCGCTTGAGCGCGCGGATGTCGGCGCGGCGCGCGCGCGCGTCGGGCACCGTGGCGGCGAGATGCTCGATGACGAGGTCGCGGCGGTCGCCCGAGCGCTGGAGGTACGCCTCGCGGAAGCCGTGGAAGCGGCGGTCCAGCTCGGCGATGTCCTCCTCGATCTGCTTGACGATCTGCGTCGCGCGGAGCGCGAGCGTGGCCAGACGCGTCTCGTCGGGGAGCTGCGCCTCGTTCGGC
>DATFWE010000278.1:0-41107 GCA_035259575.1 Haliangiales bacterium
GGGGCTGGGCGGCCCGTCGGTGTGGCGCAAGCCGGAGATCCTCGCCGACGCGACGATGAAGATCCTCGAGAAGGAGCCGCGGACGTTCACCGGGCACGCGCTCATCGACGAGGACTTCCTGCGCCAGGAGGGCTGGACCGATTTCACCCAGTACCGCTGCGACCCGAACAGCGAGCCGCCGAAGCTGGGCTTCGACTTCAAGGTCAGCGTCGGCCGGACCTAGCGGAGCGACGATGAAAGATTTGCTGGCCCGCCTGGTCGCGGTGCCGACGGTCAACCCGGGCGGCGACGAACGCCGCCTGGCGGACCTCCTTCACGACGAGCTCCGGCGCCGCGATCCCGACGACAGCGGCGTCGAGACCGTCGGCGACAAGGCGTTCGTGTGGGCGCGCTACGGCGACCCGAAGCTCGGCGTGAACGTCCACCTCGACACGGTCCCGGTGAACGCCGGCTGGACCGGCGATCCATTCGCGCTGCGCGAGGAGGGCGAGCGCCTGTACGGCCTCGGCGCGGCGGACACCAAGGGGGCCATCGCCGCCGTGCTGACCGCGCTCGCCGAGGAGCGCCCCGCGGACACGCTCATCCTGTTCAGCGGCGACGAGGAGCTGACGGGGACGTGCGTGCGCGCGTTCCTGCCGCGCATCGGCCGGCTCGAGCGGATGATCGTGTGCGAGCCGACGAGCTGCCGCGCCGGCACGCGCCACCGCGGGATCGTCACGCTGGAGGCACATCTCCGCGGCGAGGGCGGGCACTCCTCGCGCGCGGACATCCAGCCCGCGCCGCTCGCGGAGCTGGCGCGCATGGCCGTGGCCTGGCACGCCTGGGGCGCGGCGCGGCGCGACGAGGGGCCCGAGGGCTTCCGCGGCATGTGCTTCAACGTGGCCAAGCTCGACGGCGGCGTCGCGTTCAACGTGATCCCCGACGCCGGGATGCTCACCGTGTCGTTCCGCCCGCCGCCTGGCGCCGACGCGCGCGCCCTGGTCGACGAGCTCACCGCGCTGGCCGCGCGCACCGTCCCCGGCGGCGACATCCAAGTGCGCCTTTTCAACGCGCCGTTCGCCACGCGCGACCTGGCGGCGTTCCGCCCGTATCTCGGCGCCGCCGTCGACGCGCCCGTCGACCTCGGGTTCTGGACCGAGGCCGCGATCTGGTCCGCGGCCGGCGTCGATGCGGTGGTGTTCGGCCCCGGGGACATCGGGCGGGCGCACGCGCCCGACGAGTGGGTCCCCGCGGGCGACCTCGCGTCCGCGGCCGCGACGTTCGCCGCGGCGTTCCGGAGGACGCGTGGAGCCGGCTGACGTCGTCCTGCGCTTCCTCGAGAGCGCGGGACGACGATCGGAAGCCGAGTTCTATCTCGAGCATTTCCGCGCCGAGGCCAAGGAGCGGTTCGCCGCCATCCACGTGAGCCCGGGCGTCATGCGCCACGCCGCCGAGGCGGTGGCGGTGGAGCTGCGCTTTCTCGCCGCGCTGGGGCTGGTCCCGGTCGTCCTGCTCGGCGTCGTCGATCCGGCCGAGGCGCCGACGCACGCGGCCCGGCTGGCGCGGCGTCTCGAGCGGGACCAGGTTCCCGCGGCCGCGTTCGTGCCGGCGCCCGTGGAGGTCACGGCCGCGGCGCGCAGCGGCATCCTGCCCATCGTCCCGTTCTCGGCCGCCGACGACCGCGTCGCCGCGCTCGGGGCGTTCCTGGCCGCGCTCGCCACGCGCAAGCTCATCTTCGTCACCCGGCGCGGCGGGTTCCAGCAGGGCGGCGCGCTCCTGTCGATCGTGAACCTGACGAGCGACACCGAGGCGCTCCTGCGCGGCCGCGACCTCACCGCGGCGGAGAAGGCGCTCCTCCGCGACGCGCGCCGCCTCGTCTTCGACCTCGTGCCGCACAAGCTCGTCGTGTCGGTGACGTCGCCGTTCAACCTCCTGCGCGAGCTGTTCACGGTGAAGGGCGCGGGCACGTTGATCCGGCGCGGCGCGGCGATCGCCAGGCACGCCGGCTGGGCCGGTCTGGATCCGGCGCGGCTGCGCGATCTGCTGGCGTCCGCGTTCGGCCGCGCCCCGCGGCCCGAGGCGCTCGCCCGGACCGTCGACGACGTCTACCTCGTCGAGGATTACCGCGGCGCGGCGCTGATCGTCAGGACGCCGCTCGGCTCGTACTTGACCAAGTTCGCGGTGGATCAGGAGGCCCAGGGCGAGGGCCTCGGCCGGGACCTGTGGGAGGCGCTCGCCGCCGACCACCCGACCCTGTTCTGGCGCGCGCGCAACGACAACCCCATCAACGCGTGGTACGCCAAGCTGGCCGACGGGCTGGCGAGATTCCCGGAATGGCACGTGTTCTGGCGCGGGCTGGCCGTGGATGCGATCCCCGAGGCGATCCGCCACGCGCTGGCCGCGCCCGTCGACTTCGATCCCTAGCGAGCGAGCGGAGGCGCGCACGGGGCGACTTCGAGCGAGGTGCAGCCGAGCGAGGCGGAGCCGCGCGCCGGAGCGAGCGAACGAACAATAATGACCAAAGGACTGCCGGGCGGGGTGTGTCCCACTGGCGTGTTCGACCAAGTCACCGCCCGAGCCCCGCGGCGTGGTCTGCGCATCACCGTCGCCGTCTCCGCCCTCGTTCACGCCGGCGCGCTGGCGGCGGCGCTCGCCGCGTCGGTGTGGAGCGTCGACCGGCTGCGCCCGAAGTACGTGCAGGTCGAGTGGGCGGTGGCCCCGACGCCTCCTCCGCCGGCCCGGGAGGCCGCCGCGCCCGCCGCGCCGAGGCCGGTCGCGGCCAGGCGGCCGGCGACCGCGCAGCCCCCGGCGGTGACGCAGCCCGTCCCGACCGAACCGCGTGACCCGACGGCGCCGGCGCCGGTCGACCCGGGCGGCACGGGAACGCCGAACGAGCCCGGCGTGCCCGGCGGCACCGGGACGGGCCCAGGCGTCCCCGGCGGCTCAGGCACCGAGCCCGTCGTCGAGCCGGCGCCGCAGAAGATCACCATCGACGCGCTCGCCGCGCTGCGCATCTCCGGCGACACGCAGATCCGACTTCCCCCGTCGCTGCTGCGTTCGCTGTCGGATCAGGGCGTCCATCGCGTCGACGTGATGGTGCGGCTGTGCCTGTCCGCGGCGGGAACGCCGGAGACGGTGGAGATCGTCAAGAGCTCGGGCAGCGCCGAGGCCGACGACCGCGTGCGCGACGGCGTGCGGGCGTGGCGCTACCGCCCGTACACGGTGAACGGCCGCGCGGTGCCCGCGTGCGCGGGCGTCCTGATGCGCTACGAGATCGAGTGACGGACCGCTCCGCGTGGGCGAAAATGGGTCCCCGACATGGCGGACGAGCGCCCGGATCTCGCGCGCCAGGTGGACGCGGCGCAGTCGATTCTCGCCTCGCCGGCGGCGGCGGAGGCCCGGCGCCTGGAGCGGGCGCTCGCCGAGACCAACCGCGCCGTCGCGCGGGCGATGGCCCGCCTCGACCCCGGTGCCGGCGCGGGCGCGCTCGACGTGGCCGGCGGCGCGGCGATCTTCGCGGGCGTGGGCAGCCCGTTGACGCAGGGGCTGGCGATGGGCCTCGCCGGTCCGGTCGCCGCGGCGGATCTCGACGCGATGGAGGCGCACCTCTGCCCGCGCGGTCCGACGTCTACGCAGCTCGAGCTGTGTCCGTTCGCCGATCCGAGCCTGTCCGCGCTCGTCGCCGAGCGGGGCTACCGCGTGCACGAGTGGCAGCTCGTGTGGGTGCGGGCGGTGCCGTCCGAGCCGCTGCCGCCGCCGCCGGCGGAGCTCGCGGTGCGGCGCGTGCGCCCCGGCGAGGAGGACGTCTATTTCCGCGTAGTCCTGGCCGGGTTCCTCGAATCGGAGGAGGTGCCGCCGGAGGCGATCGCGCTCCTCCGCCCGACGGCGTTCGCCGAGCGGTTCGAGCTGTACCTCACGCTCCTCGGCGATGAGCCGATCGGCGGCGCCGCGCTGAGCTGGGCCGACGGCGTAGCGTTCGTGAACGGCAGCGGCGTGCGCCCCGCCTTCCGGCGCCGGGGCGCCCAGGGCGCGCTCATCCGCGCGCGCCTCGATCGCGCGCGCGAGCTGGGTTGCGAGCTGGCGTCGAGCACGACGCTGCCCGGCACGGCCTCGCGCCGCAACATGGAGCGCCACGGCTTCCACGTCGCCTACCCGAAGGTGCTGATGCTCAGGGACGCCCCGGCGGCTGGCGCAGCCCGAACCTGACGTTCTGCGGGTCGCGGCACTCGACGAAGCGCCCGAACCCCGGCGTCTCCGCCCCGGGCTCATCGGCCTTGCCCCCGAGCTCGCGCACGCGCGCGACCGCGGCGTCGATGTCGCCCACGGCGAAGTAGACGACCATGCACGCGTCGTCGTCGCCGGAATGGACGCCGACGCCGACGGTGGGTGTCTCCATCGCGAAGTTGTCGTGGCCCATCGGGCGGGGCGTCCACCCGAACAGCGCCTGGTAGAAATCGCGCGCGCGGCTCCCGCTCGGGACGCCGATCTCGATGAAGGAAGCTTCTCCGGCCATGATGTCGTCTCCTCGATCGCGACCGTAGCGGAGGAGCGCGCTGCCGTATTGGATGAAATTCACCTGCCTCAATCCACCTCGAGCGGAACGGTCACCACCGAGTTTCCGCCCGCGGCCGGGAAGCGGATGCGCGCCATCTCCTCACGCAGGCAGCCCGCCAGGCCGGCGTCGACGAGGGCGCGCGGCGCGTCGACGCGCGTCTTGCGCACGCGCCCGTCGGGACCGACGAGCATGGCGGCGGTGACGCGGCCGCCGGCGCCGGCGGCGTCGCGCGCGGACAGAAGGCACGCCTGCACCGCCTGCTGATGGCCGGCGAGCGCGGCGTCGATCTCGGTCTGCCCGAGATCGCGCGTCTCGCCGCCGCCCTGCATGTCTATGGTCTGGTCGGGGCGGAGGACGTCCCCGACGGTGACCGGGCGCAGGTCGGGCGCCCCGGCGGTCGGCGGCCGCGTCGCCGCCGGCCGCCGTTTCTTCGCCGGAGGCGGCGGCGCGGCGTCGGGCGCCGCGGGCGGCGGCGCGGGCCGCCGCAGATACAGGTACATTCCGCCGGCGCCGACCGCGAGACCCACGAGCAGACCGAGCGCGAACCTCACCCTACTTCGCTTGCGCCAGCGCGCGGCGGCCCATGTTCGCGTAGAACCCGTAACCGCGCAGCTCCGCGTCCTTGATGACGCGGTTCAGCCGCGCGCGGCCGACGGCGGCCTTGCCGGTCGTGAGCTCGATCCGCCCCAGCGTGAGCTCGGCGTCGACCCGCTGGACCTGATAGCCCAGCCGCTCCGCGGCGTCGCGGACCTCGACCAGCGACTTCTCCGCCGCGGCGACGTCCTCTTTCTTCCCCGAGCTGGCGACGATCATCCCCTCGAGCGTGCGAAACACCAGCGACGTCGCCGGCGTGTGCGCGGTAACCTTCGCCGCCGATTTGACGTGCTGATACTCGCCGCGCGCCTCCTCGATCTTGCCCTCGTCGATGAGGATGGGAACGAGGAGCATCGACGCATACACGAGCCCGACCGGCATGTTCTTCTCGAACGCCCGCGCGGAGCGCCGCGCCGCGGTCTCCGCCTCGATGAGCTTTCCCTGCCCGTAGAAGCTCATCGCCCGCACCATGTCGGCGCCGCCGAAGGCGGCGATCTGATCGTTGATGGCGACGGCCTGTTCGAGCGCCACCGCCGCGGCCTTGAACTCGCCCTGCATGCTGTGGTTGACGGCCATGAGCACATAGAACACGGCCATGATGCGATCGTGCGACTCGCGCAGGAGGTCGATGCCCTTCTCGAGGGTCTCGTTCGACGCGCGCAGGTCGCCCTGCACCTGGAGGAGCTGTCCGCGCGTCAAGAGAGCGCGCGCCTCGTCGAGGACGTTGCCGCGGCGGTCGGCCCAGCGCTGCACCTCGTCGAGCTCCTGCAGCGCGCCGGCGATGTCGCCCTGCGCCGCCAGCACCTCGGCCAGCGCGCTGGCGAAGATCACGTAGGCGCGCGACACCTCCATCCCCTCGCGCAGCTCGCGCGCCTCGGCGCGCACGCGCTGGACCGCGCTGTCGTTGCCGAGGAGCTGATCGATCGCGACCACGTCGGCCATCGCCTTCAGCGTGCCGTCGATGTCGCCCGACGCCTGGTAGATCTGCTTGGCGCGCGCGGCGTCGGCGAGGGCCGCGTCGAGCTCGTCGCGCGAGCGGTGCAGGCGCGACGAGCCGAGCAACGCTTCGGCGGCGACGAGGCGCGCGCCCTGGGCCTCCGCCTTGGCCTGCGCGCGATCGAACGCCGCCAGCGCCTTGTCGAGATCGGGCAGCGCGAGGATGGCCTCGACCACGTCGATGCGGGCGTTGTCGCGGTCGGGCGGCGCCATGCCGCGCAGGCGATCGAGCGTCGGGCGGGCCCGCGGCGATCCCGCGCGCCCCTGTAGCTCCGCCAGGCGCATGCCGTAGTCGAAGTTGTCGGGGAACTTGTCGAACAGCGTCTGGTAGACCTTCTCGGCGCGCGGGATGTCGTCGGAGGCCTCGGCCAGGCGCGCCTCGGTGAACAGGCGTGCCTCCTCCGGCATCGGCGAGGCCAGGTCGACGGCGCGCTTGCCCTCCTCGACCGCCCGCTTGTCGTAGCCGAGGCACCACAGGGTGAAGGCGAGCTGCGCCCGCGCCAGCGGGAAGCTGGGGTCGAGGCCGACGGCGCGCTCGAGCGGCGCGCGGGCCGCGCCGCAGTTGTGCACGCGCAGCGCCGCGATGCCCTCGGCGTAGGCGGCGGCCGCCGAGGCCGACGACGGCAGGAACGCGCGCGCCCCCGCCCGCTCCGTGGCCGACAGCTCCCCCACGCCCAGCTTGCCGCGCAGGCGCGAGCCGATCGCCGTCACCAGCCCGGTGATGTCGTCGCGGCTGCCGTTCTCGGCGACGGAGGCGACCGTGTCGCCGGTGCGTGTGTCCTGGAGCTTGACGTCGACGCGCACGCGCGCGACGTCGCCCATGACGACGTACGATCCCGACACGACATAGTCGGTGTTGATGAGCTTGCGGATGCGCCCCAGCGTCTCCGCCGAGAAGCTCGTCGCGGCGGGGAGCGCGAGCTGCTGTCGGGCGCGCGCCACGCTCTCCGCCGGGACGGCGCGCACCTGCTCGCCGGCGGTCATCTCGGTGGACAGCATCTCGGCGATCGCGGCGGCGAGGAATTCCTCCTCTTGCCGGCCGGTCAAGTTGGCGAAGCCGAAGATCGCCACCGAGGGGCGCGCCGCGCCCTTGGCCCCGACCGCCCCCGGCTCGGGCTGGGCGGTCCTGTCCCCCGAGCGGGCGAGCCAGAACGCGAGCCCGGCGACCAACGCCACGCCGGCGGCGACGAGCAACGGGCGGAGCCATGGTCGATCGACTGCGCCCTCCATCCCCAGCGCCTCCACCACGGCGCGCGCCGACGGAAAACGCGCCGACGGCGAGCGCTGGAGACAGCGCAGGATCACCGCGTCCCACCCCGCGGCGAGGTCCGGGCAGAACTGGCGCGGCGACGGCGGCGCCTCGCGGATGCGCATGACGGCGGTGGCCATCGACGTCTCGCCCACGAACGGCAGGCGGCCGGTGACCATCTCGAACATCACGATGCCGAGCGCGTAGAGGTCGGTGGCCGGCGAGAAGCTCTTCGCGCCCTCCACCTGCTCCGGCGACATGTACGCGGGGCTGCCGATCATCTCCCCGTCGGTGGTGACCGTCGCGTCCGACTCGTTCGCGACGCGCGCCAGGCCGAAGTCGGTGACCACCGCGCGACCGTCCCGGGTGAGGAGGACGTTGTGCGCGGTCAGGTCGCGGTGGATCACCCCCTGCGCGTGCGCGGCGGTGAGCGCGGCGGCGATCTGCTCCACGATGGGGCGCGCGTCGGCGACGGTGAGCCGGCCGGCGCCCTTGATGCGCGCCGCGAGCGTCTCCCCTTCGAGGAGCTCCATGGTGAGGAACACGATCTCGCCATGGATGCCCACGTCGAAGATGCGACACACGTTGGGATGGGTGACCCGGCGCGCGAGCTGGATCTCGCGGCGGAAACGCGCCGCCGCCGCCTCGCCCCCGACCTCGCGCGGGCGGATGGTCTTGAGCGCGACCTCGACGCCGAGGAGCTTATCCTCGGCGCGATAGACCTCCCCCATGCCGCCGCGGCCGAGCAGGCCGACGATGCGGTAGCGCTCCGCGATCATCGTCCCGTCGGTGAAGACGACCGCCTGGCGCGGGCCGGATGCGCTGGCGGCCTGCGTCGCGGCCAACGGGTCGGCTGCGGTCAGGCCGCTCTCGTCTTCCTTTGGGTTCGACATTCGCCTGACTCGGCTTGCTCAGCCGCGGACGGTGGCCGGATTTTCGCACGGTTTCCAACCACCCGAAGCATGAGAATATTCCACGGGATGGATGCACTGACAGGCGTCGTGGTGGAAAGTTGCCCGCCCGAGCGCTTCGTGCGGCTGGAGCACGGCCTCCTCGCCGCGGCCCGGCCGTCGGTGCTCATCGCCGATCTGAGCGAAAGCGCAGTGCTTCTGGGTCGTTTTCAACGGCGCTGGTCGGCCGCGCCCGACGTCGACCGGGTGGCGCGGCGCATGGGCGGGGGGCGCGCGCTCGAAGTGGGGGTGGGCACCGTCGGCGTGTGCGTCGTCGTCCCGGCACCCGAATTCACGCCGGACAAGGCAATGAACCGGTGCGTGCGCGGGCTGCTCCATGCCATCGGCGCCGTCGCCGGTAAGCCCGCACACTACTTCGGGCGGGACGCGGTGATCATGGACGGCCGCGAGGTCGCGGTGGTGTCGCAGGAAGGGATCGATCCTGTGATGTTCGAGGCGTTCGTGTCGGTGCGCGGCTTCCCGCCGGGGCGGTACCCGCCGCACGGCGACCCGCGCGTCGCGGAGCGGGCGATCGGCGGGCTCGACGCGGTGCCGTTCGCGACGTTCTCCGCCGCGCTGATGTCGGCGTACGCGGCGCGGCCGGGCGCGGCGCCGCCCGAGGGGCCGTCGCCGGCACCGGCGGTGGACGAGCGCGAAGGGGGCTATCGCTGGAGCGGCTGGGCCGACGTGCCGATCGGCTTCGTCGAGGCGATGGCGCGGACGGGCGTGGTGCGGCTGCGCGGCGATTTCATCGCGCCGTACGAGCGCGTGGTGGCGCTGGAGCAGCGGCTGGCGGCGGCCTCGCGCACGACCCTGCGGGACGCCGCCGCCGACGCGTTCGCGGGCGCGTACCTCATCGGCGTCGACGACCCGGCGGTGTTCGCCGACGCGGTGCTGGCGGCGGGGTGATGGAGCCGACGCTCGAGGAGCTGGCGGCGCTGGCGATGAAGTACCGCGCGCTGGTGCTGCTGCGCGCCCGACGCGAGCGCGGCGACCCGCTGCGCCCGGAGGAGCGCGCGGAGAGGCGGACGGCGTTTCGCGACCTTGCGGAGCGGTTCCCCGGGGCCCTGCGCGAGCTCGACGCCCTGCCGGCGGTCGAGCTCGCGGCGCGCGCCGCCGAGGTCGACGTGGAGATCGCGCGCGTCGAGCGGGGCGAGTCGGCCGGGACGTGGGTGAGCGTGGTGGCGGACTTCCACCGGACGCTGCGCGCGCTGCTCGACGACAAGCGCGCGCGGCCGTGGCGCGCGCCCGGGGGACGGCTCATGAACCTTTTGTGGGCGACGCTGGAGCAGCGCCACCGGCTTCCGCGCGCGGCGCTGGAGGCGCTGATGTTCGGAACGCCGGAAGGATCGCCGCCGGATCGTCGGTCATGATGCCGTCGGCGCCGCGCTCGAGGAGCGAGCGCGCCACCCCCACGTCGTTGATGACCCAGTAGTCGACGCGCAGCCCGAGGTCGTGGCAGCGCTCGATGGCCGCCGGCGTGTCGAGGCGGAGCGCGCCGACGTGAGTCGGGATCTGCACCGCGTCGCCGCGGCGCACGAACCAGGGGACGAGGCCGCGCGGCCCGGTCAGGATGGCGAGCACGTCGCCGCGGCTGGTGCCGAGCGGGCCGGGGTAGCCGACGGCGCGCAGCCGCCACAGCGTGCGCGTGTGGAAGCTGGTCAGCCGGACGCGCGGCGCCGCGTCGAGGCGACGGATGAGGTCGAGGACCGGCGGCACGATGTCGGGCTCGCGCTGCTTGAGGTCGACGTTGAGCGGGACGTCGCGGAACTCGCGCAGGACCTCCTCGAGCGTGGGCACGCGCGCGCCGCGGCCGAGGTCCCAGGCCTTCACCTCGGCGAGCGTGGACGCGGCGACGGCGCCGAGCGCGCGCGCAACGCGGCGGCCATCGGGGTCGTGGATCACGACGACCACGCCGTCGCGGGTCATCCGCACGTCCATCTCCAGAGCGTCGGCGCCGCGCGCGAGTCCGAGGCGGAACGCCTCGAGCGTGTTCTCGGGGGCCTCCGCGGAGGCGCCGCGATGCGCGTAGAGGAGCCGCCGCTCGGCGCTCATGAGGGGTGTGCTACCATCTGGGCGTGAAAATCGCCAAGGACACCGTCGTCGCGTTCGATTTCACCATGAGCGATGAGGAGGGGACCGTCATCGACGAGGGTTCGGGCGACGAGGGCATGACGTACCTGCACGGGCAGGGGCAGATCCCGCCCGGTCTGGAGCGAGCGCTCGAGGGGCACGAGGCGGGCGACAAGCTCGAGGTCACCGTCCCCCCGGCCGACGCGTTCGGCGAGCGCAGCGAAACGGACGAGCTGCGCGTCCCGCGCGGCGAGCTCCCCGCGGACATGCCCCTCGAGCCGGGCGCGGAGCTCGCGGCCGAGGCCGACGACGGCGAGCAGACGACGTTCTGGGTCGTCGACGTGCAGAACGGCTGGGTGACGCTGACGCGCGACCACCCCCTGTCGGGGATCACCGTGCGGTTCAACGTCGAGGTGACCGGCGTGCGCGCGGCCACGGAGGAAGAGCTGAGCCACGGTCACGCGCACGGCGAAGAGGGGCACGAGTAGCCCCGATCCATCACCGCTCGTGCGGCGGGATCGATCGGACCTCGGCCGCGAACGCCGCGTGCCCGGCGCGATCGACCGGGCGATGGCGGATCGCCGTGCTCGCGGGATGTGCGCCGAGGTGCTGTCCCGGCTTGAGCTCGCGCGCGGGGCGGACGGGCCGCGGGCAGAAGCCGCCGCCGCAGTTCGGACACACGTTCTCGAGGACGCGGTCCACGCAGTCGGCGCAGAAAGTGCATTCGAAGCTGCAGATGCGCGCATCGGCCGCGCTCGGCGGGAGGCGGCGGCCACAGTTTTCGCACGCGGGGCGTAGCTCGAGCATGCCCGGAGCGTGACGGGCGCGCGGGCCGTCTCAAGGACGAAGATCGGACACTTGAGGACAATGGGCGCTCACCACCGCCCGCGCCGCGTCGGGCGGTCGAGCGCCTTCGCCAGCGCTTGCAGGAAGCGCGCGCGCGGCCACTCCTCGGCGCCGAAACGCGCCAGATGCTCGGTGTGCACCTGGCAGTCGATGAGCTCGATGCCCCACTCGCGCAGACGCTCGACCAGGACCACGAACGCCGCCTTCGACGCGTCCGGCGCGCGCGCGAACATCGACTCGCCGAAGAACGCGCCCCCGAGCGACACGCCGTACAGGCCGCCGACGAGCTTCTCCTCGCGCCAGGCCTCGATCGAGTGGGCGAAGCCGGATTCGTACAGCCGCAGGTACGCCGCGCGCATGTCGCGCGTGATCCACGTCCCGCGCTGCCCCGGCCGCTTGACCCGCGCGCACTCGGCGATCACCTGCGCGAACGCCGTGTCGAAGCGGATGTCGTATATATGCCTTTTCAAGGTCTTGCGCAACGAGCGCGAGACGTGGAGCGACGCGGCCGGAAGGACCAGGCGCGGGTCGGGCGAGTGCCACAGGATGGGGATACCCTCCTCGTACCAGGGGAAGATGCCGCGCGAATAGGCCAGGAGCAGCCGCTCGGGGCGGAGATCGCCACCCACGGCCAGGAGGCCGTCCTCGGCCTCCTCCGGCGGCGGGAACCACAGCCGGTGGTCGAGCTGGTAGACCGGCATCACCGCCGTCCGAGCATGCGCAGCAGCCAGGTGGCGCGCGCGCGCACCGCGCTCGAGGCGTCCCCCTTCGCCGCGGCCCGCAGGTACGGCACCGCCGGCGCGCCCACGTCGCGCAGGAGGATCTTCTGCGCCTTGGCGGCGGTCTTGTTGCTCGACAGCGCGACGATCGCGTTCTTGATGAGCAGCACGCGGGTGCGATAGGTGCGGTTCTGCGCGATCGCGGCCTCGTAGCTTTCCAGGCCGTCCGTCCACCACTTGCGCTGGAAGTAGAGGTTCCCCAGGTAGTAGGCGAAGTAGGCGTTCTTGGGGCTGGTCCGGCGCAGCCGCTCCAGCCCGGCGATCGCCTCCTCGCGGCGGCCGGCGGCCACCAGCTCCTGCACGTCGGCGAAGCTCTTGACCTCGAACGGAGGCTGCACCTCGACCGCGGGTTTCTCTTCGGGCTCGTCGGCCGGGATCGGCTCCGGCTCCATCGTGGCCGCGTCGGGCGGCGGCGGCGCGGCGTCGGGCGCGTGCGCGGGCGCGGCGTCGGGCGCGGGAGGGCGGGCGGGCGCAAGCGGGGGCGGCGCGTCGGGCGCGGGCGCCGGCATGGGCGCTGGCGGGGGCGCGGGCGGGCGCGCGGGCGTTCGAGTCCCAGTCGGTGTCGGATGCACGGACGTCGCCGCCACCGCGCCCGCGTCGGGTACCGCGGCGACCCGCTGCGCCTCGTCGCGCCGAACGATCCAGGTCGCCCCCGCCGCGAGCGCGACCAGGGCGAGCGCCACGATGGTGAAGCGCGGCCACCGCCGCGGGACCTCGATGGGGATCGAAGGATCGGGCGGCAGCACCACGCTGGGAGCGCGCGACGCCGCAGCGGCCTCGGGCGACTGCGCCAGCGCGTCCGCCATCTCGGCGGCGGTCTGGTAGCGATCCTCCGGCCGCTTGGCCATCGCCTTCACGATCGTCGCCTCGAGCGCCTCCGACAGCGCGGGCATCTTGGCGCGCAGCCGCGGCGGCGGGGCCTTGGCGTGCATCGCGATGATCTCGAACGCCTGGTCGGAGAAGAACGGCTTCTCCCCGGTCAGGAGCTCGTAGGTCAGGATGCCCACCGAGTAGATGTCGGAGCGCGCGTCGATCGTGTCGCCCCGCGCCTGCTCCGGCGACATGTAGCTGGGGGTGCCGATGGCCAGCGCCGTCACCGACGTGTCGCCGCCGCTGCCGTCGCGCAGCTTGGCCAGCCCGAAGTCGAGGATGCGCACGTGGTCGCCGGTGCCGGTCGCCTCGGTGAGGATGATGTTCGCCGGCTTGATGTCGCGGTGGATGATGTTCTGCCCGTGCGCGTGCGCCAGCCCTGCCAGGATCTGGCGCAGGATCGACAGCGCGCGCGCCGGCGCCAGCGGCCCCTGGTCGATGAGCTCGCGCAGCGTCCGCCCGCTCACGTAGTCCATGACCAGGTAGGGCGCGCCGTCCTCCACGCCGAAGTCGATCACCGACACGCAGTGCGGATGGGCCAGGCGCCCCATCGCCCGGGCCTCGTTCTCGAAACGGCGCAGGATGTCGCCGCGTCCGGCGAAGCTGGGGTGGAGGAACTTGATTGCGACCGTGCGGCCGAGCTGGATCCGCTCGGCACGGTAGACGACGCCCATGCCGCCCACGGCGATCTGCTCCGTCAGGCGATACCTCCCGCCGACGACGGCGCCGATGCGGGAGTCATCCGTCATGCCGGACTCATTAAACCACAGAGCGGAGCACGACCTTGGTGATCTCGGCGGGGGCGAGGAGGCGCATCGGCGGCCCCCAGAAACCCGTGCCTCGGCTCACGTAGATGTGGGTGTCGCGCTCACGCCCCAGACCGGCGACGAACGGCTGTTGCAGGTACACGAAGTACGTCCAGGGCCAGATCTGTCCCCCGTGGGTGTGCCCGGACAGCTGGAGGCCGACGCCGAGCGCGGCCGCCTCGATCACGGCGCGCGGCTGGTGCGCCAGGAGCACGAGCTCGCGGCGCGGATCGCGCCCCGCCAGCGCGCCGCGTAGGTCGGGGCCGTGGCCCGGGGCCATGCCGCGCGCGTTCCAGTCGTCGATGCCGGCCAGATCGAAGCTCACCTCGCCCTCGCCGATGGTGACGCGCTCGTTCCTCAGCACGCGGATGCCCAGGCTGGGAAGGTGCGCCATCCACGCCTCGACGCCGGAGTAGTACTCGTGGTTGCCGGTGACGAAGTAGACGCCGTGCTTGGCGCGGAGGTCGGCGAGCGGCGCCACGGCGGCGGCGAGCTCGTCCACGCCTCCGTCGACGAGGTCGCCGGTGATCGCCACCAGGTCCGGCTTCATCGCGTTGATGGACTCGACGACCTCCGCGAGAAATGCGCGCCCGAGCATCGAGCCGACGTGACAGTCGGTGATCTGCGCCACGGTGAAACCGTCCATCGAGGCCGGCAGGCGGCGCAGCGGGATCTCGACCTCCTTCACCTTCACCCGCCCGAGCGCCGAGACCATCGCGGCCGCGCCGGCGCCGCCGGCGAGCGCGGCCACTGACCCCCCGATCATGCGCGACAGCCACAGCCGCCGCGCGGGGTCCGCCGGGGGCGCGCCGCCGAGCCGACCGCCGATCCACGCCACCAGACGCGCGACGTCGCTGGCCAGGAGCGCGAAGAAAAGGATGAACATGAACCCCATCCACGCGTAGCCGGGCCACTTCAGGACGTCGCGCGCGACCGGATTCCCGCGCAGGAGGAACATCGTCGGGATCGACGCGCCGAGAAGGATCAGCGCCAGGGTGGCGATCGCGCGCCACGGCGGCGGCAGCGCGGTCTCGCGGACCAGGCGGAACCAGATGTAGACGTGAACGCCGACGATGATCGACGTGGCGATGGTGAAAATGACGGCTATGCGGGACACGCACTCATAGGATTACGCCACGTCGCGTCAGGTTTCCAGGATCGCGCGCGCCCGATCGAAGATCGCGTCGAACATCGCCCGGGTGAGCTTTCCGGTGTTCGTGTTCTGCCGGCTGGGGTGGTAGGACGCGACGAGGCGGCGCGCGCCCAGCTCGACCTCCGCGCCGTGGCCGAACGCGGGCTTGCGCGCCGGCGCCCCCCACCCGGCCTCCGCGGCGGCCGCGAGCGACGCGTCGAACGCGATCCGCCCCAGGGCGATCACCACGCGGGCGCGCGGGAGGAGCTCGAGCTCCCGCACCAGGTACGGGCGGCAGGCGCGCAGCTCTTCGGGGGTGGGGCGGTTCCGCGGCGGCGCGCAGCGCGCCGCCAGCGTGATGTAGACGTCGCGCAGGCGCAGCCCGTCGTCGCGCGCCGTCGACGTCGGCTGCGACGCCCAGCCCACGCGGTGCAGCGCCCGCGCCAGGAACTGGCTGGAGTCATCGCCGGTGAACACGCGCCCGGTGCGGCAGCCGCCATGCGCGGCCGGCGCCAGCCCGACGACGACGACGCGCGCCCGCGGGTCGCCCGAGCCGGGAAGCGGCCGCGCCCAGTATGTCTCGTCGCGAAACTCGCGCTTCTTGACCCGGCCGACCTCGGCGAGGTAGGCGACGAGGCGCGGGCACCGCCGGCAGGCGGCGATCTCGCCGGCGAGGACGCGGAGGCTCACGCGACGAAATAGACGAACTTGATCAGGAACACGTCCTCGGCCGGCCCGCGGTCGAGCTTGCGCAAATCGTAAAAGCCGCTCGTCATGCCGCGGGTATACACCAGGAACAGGGTGGTGCCCGGCATCGGCTCCCAGCGGGCGACCAGGTTCAGGTTGAGCTGCGCGCTCTCGAAGTTGCTGTCGGGAATGCCGTCGCCGTCCGCGTCGCCGGTGTAGCTCGACGGCATGAGGTCGCCGCGATGGATGAACGGATGATCGCCGGCGGTGTCGACCATGTGGAAGGCGTGGTATTGCCCGCGCGCGGCGAACAGCTGCGCGTAGGCCGAGACCGACAGCTCGGTGGTGAACGTGTACGTGCCGCGGAGCGTGAGCGACAGGTAGTTGGCGTCGAGCAGGGCGAAGTGGTAGTGGTGCGCGCCATCGTCCACCACGCAGCTCCGGCCCGAGTCGGTGGCGCAATCGTAGAAGCGCATCCGGTGGAGGTCCCACCCCAGCTCGGGCTCGAGGCTGAGCTCGACGTTCGACGCCGCCTGCCAGTACGCGCCGCCCGACACCGTCATCCCGTACCCGCGCGCGCCGAGCTCGAGCTGCGGGTTCGCGTTGAGCCGCCACCACAGCGCCGCCGACTGGTTGGAGCGCAGGCGAAAAGAGGCCTCCAGCTGGGCCGGCCGCTGGAAATGCCCGCCGTCGAACGTCTCGACGTTGTCCCACGTCCCCGGCATCCGCACATACACTTCCTGCGAGCTCCAGAAAAAATTCTTGTACTGGAGCTCGGTGTTGATGCCGGCGTAGAGGTCGAGCGGCGTGCCGTCGAACCCGAACGCGCCGCCGACGTAAGGGTTGACGAAGTAGCGCTCCAGCAGCTCGGAGCCGGGCTTCTTCACCTTGCGGTTGGCGAACGCCTCGAACGTGACCTTGTGGAAGTCCTGCAGGAACCCCAGGTCGTTGAGGTAGAGCTTGGACGAGTACGCGCCGAAGCGGGACCCGACGTCCCAGTCGTCGCCGCGAAAGTCGAACTTGCCGGACGCGCCGACGCCGACGTCGCCGGGGGTGAGGCGCGTGCCGTCGGCGCGCGTGATCGGCACGCACGCGAAGTCGACGTCGGGATCGTTGCACGCCCGGCCGTTGCCGTCCTTGTAGGTCGGGCCGCCGACGCGCTCGCTGAGGACGAGCGCGCCGACGAGGCGGAAGCGCGCGTCCCGGCTCAACCACCACGCGTCGATCCCCTGGGTGTAGGCGTCGTGGTCCTCTGCGGCCCGGTAGACCGTGTCGCCGAGGCGGGCCGCCGCCGTCGTCGTGGCGCCGAGGAACAGCCCGTCATCGGCGCGGTAGCGCGCGCGCACGACGCCGTAGCCGCGCGACGACCCCACGTGGACGTTGTCCTCGGACATCCCGCCCAGCGTGACCGATTCGGGGCCGGTGACGGCGCCGAGCGCGGCGACGGACAGGTTGTCGCTCACGCTGCCGGTCACCTTGGCGGCGCCGTAGATGCGCGGCGGGCGGGGCAGGTCCACCACCTGACGCGGTCCGCCCTCACCGTAGTAGGTGTCGCCGATGGCGAGCCCTCCCAGCGGCCGGCCGATGCGGCGGGGGTAGAACATGTTGAACGGCGACTCGAACACGTCGCGTCCCTCGAGGAAGAACGGGCGCTTCTCCGGGAAGAACGTCTCGTAGCGGCTGAGGTTGAGCACGACCTGATCGGCCTCGACCTGGCCGAAGTCGGGATTCACGGTGGCATCGAGGACGAGCCGCGACGTGAGCCCCAGCTTGAGGTCCCCGCCCAGGTCGAAGTCGACCTTCTGCCGCCCGTCGGAGGTCGCGCCGAGGAACGCCAGCCCATCCTCGGTGCGGCCGCGCGCGCGCCCCACGAGGTAGGGGCGGAGCTCGACGGTCCGGCTCGGCTTGAGCCCGCGGATGCCGGTGATGTGCCCGGCGCGCGACACCCAGCTGTTGGAGTTGTCGGGGATGAAGACCCACATCGATCGCTCGCGCTTGCGGCTCACGCCGCGGTGGACCTGGATGCCCCAGGTCTGCTCCTCCTCGTCGGAGAAGCGCAGCTGAGTCAGCGGGATGCGGAACTCGGCGCTCCAGCCCTGCGCGCCGATCGCCGATGCCCCCTCCCACACGCCGTCCCACTCGTAGCTGAAGTTGCTGTCGTTGGTGAACTGCCCGTCGACCATGACGCCCGCGGCGGACAGCTGGAACAGGAACGCCGAGTCGCGGCTGTGGCGGCTGTCCACGGTGACAGCGACCCAGTCGGCCTCGATGTCGCGGTCGCGCCGCGTGAGGCGGGAGACGATCTTGTCCGGTTCGGAGTCGAAGCATTCCACGCCGACGTAGACGTTTTTGTCGTCGTACAGGACGCGGAACTCCGTCCTCTCCGTCGCGGGCTCGCGCTCGTGCGGGAACTGCTGGACGAAGCCGCCCGTCGGCTGCGCGAGCGCCCACACCGCATCGTCGAGGCGGCCGTCGATGACGGGAGCTTTGTCGACGCGGACGGCGGCCACGGACTTGTCGATGGCCTCGGGGGGCGGCACGGTCGATGCGGCCGGCGCGGCCGATGACCAGAGGACGGCCACCATCGCCCCGGCCACGCTTCTTCGCATGCTTGTCCGTGAAGGAATGCGCGAAATGGTTACACCAAAAACCGGCCGCGCCAGCCCCTTCGGGGTCTCACCGGTACCAACTTCGGGGTTGGCGATGGGCCAGGGCCTGCGTACCCTGGCGGCCATGCACGCCCTCGTCACCGGCGCGTCCGCCGGCATCGGAGAAGCCATCGCGCGCGAGCTCGCCCGCGCCGGCGCGCGGCTCGTGCTGGTCGCGCGCCGCCGCGAGCTCCTCGACAAGCTCGCGGCCGAGCTCGGCGAGGCGCACCGCGTCATCGCCGCCGATCTCGGCGACCCGGCGCGCGCCACGTCGCTCGCCGCGGAGGTCGGCGACATCGACGTGCTGGTCAACAATGCGGGCGTGCAGATCGTCGGGCCGACGATCGGAACCCCGCCCGAGGAAGGCGAAAACCTGCTGCGGATCAACGTATTTTCGCCGATGCGGCTGGTGCTCGCATGCCTGCCCGCGATGGTGGCGCGCGGATCGGGCACGATCGTCAACATCGCGTCACTCGCGGCGCTCGCGCCCGCGCCGGGGATGTTCTACTACAACGCGTCCAAGGCCGCCCTCGGCGCGGCGTCGGAGGCGCTGCGCGGGGAGCTGCGCGGCACGGGCGTGAACGTCGTGACCGTCTACCCCGGCCCGGTGCGGACCGCGATGGAGCAGGCGGCGTGGGCGAAGTACGAGCGCACCCTCGCCGTCCCGACCGGGACCGCCGAGGAGCTGGCGGTCCTCGTGCGGCGCGCGATCGAGCGGCGGCGCGCACGCATCATCTATCCCCGGATCTACGCGACCGCGCGCTGGTTCCCGGGGACGGCGAGGTATTTGACGGATAGGCTGACGCCGAGGCTGAAGGCGTAGCGAGAGGCCTCGGGCTTCAGGCCTCAGGTCGGAGGCCGGCGCGCTGGGTCACCCGTGTAGAAACAGCGGTCGCAGACGTTTCCGTATGCGGTCGCGTTCGTGCGCTCGAGCGGGAACGTGCCGCCACATCGGACGCACGTCGTCTGCGTCGGTGCCTCCGAGTCATCCGGCACCTAGCGATACGGCCCCCCTTCTCCCGTCGGCCGCTGCGCGGGGCGCGACTGGAAAGCGTCGATCGCTTCCTCGACCCGGTGCCGCAGCATGTCCCCGTCGACCGCACCGCCGCCGCTCTCGATGAGAACGTCCATGACGGCGCCGAGGGCCGACTGTAGCTGTGCAATCGCCTTCGCCTGCTCATCGATCCGTCCGGACATGGAAGCGATCCAAGACTGGAGCGAAGCGATGTCGTCGGCCGCTTCATTTAGCACGGCCCTCTCGCCCCGACCGATGCCGGAGAAAAAGGGCCTGCCACCGAGAGATCTTGCCCATGGCGCATTGTCGCCCGAAGTGCGCTCCGCCCTGAAGCCTGAGGCCCGAGGTCTGAGGCCTGCCCCATGTGACAGTCCCTCTGGGACGCCGCTCCGAGTTCCGCCGCCCGCCGGGACAACTCCCTGATAACATTCATGGCGTGTCTGGCTCGCGCGATGCAGACGCCCCAGGGACGATGACGACGTCCATCGGGGAGCGGACCCACACCCGCCATGGCACGCGGCGCGTCGATGCGAAACGCACCGAGGCGCGTCTACGCGTCGTATATCCCTTCGACCTCAAGGCCACGTACGCGCTCACGGGCGACCGCCTGGTGATCGGCCGCCGTCCCGACGAGCCCTCGCAGCCGCGGCTGTCCCACCCGACTGTCTCGCGCCACCACCTGGTCATCGAATGGGACGATCGCGCGGGCGCGCACGTCGGCACCGACATGGGCAGCCGCAACGGCACGTGGATCGACGGGTCGCCGGCCCACGGCCCGCGGCCGCTGGCGGCGAACTCGGTGGTGCGCGCCGGCGACGTGCTGCTCGTCTACGAGACGGGGCGCGGGCTGGCCGACAACGAGGCGCCCGGCGTGTCGCTCGAGGCGATCCCCGGCGAGGCCCCGCCGGTATGCCTGCTGCGCGCGGCGATGGCGCGCGCCGCCCGCGATCCGTCGCCGGTGCTGCTCATCGGCGAGACGGGGACGGGCAAGGAGCTCATCGGCAGCGAGATCCACCGCCTGTCGCGGCGCGACGGGGACCTCGTCACCCTGAACTGCGCGGCGCTCAGCCCCCACCTGGTGGAGAGCCAGCTGTTCGGGCACGTGCGCGGCGCGTTCACCGGCGCGGGCGAGACGGCCCCGGGCGTGTTCCGCGCGGCGAACGGCGGCACGCTGTTCCTCGACGAGATCGGCGAGCTCCCGGCGGCGCTGCAGCCCAAGCTCCTGCGCGCCATCCAGGAGGGCGAGATCCAGCCGGTCGGCAGCCCGAAGACGGTGCGCGTCGACGTGCGCGTGATCGCCGCCACCAACCGCGACCTCGCGGCCGACGTAGAGCGCGGCGGGTTCCGGCGCGACCTGTACGCGCGCCTGGCGCTGTGGGAGCTGCGCGTTCCGGCGCTGCGCGAGCGGCGCGGCGATCTGTTCGACTGGATCCGCCGCCTGCACGAGAAATGGATCGACCGCCGATCCTCGTCGGTCGAGACGCCGGCGTTCGAGGCCGACGCCGCCGAGGCCCTGCTCCTCCACAACTGGCCGGAGAACCTGCGCGGCATCGATCGGCTGGTGCACGAGCTGGCCGGGGCCGGCATAGGGGGATCCATCGCGCTGTCGCAGCTGCCGGCGTGGCTGTCCGTGCGCGAGGACGCGACGGCGCCGCGGCCGCGCGGCGAGGTGCCGGCGCCGGGGTCGGGGCCGGGAACTATCCGGCCGCCCACCCCGACGCGCGAGGAGCTCGAGTCGGTGCTGACGCGCCTCGGCGGCTCGGTCCGCGCGACGGCCAAGCACTTCGGCCGCGATCGGCGGCAGATCTACCGCTGGATCGAGGCGTTCGACCTGGGGCACCTGCGGCAAAAGAACGATGGCCCGTGATACGATGTAGATGTGCGTCCTCCGCGCATCGCCCTCATCCTGGCCGGCGGCGCCGCGCGCGGCGCGTACGAGGTGGGGGTCGTCCAGCACATCCTCGAGGAGGTGAGCCGCGACCTCGGGCGGCCCGTCCGCTTCGACATCTACTGCGGCACGTCTGTGGGGGCGATCAACGCGTGCGCGCTTGCGGCGTTCGCCCACCTACCGGTCGAGCTGCAGGCGGAGCGGCTGACCCACCAGTGGGAGCGGCTGCGCGTGGGGCACGTCGTGCGCGTCAACACCAACGAGGTGTTCGGCGTGGTGCGCAGCCTGTTCGGGCGCACGCGCCACGACGATCGCGGCGGCGTGCTCGACCCGACGGGCCTCGAGCGGATCGTCGCCACGGCGATCCCCTGGCCGCACATCGGCGAAAACCTCCGCGCCGGCCTCCTCGACGCGGTCACGGTGTCGACGACGCACATCGCCAGCGGCAAGACGACCGTGTTCGTGGAGCGCGCCGCCGAGGGGCTGCCCGACTGGGGGCGCGACCCGACGATCCGCGCGCGCCGGGTGAAGCTCGGGCCGGCGCACGCGCTGGGGTCGGCGGCGCTGCCGTTCCTGTTCCCGGCGGTGGATATCGACGGCGAGTACCACTGCGACGGCGGCCTGCGCCAGAACGTCCCGCTGTCCCCGGCGCGCCGCCTCGGCGCCGACGGGATGATCGTCATCAGCCCGCGCTACGCCGACGCGACCGAGCCGGATCCCGCCAACGAGACCGCGTTCCCCAGCCCCTACTTCCTCCTCGGCAAGGTGCTGAACGCGCTGCTCCTCGACCGCATCGACGCCGACATCGACCGGCTGCAGCGGATCACATCGGTGCTCGACGCCGGCGTGCGCGCGTACGGCGCCGATTTCCTCGACAAGATCAACCGCGAGCTCAACCCCGGCTCGCCGGAGCGCTCGCTGCGCCCGATCCGCGCCGTGTTCATCCGCGCGTCGGCCAACATCGCCGCGCTGGCGAGCGAGTTCGTGCGCGCCCCCGCGTTCGCGTCGCGCGCGAGCGGCGTCGTGGGCGCGCTGCTCCGGCGCCTCGCCGAGGGCTCGCGCGAGTCGGATCTCCTATCGTACCTCCTGTTCGACGGCGAGTTCGCCCGCCAGCTCATCGAGCTCGGACGCGCCGACGCGCGCGCGCGCCACGTGGAGCTCGTGCGCCTGTTCGAGACGCTGGCGCCGGCGCAGGCCGCCTGGCGGTGGAAGGCGGGGTCATGAGGCAACCATGACGGACGCGCCGCCGTTCCCGCTGTCGCGCGAGACGCGCATCCGTCTCGACCGGGACGGAGTGTTCTGGAGCGAGGGCCAGCGTCTGGGCCATCCCGGGCTGCAGCGGGCGTTCGCGCGCTGGATCGACGTCGACCCCGAGACCGGGCGCTACATCCTCAAGAACGACGTGAACTGGGCGTTCCTCACCGTCGACGACGCGCCGTACGTCGTCCGGGGGATCGACGCGAACGGCCTGCTCGCGCTGTCCGACGACAGCGTCGAGCCGCTCGACCCCGCCACGCTGCGCATCGACGACGACGATGTCCCCTACTGCGACGTCAAGGGGGGGCGCATGCCGGCGCGCTTCGCCCACGCGGCGGCGTTCGCGCTCCTCGATCGGGCGCGCGTCGGGCCCGACGGCGTCTACCTGGGTGATCGGCGCATCCCGCGCGTGCCGCGCGGCGAAGGCGGACGCCGGCGATGAGGGTCGCGTTCCTCCTGCTCCTCGCGGCGGGCGGGCTGCGCTACGGCAAGCCGTCGGCGGGCGTGGCGGTGGCGCTGCGCGCCGCCGAGCGCGCCGGCGCCGACGAGGCCGTTCCCGTCGCCGTCGTGGTGCGCAACGTGAGCGGGCACAAGCTCACCCTGCGCCCGACGCTCGAGGTGGTCGTCACGTACCCCGTCCCCGGCGACAGGGGCTGCGCGCGCCCGACGAGCGCAACGCGGCGGATCGCGGTGGGCCCGTCGGGGACGGGCGAGATCACCATCGCCGCGGGCGACGTGTGGGTCGAGGTGGCGGACCTTCAGGCCGTGTCGGCCAGGGCGGGCGCGCGCCTGCCGGCGGGCTTCTACAAGCTCCAGGCCTCGGTGTACGCGCGCGAGGGCGGCTGGTCGGGCGCGGCGGGATCCCTGCGCGCGCGCCTCACCGTCGACGGCAAGGTGCCGCCGGGGATGTGCGCCGAGAACCCGGGCTGGGACGCGTTCTGACACCGGCCACGGATCGCCCGAGCCACCTGGATCGTTCGATCCGCCGGGTCGCGGCAGAAATCCGCGAAATCCCGCTCGCGGGCGCTGGCGCGAACGTTGCGTTCGTCCCATGCATGGACGAGGAAGCGGAAGACTACGGCGGCAGCTACGACTGGACGGACAGCTCCGTCCCCACTGGCGAAAGCTGGAGCGGCGACTCGGGGCAGGGCTACTACGACGACACCGGCGACGGCTGGAGCGGCGACGCCTGGAGCGGCGACTCGGGGCAGGGCTGCTACGACGACACCGGCGACGGCTGGACCGGCGACTGGGCCGCCGAGGGCTCGGGCGACAGCTGGACCGGCGACGCGGGCGCCGATGATTGGGCGGCCCAGGCGGCGAACGCGGACACGCCGTGGTACACGCCGCCCGGGCTCCCCACCGGGCAGACCGGCCAGACCCCTGGACCGCTCGCGCCCACGCCCGGCGGCGTGCCGGGCGGGCAGGTTCCGGCCGCGCCCACGTCGACGCCGTCGACCGGCTGGTTCGACAAAGTGAAGTCGTGGTTCACCGGCGACAGCCCGCTCGGCGGCGACTGGAAGGGCGGAACGCCGCTGGGCGGCGGGCCCGACACGAGCCACGACGACCCGCAGACGCGCGACCGCACCGAGCGCGACAACGCCGACAAGGCGGACGCCGCGCGCAAGGGCGTGAGCTGGCCGAAGATGCCGTTTTTCAGCCGCTAGCTCAGTCCGGGGATCGTCTCGAGCACGACCTCGTACGACTCGTACGGGAACGCATCCTCCCAATCGCCGGCGACGAGATCGCGGGTCTCGTCGTCGAGCTCCAGCCACTCCTCCTCGGTGAGGGTGAAGCCGCACAGGTTGAGCTCGGCCGGCATGGCTCGACCATGCGGCGCGCGCATCAGCGGGGCAAGTTTTTGACCGCGACCTTGTCGGTGTAGATCGACAGGATGATGCCGGCGGGGCCGCTGCGGGGGATCTCGATCACGACCCAGACATCGCCGACGCGGCGGATACGGCCGTCCGCCTCGCCCGCGTAGCGCCACTCGCCCGCCGCCCGCGCGACCGGGTACTTCTTCGGCAGCGTCTTCAACAGATCGAGCAGCGACCGGGGGAGCTCGGCGCGCGGGGCGCGGCCCACGAGCGCATCGGCTACCGAGGCCGCCGCGGCGTCGAGCGTCTTCTGCTCGGCGGCGTTGACCGGCGGGATGTCGGTGACGAACACCTTGCCGCCGCCCGCGGCGAACGCGGAGAACGTGACCAGCCCGCGGGGCAGCTCGGCATCGGGCCGATCGCGCTCGAGGCCGATGGTGATCCCCGCGAGCACGCCGTCGGGGATCGCCGGAACGGTTCCGGTCGCCCAGCCGCGCGTGGCGAGGCACCACGGGCTCGCGCCGCGATCGCAGCCGGCGGCGCGGTCGAGGCGAGCGAGCAGGCCGTCGACGAGGTCGCCGGGCGGCGAGGCGGCGGGCGGCGGCGGCGCGGGCGCGGTCGAGCCGCAGGAGCAGAGGACGAAAAACGAAACGAGCGCTCTCATGGCTTGGCCTTCGGCGCCTTGCCGATCGGGCGCCCGTCCGGGTCC
The DNA here is from genome assembly GCA_035259575.1 of Haliangiales bacterium. Taxonomy (GTDB): domain Bacteria; phylum Myxococcota_A; class Polyangia; order Haliangiales; family SHYZ01; genus DATFWE01. The sequence goes on from DATFWE010000278.1 coordinate 24,851, forward strand.
ATGGCGGTCGCGCGGCCGAACCCCAGCCCGCCGAGCGCCCGCTCGATCGACGCCACGTCGCCGACGACGACGAGGCGCAGGAGCTTGTCGTCGAGGAGGGCGCGCGCGACGGCCCGCACGTCGGCGGCGGTGACCGCGCCGATGCGCGTGGCGTATTGCGCGGGCCACTCCGGCCCGAGGCCGGTGACGACGAGGTCGGCGTAGATGCCGGCGATGCCGTCGATGGTCTCGAAGGCCTGCGGCAGCGACCGCACGAGGTTCTGCTGCGCGGCCTTCAGCTCGTCGGGGGCGAGGCCGCGCTGGCGCACGTCGGCCAGGATCCGGGCGATCTCGCGGATCGCGGCGACGGTGCGCGGGGTGAACACGGCGGTGTCCACGTACACGAGCCCGGTGCCCCGATGGTACGAGCCGACGGCGCGCACCTCGTAGGTGTAGCCGAGCTCCTCGCGCAGCCGGTGCACGAGGCGGCTGGAGAACGTGCCGCCGAGCGCGGTGGCGACGACCTCCAGCGCGAACGCGCGCGGATCCGCGCGCGGGATGCCGAGACCGCCGACGAGGACGTGGCTCTGCGGAGCCCCGCCGCGGTCTACGACGTAGAGGCGGGGCCCGCGCGCCGGCGCCGCCGCCGGCGCGTCGGCGGTGGAGGCCGCGCCGCGCCACGCGCCGAGCTGCGCGTCGAGGAGCTTCGTCGCCTCGGCGGTGTCCACGTCGCCGGCGACGACGAGGGCCGACACCGCCGCGCCGTAGCGCCGCGCGTAGAAATCGCGCGCGTCCTCGACGGTGACGCGCTCGAGCTCGCCCGCGTAGCCCAGCGCGGGGTGGCCGTAGGGCGACTGCGGGCCGAGGATCGCCCCTTCCAAGATCAGATGCGCGACGGCCCCCGGCTCGTCGCGCCGCAGCGCGATCGCGGTCAGCCGGTCCTCCTTGACCCGCGCCGCCTCCTTGGCGTCGAACGCCGGCGCGGTGACGACCTTGGCCATGAGCTCGAGCGACGGCGCGAGGTTCCGCGCCAGGCAGCCGATCTCGACGTAGGCCGCGTCCTCCTCCGCCCACGTCTTGAGCGTGGTGCCCAGGCGCTCGAGCCGCGCCGCGAGCTCGACCGCGCCGAGGCCACCCGCGCCCTCGTCGAGGAGATCGGCCGCGTAGCCGGCGAGCCCGGCCTTGCCCGGCGCGTCGCTCGTCGAGCCGGCGCCGCGCACCACCAGGCGCACGGTGACGATCGGCAGCTCACGCCGCTCCACGACCCACACCGGGATGCCGCTGGCGAGCGCCAGCACGCGCGGCGCGGGCGGCGCGTAGGCCGGCTGGGGGCCGACCGGCGGCGGGTGCGACCAGTCGATCGGCTGCGCCGCGGCGGGCGCGGCCAGGGCGAGCGCGCAAAGCGCGAGGTCAGGGCGCATGGGCCGCCTCCGGTCCGACGACGAGGACGACCCGCCCCGAGGTCAACGTCCGCCTGAGCACATCCTTCACGTCGGCGGCGGTCACCGCGCGGTAGCGCGCGACGTCCTTGTCGAAGTAGTCCGCGTCCCCCGCCATCACCGCGTAGGTGGCGAGCTGCGAGGCCCGCTCCACCGGGCTCTCGAGCTGGGTGAAGAACCGCGCCTCGTGCGCGTTCCGCGCCCGCTCCAGCTCCTCCGCGCTCGGCCCCTCCGCCGCCAGGCGCGCGGTCTCCGCGTCGAGCGCGGCGACCAGCTCGCCCGGCTTCACGCCGGGCTTGGCGGTGGCGACGATCTGCACCTCGCCGGCGTCGCGGAAGCAGTCGGCGGCGGCGAACACGTCCTGCGCCAGCCGCTTCTCCATCACGATGGCGCGGTACAGGCGGCTCGACTTGCCGCCGGCGAGGATCGCGGTCGCCACGTCCAGCGGCGCCTCGTCGCGGTGGAACGCGGGCGGGCCGCGCCAGGTGAGGTACACGCGCGGGACCTGCACCGCGTCGGTGGCGGTGAGCTCGATCGGCTTGTCGAGCGGCGCGAGCGCCGGCGGCGCAGGCCGTTGCGGCGGCCGTTCCGGCGACGGGATCCATGCCAGGTAGCGCTCGACCAGCCGCCGTGCCGCGGAGACGTCGACATCGCCGGCGATCACCATGACGGCGTTGGCGGGGACGTAGTGACGGGCGAAGAACGCCTTGACGTCGGCGAGCGACGCGGCCTGCAGATCGGCCGGGTAGCCGATCGTCGGGTGGTGGTAGGGCGACGACTCGGGCCACAGCGCCTCCGCGATGAGGTGCCCGGCCATGCCGTAGGGCGCGTTCTCGAACCGCTCGCGCCGCTCGTTGAGGACGACGTCGCGCTGGTTGTCGAGCTTCGCCTTGTCGATCGCGGCGGGTAGGCCGGACAGGCGGTCCGCCTCCAGCCACAGCATGCGCTCGAGCAGGCTCGACGACGCGAAGTCGACGTACACCGTCGCGTCGTCGCCGGTCGACGCGTTCGCCCAGCCCCCCGCCGCCTCGTGCAGCTTGTCGATCACCCCGTCGGGCACGTGGGGCGAGCCCTTGAACATGAGGTGCTCGTAGAGGTGCGCGAACCCGGTCTTGCCCGCCTCCTCGTCGGCGGAACCGACGCGGTACCAGGTGAGGACGGTGACGACGGGGGCGCGGCGATCGGAGAGGATCAGCACGCGCAGCCCGTTCTTCAGGGTGACGTCCTCGTGCGCGAGGACGTCGGCGCGGGCCGTCCCGGCGAGCGCGCACAGGCAAAGCAGCAGCGGTCTCACGTGAGGTACCTCGCCAGCCAGTTGAGCACCTCGCCGTACCAGTGGAGCGAGCTCTGCGGCTTGGTGATCCAGTGGGTCTCCTCGGGGTAGATGACGAGGCGCGCCGGCACGCGGCGCGCCTTGAGCATGCCGTACAGCTCGTGGGCGTGCTCGACGGGGACGCGGTAGTCCTTCTCGCCGTGGGTGACCAGCGTCGGCGTGCGCCACGCCGGCGCGTACACGGCGGGGTTGTGGCGGTTGATCGCGAGATCCCAGGGCGCCACGCCGAGGTCGCGCTCGATGTCGTGGGTCACGTCGGCGGAGAACAGCGTCGTGAGGTTGTACACCGCCGAGTGCGCGACGGCGCAGGCGAAGCGGTCGGTCTGCGTCGCCAGCCAGCAGGTCATGTACCCGCCGAACGAGCCGCCGGCGACGGCGAGGCGCGCCGGATCCGCCGCGCCCGCACGCACGAGATGGTCGGTGGCGCGCAGGATGTCGTCGGCGGCGCGCCCGCCCCAGTCGCCGCGGACCGATTCGGCGAATGCCTGGCCGTAGCCCGACGAACCGTGGAAGTTGACGAACGCGCACGGATGGTGGGCGGCGAGGACCTGCTGGTTCCACCGCCAGTGCCACGCGTCGAGGTGGGCGCCGTAGGGCCCGCCGTGGACGATCTGCACCAGCGGGCCGGGTCGGGGGGCGCGCGGGCCGCGCAGGACGAACGCGTGGACGCCGTCGACCTCGATCTCCTCGGGCTCGGCCAGGTCGAGCTCGGCGACGCGCGCGTCGTTGAATCCGCCGATGTTTTCGATCGCGCCGTCGGACGCGACGCGCACGGCGTCGGGCGGCCGCGTCATGCTGTGGTGCTGGGCGTAGATGTAGCCGCCGGCGGGGCGCGCGCCGCGGAACGTGCCGGCGGCGGCGAGGGCGCGCGGGCGGGGATCGTCGACCCGATCGGACAGATCGACGAGGAACAGCGCGCCGCGGCCGCGGTCCTCGGCCTCGACGACGAGGGTGCGCGCGTCGACGAATTCCCACGCCACGGCGGAGCGATCCCACGCCTCGGTGAGGTTTTTCGTGTGGCCGGTCGCGCGATCGAGGCGGTGCAGGCGGGTGCGGTCCGCCATGTTGCCGAGGTCGAGCTTGCCGCCGAAGACGACGGTGCGCCCGTCGGGGGCGTAGCGCGGCCGGATCGCGTCGGCGGGATGGTCGGGCGTCACCTCCCGCACCGGTCCGCCCGCCGCCGCGACGGCGAAGATCGACATGCGCAGCTCGTCGTAGGGCGGGTCCGTCGCGTTGGCGGAGAACGCGATCTCCGTCCCGTCGGGGGCGATGTCGTACTGTCCGTCCGGGTCGAACAGATCGAAGTGGCGCGACGATTCGGGCGTGAGGTCCACGGTCGCGCCGGTATCGGCGTCGACCGCGAACAGGTGATGCATCTCCCCGTCGGTGAGCCAGCGATCCCAGAAGCGATACAGGCGGTCCTCGCTCACGCGGGGGCGCGGCTTGCCGGCGCGCTCGGCGGCAAGCGCGCGCGTGGCGTCGAGCGCCGGGGCGTCGCGGAAGACGGGCGCGAGCACCGCCAGGCGCCGTCCGTCGGGAAACCAGCGCGGGTCGGTGCAACCCAGCGGAAAGTCGGTGAGGCGGCGCGGTTCGGCGGTGCCGTGTGTGACCGGCAGGACCCACAGCTGCGCGTGCGGGCTGCCGTCCGGCTTGCGCAGGAACGCCACGACCTCGCCGTCGGGGCGCAGGGCCGGGTGACCGCTCGATGCGTCGGCGGCGGTGAGCGGCCGCCGCTCGGGCAGGAGCCACAACCGCTCGGTGCCCCGGTTCGCCTCGATGTCGTATTCCGTCGCGCCCACGACGGCGATGCGTCCGTCGGCGGACGGCACGGGCACGCCCACGCGCGTCAGCGCCCACAGATCGCGCGGTGTGATCTTGCGCCGCGGAGCGCCCATGACAGGGAAGGAAAGCGTGAGCGCCCGGTCCGGTCAAGCGATCTCGGCGCTGTGCTACCCTTCGGGCGTGCGGCTGCCGCTCCTGTGGCTGGATCCCTGGCTGCTCCGGGCGCCGTTCGAAGGCCGGGCGGCGCGCCGCTACGTCGCCGCCGAGCGGTGCGCGTTCGGCGATCTCGACGAGCGCCTGCTCGACCGGTTCGACGCCGAGCTGCGGGCGGCGCGCACCTTCCTCGACGTCGGCGCTGGCACCGGCGAGTTCGCCGCCAAGGTCGCGGCGCGGCACCCGCACCTCCATGTGTGGGCGATCGAGCCGAGCCGCGCGTTCGCGCGCGTCGCGCCGGTGCGGACGCTGCGGGCGCGCGCCGAGCGCCTGCCGCTCGCGTCGAGCTCGGTGGATTTCGCCGTGCTCCTGAGTTCGCTGCGGCACGTGCGCGGGCGGCGCGCGGCGCTGGCCGAGCTGCGCCGGGTCGTGCGTCCGACGGGCGTGGCCTACGTGATCGAGCTCGACCCCGCGGCCGATCGCGGGCGCGCGCGCCGCCACGTCGCCGGGATGCGCTCGCTGCTGTCGCGGCTGACGTTCGATCCCTGGGTGCTGCGCACCTGCCCGGGCGCGCCCGCGTTCGCGCGCGCCGCGCACGACGTCGGCTGGCGCGTCGGCGACGCCGCGCCCGACCCGAAGCAGCCGTTCTACACGTTAAGGCTGACATGAGGGAGCGAGCGGAGGCGCGGGAGCGCGCGACCCTGGAGCCAGGCGCAGCCGAGCGACCCGGAGCGCCGCGCCGAAGCGAGCGACCGGTGCAACAATGAGCATCGTGGCGTCCGCGCGCGAGCTCGCGTCGCTGCTCGACGAGATCGCCGCGGTCGATTGGCGGCGGCCGGCGTGGTGGGGGCTGGTCGCGGGCGCGGCGTTGCTCGAGCGGTTCGCGCGCTCGGCCGACGGGCCGCTCTACCCGGTGTACCTCAGCGTGAACGGCGGCCCGCGCTCCGACACGTTCATGGCGCGCGACCGATCGCCGGTGCGCTCGGCCGGCGCGCGCGCGGCGCGGGCGGTCGCGCGGGCGCGTGCGGCGGCGGCGGCGGTGGCGACGCTCGACGGGCAGTTTCCCGACCAGCCGCTGCGCTGCGCGCTGCGCCGGCGCGACGGTTGGCTGGTGCGCGAGCCGGCGACGCTCGACCGGGCGGCGTTCGTCACGCCGCGCGGGGTGCTCGTGGCGGATCTCGCCGACGAGCGGCTGGCCGCGCGCCTGGCGGCGGCGTGCGTCGGCCCGGCCCTGCCCCCGCCCGCCGGGGCCACCGCGGTGGCGGTGTCGCTCCTCGATCACCGAGCGGCCACCGCGCGCCACCTGCACCGGCTCGCCTGGATGGGCGGTCGCGGGCCGTGGCTGGGGCTTGGCCAGGCCGAGGGCCTCGAGGTCGCGTCCACGTGTCATTTCGTCGTCGACGGCTACGGCCACGGCCGCATCGCCGCCGAGACGTTCGCGGCGCTCGATCGCGTGCCGGACGCGGACCACGGACCAGCCGTGGATTGGCCCGCGCCCGACGTGGCCGGGGCGGAGGCGCTCGGCATCGCGGCGGCGCGCGTGCCCGCGCCGCGGACGCCGCGGGCGATCTACGCGCTGGGGCGCGCGTTGCTCGCGCATTTCGGCAACGGGACGGCGTTTTCGCCGACGTTCCAGATCCCCATCGCGCCGGGCGGATGGGACGACCCCGAGCGGCGGCGCCGGCGCGTGCTGTTCGCCCTGGCGTCGCTGCGGCTCGTCGACGACGAGCGTCCCGAGCCGTTCGACGCGTTCGCGCGGCGCCTGGAGGCGATCGCCGCGCGGGAGGCCGAGGGGAAGGGCGTGCTGACGCGCATCCTGCGCGCCACGACCCAGGCGCCCCTGCCGGCGCGCCTGCGCCGCCGGCTGCTCACGTCCGAGGGCCGCACGCATCCGCGCGTGCCGCCGATCGAGGTCCTGGCCGGGCGGGGCTCGGTCTCGGCGATCCGCTATCCCGAGGGCGAGCGACCCCCGGCGCCGCTTTACGCCGTCTCCTCGCCGGCGCTGGCCGCGCCGCCGCACGATCCGCGCGGCGCCGTCGTGCTGACGCTCGTCCACCACGGCGACGAGGCGACCGCGACGCTGTGCGGGAACGGCATGGCCGGCACGCCCGAGGGCGCGCGGGCTTTTCTCGACACGTGGCGGGCCGCGCTGGCGGAAGAGTGAGCGAGCGGAGGCGCGCCACGAAGCGACTTGGAGCGAGGCGCAGCCGAGCGACTTGGAGCGGCGCGCCGACGCGAGCGAACGGACGACAACTGAGCTACTCCCCCTCGCCGTGCTCGTGCAGGAACTTCTCCGCCTCGAGCGCGGCCATGCAGCCGGTGCCGGCGGCGGTGACCGCCTGGCGCCATACCTTGTCCTGCACGTCGCCCGCCGCGAACACGCCCGCGACCGACGTCTGCGTCGTGCCGGGCTTGGTCACCACGTAACCGGTGTCGTCAACCGCCACTTGCCCGTCGAGAAACGCCGTGTTGGGCACGTGCCCGATGGCATAGAACAGCCCGCCCGCCTCGACGACCCGCTGCTCGCCGGTCAGCAGGTTGCGCACGCGCACGCCCGTCAGCACCCGGTCGCCGAGCGCCGCGTCCACCACCGTGTCCCACACCATCGTCACCTTCGGGTTCGCGAACAGCCGCTGCTGCATGATCTTCGACGCGCGCAGCTCGTGCCGCCGGTGCACCACGTACACCCGACTGCCGAACTTGGTGAGGTGCGTCGCCTCCTCCACCGCGGTGTCGCCCCCGCCCACCACAACGAGCGGCTTGCCGCGGTAGATCGGCAGCGCGCCGTCGCACACCGCGCACGCCGAGATCCCCGCCTGCCACAGCTTGTCCTCCCCCTCGACCGTCAGGCGCTTGGCGGTCGCGCCCGTCGCCAGGATGATCGTCCGCGCGTGGACCCCGCGCTCCGGCGTCACGACGAGGAACGGCCGCCTGTGCAGATCCACGCGCTCCACCGTCTCGGTGTAGATGCGCGTGCCGAAGCGCGCCGACTGCGCGCGCATCATCTCCATCAGCCGCGTCCCGTCGATGCCCTCGGGGAAGCCGGGGTAGTTCTCGACCTCGGTGGTCGTGGTGAGCTGCCCGCCGGCGGCGATGCCCCCCGCCAGATCCCCCTCGAACAGGACCGGGTGCAGGTTCGCGCGCGCGGCGTAGATGGCCGCCGTGTGCGCCGCCGGCCCGGATCCGATGATGACAACGCGTTCGATCTTGTCCAAAGTGTCTGTTTCCTAGCACAGATATCCGGTCACGAAAGGACGATCCGGAGCCCCTCATGCGCGGCGGTGAGCGCGCACGTCGCCGCGCCGCGGGCGTCGAGCTCGGCGCGGCAGCGGTCGCGCAGCTCGTCCACGTAATCGTCGGAGTAGTCCTGATCGTAGTGGAACATGATGAGGTGCTTCACGCCGGCGCGCGCCGCGGCGTCCGCCGCGTCGACGTACGACGAGAACCCGCGCGTCAGGCGCTGCGCCCGGTGCTCCGGCGAGTACGTGCAGTCGTGGATGAGGACGTCGGCGCCGCGGTAGAGCTCGAGCATCGCGTCGGTCGGTCCCTCCGGCGGGTAGCCGGCGTCCGAGGCGTAGACGAGCGAGCGGTCGCCCTCCTGCAGCCGATAGGCGAGCGCCGACGTCGTCCCGTGCGGGTTGGCCAGCGCGCGGATGAGCACGTTGTCGACCACGAACGGCGGCTTGCGGCGCGCCGCGCTCGTCGACATGTCGCGCACGCGCGCCTCGTCCTCGGTGACGGGCACCGCCAGGATCGCGATCTGCGCCCCGAGGTTCTTGATGGTGTAGATGGGCGAGAAATGCGGATTCATCTGCCCCTCGAGGATCCCCTCGAGCATCGCCGACGAGCGCGCCGCGCCGTAGATGTCGAACCGATTGCCGGGCACGAACACCGGCGCGAAGAACGGAAAGCCCTGGATGTGGTCCCAGTGCGCGTGCGACAGCAGCACCGTGGCGTGGCCCTGCCCGCGGCCGAACTCCGTCGCCATCAGCGACCGACCCAGTCCGATCGCGCCGGTGCCGACGTCGATCACCATGAGGTGCCCGCCGGCGGTGCGCACCGACACGCACGAGGTGTTGCCTCCGTAGCGGTTCGTCTCGGGGCCGGGAGCGGGGACGGACCCCCGCACGCCCCAGAACGTCACCTCCATCCGCGGTCCTCAGTTGTCCCCAAGCGCCACCTCCAGCTGCTCCGCCGCCGCGATCACCTCGAGCCCCGAGCCGCGCACCGCCTCCTGCGTCTCGGCGAGGATCCGGTCCTGCTCCTCGTCGGTGCGCTCGGGCGCGTGGTGGAACAGCGCCAGCTTCCCCACCTTCGCCGCCAGGGCGATGGCGATGGCGTCGTTCGGCGTCGAGTGCCCCCAGTGGGGCCGCGTGCGGTACTCGTCGGGCGTGAACTGGGTGTCGTAGATGAGCAGATCCGCGCCGCGGCACAGCTCCACGAGCGCATCGCGCATCGCCGCCAGCTTGGCCGCGTCGTCGGGCTTGGGCGGCTCGCCCAGCCGCGGCGGCGTCTTGATGAACTCCTTCTCGAGGAGGATGTCGGTGAACGGCGCCGTGTCCGTCGAGTACACCACCGACGCGCCGTCGCAATCGAGCCGGTACGCCATCGCGATCCATGGATGGTTGAGCCGCGTGCACCCCACGCTCACGTCGCCGATGGCGAAGCGCGCCCCCTCGACGAGCTCGCGGAACGCGACGTCGGCCTTCACGGCGTTGAACGGCACGGGGAAATACGGGTCCTCCGTCTGCGACGCGAACACCGCGCGCAGGTGGGTGTCGTCGCGCTGGCGCGCGTAGACGTAGAAGCGGTTGCCGCCCTGGTACAGGGGCGCGAAGAACGGCAGCCCCTGGATGTGATCCCAGTGGGTGTGGCTGATGAGCAGGTGGGACACGCCCTTCCCCTCGCCGTGGGCGCCCTGCATGATGTCCTTGCCCAAGCGGCGGATCCCGGTGCCGGCGTCGATCACGATGTGCGGCCCGTCCTTGGGGCGCACCTCCACGCACGAGGTGTTTCCGCCGTACCGGTTCGTCTGTGGACCCGGCACCGGGTAGGATCCGCGGACTCCCCAGAACCGAATCTTCACCGACTCGAAGGTAACACAGAGTCAGGGGGTGGTCGACAACGCGGCCGCGATCGCCCACCGCCCCGATTTGACGCGATTGTAGAAGAGATACGCGCGATCCGAGAGCACCACCGGCGCCGGACCGCGCTCGCTCACGATCGACGGCGCGGCGAGGATCGGGCGCCCGCGCGGCGGGCGCGTGAACGTCGCGCCGTCCCCCGAGCCGGCGAACCCGATGAGCGTCCGTCCGGCGGCGTTCGCCCCCACATAGAAGAGGCCGATCCAGCGGCGTCCCGCCACGGTCGTGCCGAACGCGGCGGTCGGCTCGGCCACCGCGGCGGAGTCGAACGCGAGCGGATCGGTCGACGCCGACAGCACCACGTCGCCGCCGAGGCGCCGGATGGCGCCGCCGTCCGCCACGTAGACGAAGAGCTCGTCGCCGGCGTACACCGCGCTGGGATCGTGCCCGTCGCCGAGCGGCGCCGCGTCCTTCATCCATGCGACGCCATCGTTGCTGCGCGCCGCGCCCACCTGCCCGGCCGCCTCGTACACCATGAGCAGGCCGCCGCCGGGGGCCGGGGTCACGGACGGGTTTCCCACGGCGCCCGCCTCCCACGCCCGGTCGGCGGCCAGCGCCGGCGCCGGCTCCCCCGCCGGCCCGGGCCCGTCGCCGAGATCCACGCGCCAGATCTCCCCCGCGCGCGCGTACCAGATGCGGAACCCGCCCCCCTCGAGCGCGATCGCCGTCGGGCTGGTTAGATCCGCGCCCGGGTCGGCGAAGACGACCGGCTGGTCGCCGATGTCCCCGTATGGCCCCGCGCCGGAGACGGGGAGATGGTCGGTGCCGCCGCCCGAGGCGGCCCCCATCCCGCACGCGGCGAGGGCGGCGAGGCACCACATGTGTCTCATCAAAACCGCCATCGCGTCCCCACGCCGGCCATGAGCACCAGCCCCTCCGAAATGTAATCGCCGACCGGATCGGTCAGCGACAGCTTGCGGTGCGTGCGCGGCGGCAGATAGGTCGCCCCGACGTAGGCGTCGATGTCGAACGGGTGGACGAGGACCCGCGTCACGTCGGACAGCGACACGCCGAAGCCCGCGGTGAACGTGTGCTTGTCGTTGTCGACGGCGTTGAGCTCGCCGCGCTGCTCCGGCGCCGGGGTCGGCTCGAACGCGTAGCCCGCGCGCACGCGCCAGGCCGCGTGCGGCGACCGCGCCGCCAGCCACTCGACGCCGAGCCGCGGCACGAACGTGTCGTGGAAGTACGCCTTCTCCAGCGGCGGGGCGGCGACGATGTGGACGATGTCGTTGAGCTGCTTCAGGTCGTAGCTGATCTGGATGCGCGCCGCCGGGTTCTCGTACGCGGACCAGCGCTGCCACGTCACGTCACCGGACACCAGCACGCGCGGCGTGAGCTGCAGCGCGAAGCCGGCCGCCCACTGCTCGGGCTGGAACAGATCGAACGCCAGCGAGTGGAGCTCGAAAAAACCGTCCTTCACCACCGGGGAGCCCGCCGGGCCGAGATCGCCGTGGATGCGGAAGCCCTGGTCGAGCGCGAGCACGAACCCGCCGCGGAACGACGCGCCCACGAGCAGCCACGGCTGCGCGCGCCACAGGACGCCGGCCTGCGCGTAGCGGATCGTCTTCAGCGTCACGTCGATGTCGAGCGTGAAGTTGGAGTCGTTGGGATCGGGAAAGCCGAGGCGCCCCTCGAGATCGATCGCCCCGCCGGTGCGCGACATGTAGGCGATGCCGCCGCCGATGTAGAGATCGTCGCCGACGCGGAGCGCCAGGTTGGAGGCGAGAAACAGCCGCTGCGGCCGGTTGTCGTAGAGCGCCCAGCGCGGCCGCGCGCTGGGCAGGGTGCGCGTGCGCGTGATGCGCTCGTCGGGGAGGAACACCGCCAGCCCGACGGCGAGGTGCACCGGCCCCACGTCCCCGGGCGCGGTCAGCGACAGGGCGAGCCCGCGCGACGAGTCGACCCCCTGGTCGCCGCCGCCTATCTTCAGGTACGGTTTCGCGATCTGGTACCCGAGGTCGATGCGGATGTCGTCGCCGAGCGCGAGCGCCCCGGGGTTGTAGTAGTTCGCGCCGCCGTCGTCGGTCGCCGCGGTCTGCGCGCCCGCCATCGCCGGTCCGCGCGCGCCGAAGCCAAACGCGTCGACGGGGTTCGCGTGCGCGCGGACCGCGACCGCCGCGAGCAGCAGCGTCGCCCTCACAGATCCAGCCCCACGACGAGCCCGCCGACGTAGACCGCGCCCCCGGTGTCGGCGTCGGCCTGGTGGCGGCCGACGAGCACCTGCGTCTGGAACCACAGGTCGAAGCGCAGCGGATCGACGAGGAACCCGGCGCCGGCGGTGAGCCCGACGCGGTGGTTGTCGAGGAGCGGCCCGTCCGGCGCCGGCGACAGGGCGAAGAACGCGCCGCCGCGGAATGCGATCGCGAAGTCGGAGACGGGCTGCGTCCACTCCGCGCCGACGCGCGGCACGATCGTGTCGTGGAATCCGGGGTCGGGGCGCGCCGGCATGCTGGCGACCGGGTTGTCCGTCGGGTTGGGGAACGCGCTCCAGTGCTGCCACGCGAGCTGCCCCAGCAGGAGCAGCGGCCCCCGCCGCCACGCCGCCTCGAGCGCCAGCGCCATCGGATCGTACTGCGCGACCCCCTTCACGTGGATCTCGGGGATCATGACGGGCAGGGCCTCGCCCAGGTCGGCGTTGATCTGGATGTCGTAGGTGGATTTGGACGCCAGGCGGAACGTCGCGGCGAGCGTGAGCTCATCGGTGGCGCGGAAGCGCGCGCCGAACACCGGCGAGAACCCGGCGACCAGCTGCTGCTCGGACACCGTCGCGAATCGACCCGCCACGTCGGCGACGACGCCGATGCGCCCGCGCAGCGCGGCGAGCACGAGCACGCCCGCGCCGAACGACCACCGGTCGGTGGCGCGCACGCCGAGCGCGATGTTGATCCCGACGACCTCGCTGCGGTTCTCGAGCAACGCGAAGAACGGGACGTTCGGCGCCGGCGCGCGCGCGCGGTTGATCACCTGCGTGGGGATGTACGCGCCGACGCCGAGGCCGACGCGGTGCGCCAGCTCGCCGCCGAGCGGGATGGGCAGCGCCATGCCGAGCTCGATGCCGTACGCGTTGTCGACCGGGCGGTCGTTGCCGGACAGCGAGAACGTGCCGACGAGCGTCCCGACGGAGAAACGCTTCTGGCGCAGGTCGCCGAGCCCCGCCGGGTTGGCGTAGGTGCTGTCGAAGTCCTCGGCGATCGTCGCCCCGGTCCCCCCGAGCGCCGGCGATCGCCCGCCGAACCCGAACAGCTCGAGCGGCGACGCGCCGGCGCGGGCGCACACGAGGACCGCGACGATGGTGGCCCGACGCATCGACCGGCGAACGTATCAAAACGTCCGACGGGAATCGAGGAGGATCGTGACCGGGCCGGCGTTGACGAGCTCGACCTCCATCATCGCGCCGAAGCGGCCGGTGGCGACGGGAGCGACGCCGGCGGCGCGCACCTTGGCGACGAATGCCTCGTAGAGCGCCTCGGCCGCGGCCGGCTCTAGGGCGTCGACGAAGGACGGCCGCCGGCCCTTGCGCGCGTCGCCGAAGAGGGTGAACTGCGACACCGCCAGGAGGCCGCCGCCGACCTCGAGGAGCGACCGGTTCATTTTGCCGGCGTCGTCCTCGAAGATGCGCAGGTTCACGACCTTGTCGGCGAGCTGCTCGACGTCGGCCGGGCCGTCGCCTTTGCCGGCGCCCACGAGGACCACCAGGCCCGGGCCGATCCGCCCGACGACGTTGCCGTCGACGCGCACCTCGGCGCGGCTCACGCGCTGGACGACCGCCCGCATCAGATCGGATCGCAGAGGTGGTTCGCGACGTTGCAGACCTCGTTCGCGGCGCAGTCGAGGTTCGCGGCGCAAGGCCGCACGCACTGGCCGATCCGAGTGTTGCAGATCTCCACCAAGGGGCTGGGATTGCAGTTGGCGTTGGACGAGCAGCTCGGGCGCGGATAGCAGGCGACGCCGTTGCAGGCCTCGGTGACTTCGCACTGGGTGACGGCGGTGCACGGCCGCCGCTGGGCGCAGAACGGCACGTCCGGCGGCGCGGCGGTGGCCGCGTTCGGGTCGGGGACCGGCTCGCCCCCGTGCGCCTTCATGAGCGCGAGCGTGCGGCATTCGTACCCGTCGCGGCAGTCGCCGTCGCCGCTGCACTTCAGCATGCAGAAGCGCACCTCGTTGGCGCGCGAGGCGCACACGTTCGCGACGGTGCAGATCTCGTCGAAGGCGCACGCGGATTGCGTCGCGCAGGGGGGCGCGTTGTCGAGGCCGGGATAGAAGCGCACGCACACGGCCTCCGACGGGCAAGTGCCGAAATCGCAGCCCCGGATCGTGCAGTAGCCGTCGGGAGAATTGAGCTCGCACAGGCGGTTCCCGTCGGGGTCGCAGTCGCTGGGGAGCTGACAGGCGTCTCCGATCTTCTTTCCGCAGGCGGAGACGAGCGCCAGCGCGAGGAGCAGATGCAAGCGGGACCGCATGGAGGCGTTGGATACTATTCGGGGTTTGGACCGCCGGCAAGGGCTGGAGGGTTGCCTCGGGGCGGGGTAGGCTTCGGGCGCGTGGCGCTCGTCCGATTTCTGCTGCGGCGGCTGGGCTCGAGCGCGATCGCGGTCGCGGGGGCGTCGGTGCTGGTGTTCTTGTTCCTGCACATCGTGCCCGGCGACCCCGTGGACAACCTGGCGGGCGGAGATGCCACGCCCGAACAACGTCGAGAAATCATGCGGTGTATGCATCTCGACCGTTCGCTGCCGGAGCAACTCGGCATCTTTTTCGGAAACGTCGCCGACGGGACGCTCGGGCGCCAGTGCCCCGACCCCAAGGGGCAGAAACCGACCGTGGCGGCGATGATCGGGCGCGTGCTCCCCTACACGGCGGAGCTCGCGGCGGCGGCGGTCCTCCTGGCGGTGATCCTGGCGCTGCCGCTGGGGATCGTCGCGGCGGTACGGCGCGGGACGCTGTGGGAGGCCGCGGCGACGGCGATCTCGTTCGCGGGCATCAGCATCCCCCTGGTGTGGCTCGGGCCGATGGCGCTATCGATCTTTTTTCTCGACCTGGGATGGGCGGCCGGCCCAGGAGAAAGAAGCGTGATTCTACCGGCTTGCGTGCTGGCCACGCATCTCATGGCGATGCTGGCGCGCATGACGCGGTCGTCGATGCTGGAGGTTCTGGGGGAGGACTATATGAGGACGGCGCGCGCCAAGGGGTTGCCGCCGGGGGTTGTGCTCCTCAAGCACGGCCTGCGGAACGCGCTCCTGCCGCTCATCACGGTGGTGGGGATGCAGACGAGCTCGCTCCTGGCCGGGGCGGTGATCACGGAGCGGGTGTTCTCGCGGCCCGGGCTGGGCACGATGATGTTCGAGGCGATCTCCACGCGCAACTACCCGGTGATCCAGGGCTGCGTGTTCGTGGTGGCGATCATCGTGGTCGCGGTGAACCTGGCGGTGGACGTGGCGTACGGCGTCGCGGACCCGAGGATCCGAAGGGCATGAAATCGAGCGGCAAATGGGTCGGCCTGGTGCTCCTGGGGTTGTTCCTCGCCGCCGCCGTCTTCGGCCCGCTCGTCGCGCCGCACGCGCCCGACCGTGGCAACCTGGACGAGAAGCTGCTCGGGCCGACGGCGGCGCACCTCCTCGGCACCGACGACAACGGCGTGGACCTGCTGTCGGCCATGCTCTACGGCGCGCGGCTCGCGCTCCTGATCAGCGGCGTGACGGTGACGCTATGCACGCTCATCGGCGTGGCGCTCGGCACCATCGCCGGGTACGCGGGCGGTGCCGTCGACGAGATCATCATGCGGGTCGTGGACATGCTGCTCGCGTTCCCCGGATTGCTGCTCAACCTGGCGATCGTCGCGGTGGTGAAACGCCCCGGGGTGGACGTCGTGGTGCTGGCGCTGGTGTTGAACGGGTGGGTGGGGTACGCGCGTCTGGTGCGCGGGCAGGTATTGTCGCTGCGCGAGCGCGAGTTCGTGGCGGCGGCGCGGGCGCTGGGCGCGGGCACCGGCAGGATCCTCGTGCGGCACGTGGTGCCCAACGTGGTGTCGCCGCTGATCGTGCAGATGACGTTTCATTTCGGATCGGTGATCGTGATCGAGGCGTCGCTGTCGTTCCTGGGCGTGGGTCCGCAGGTGGGGTACACGTGGGGGGCGCTGCTGGCGCAGGGGAACGATCTTCTGTGGAAGACGCAGCGCCTGTTGTGGGTGCCGGGCGCGGCGATCGCGCTGGTCGTCGTCGCGACGAACCTCGTCGGCGATGCGCTGCGCGATCGGCTCGACCCGCGCAAAATCTGAGGTCGGCCGGACAGGCCGGACGGGAGTGTCCGGCGCTCCCGGACGCTCCCGCGGCGGTCGAATGCGTTTTCGGGCAGTTCCGCGACGGCACCGCGTTTGCTCTTCCTCCCCTCAGGAGGAGCGGTCAAATGGACGAGAACAAGAAGAAGAAGGTTC
>DATFWE010000279.1:0-7627 GCA_035259575.1 Haliangiales bacterium
CCTCGACCCACGGACGCGACAGACCCACCGCGTGGTGCGCGAGGATCTTCTGCGTGAGCGTCATCGGCCTTCGCATCGGCGGGGAGTCTACCACCCCGGGTGGCTATCTGCTTTTGACCACCGGAAGGTAGCGGGGTTGCCAGAAGCGGTCGCGCACGTAGGCGGGCAGGTCGGCGGGGAGATCGGCGGCGGCGACGCCGTCGGCGACGGCACGGCGGATCACCGCGGTCGTGACGTGGATCGACACCTCGCCCAGATCTTCGACGGGAGGATAGATGCGGCCGGGGTGGCGCTCGGCGGTGTAGGCGGCGAGCGCCTCGGCGGCCTCGGCGACCATCCCGTCGGTGACCTCGCGCGCGCGGGCGAGGATCGACCCCTGCCCGAGCCCGGGGAAGATGAACGCGTTGTTCCCCTGCGCGGTGTCGGGGAATGGGCTGCCCGCGGCGACGAGGGCGCGTCCGCCGGTCCACGCCAGGAGGTCCGCGGGCGTGGCCTCGCAGGCGCTCGTCGGATTGGACAGCGGGAAGATGATCGGCCGCTCGGCGTTCGCGGCCATGGCGGCGGCGATCTCCTGGGTGAACGTGCCGGGCTGGCCGGACAGGCCGAGGAGCACCGTCGTGCGCGACGCGCGGATGGTCTCGAGCAGACCCATCGCCGGCCCGGGCTTGGCGAACGGCCGCTTGTAGGCCTCCATCGCCCGCCCCTCGACGAGCAGGCCCTTGGAGTCGAGGACGAAGATGCGGTCCTCGGGGCGGGCCACGCCGTCGCGGGCGAGCCCGTCGCGGATCGCCGCCGCCACGCCGCCGCCGCCGGCGCCGGCGCCGTACACGACGATCGTCTCGTCGGCGAGCGACCGCCCGCGCAGGCGGCAGGCGCTGCGCAGGCCGGCGAGCGCCACCGCGCCCGTGCCCTGGATGTCGTCGTTGAACGACGGATGGCGCTTGCGGTAGCGCGCCAGCACGTCGAACGCGGCGTCCTTGGCGAGGTCCTCCCACTGGAGGATCGCGCCCGGCCAGCGGGCGTGGACCGCGTCCACGAACTGGTCCATGAAGTGGAAGTAGGCTTCGCCGCGCAGCCGGCGCGCGCGCACGCCGAGGTAGCCGGGGTCGTCGAGGAGGTGGGCCCGATCGGTGCCCACGTCGAGCGCGGTCGGCATGGTGTAGTACGGCGCGACGCCGGCCCCGACGGTGTACAGCGCGAGCTTGCCGATGGGGATGGCGAGTCCGCCGTACCCCTGATCGCCGATGCCGAGGATCGCCGACGAGTCGGTCGCGACGATCATGCGCACGTCGCGGAACGGATAGTTGGTGAGCAGCTCCGGCGTCCGGTCGACGTTCTCGATCGACACCGACAGCCCGCGCGACGTCTGGTACATCGCCGAGAATTTCTGCACCGCCTCGCCGACCGTCGGCGTGTACACGATCGGCAGCGTGTCGTTGAGGTAGCGCGCCAGGAAGGCGTAGAACAGCACCTCCATGCGATCCTGCAATTGCCGCAGGAACTGGTATTTGAGGATCGGCGTCGGCTGCTTCCAGAAGCCGATGCGGATGCGCTCGACCTGCTGGTCGAGCGTGCTCACCGCCGGGGGCAGGAGGCCCTCCAGGCGGAGCGCGCGCCGCTCCTCGAGGGTGTAGGCAGTGCCTTTGTTCGTGAGGGTCAAGCGGAGGAGGGCGATCCCGTCCAGATCCACTTCGATGCGGTCGTCGTGTATGTGGAAATATTCGTAGGTCTTCATTCGCGTCGCCAGCTCGCCACATATCGTGCCAGATCTTCGGCCGGTTCGACGTGAAGCTCGGCACCGATGGCCTGGCCCATCTCGTGCGTCCCCAGGGGCCGGGATCCGCCCAGATCGGCGGTGCGCGCCCCGTGGGCCAGCGCCCCGGCGACGGCGCGCTCGACGGCGGTCGCCTCGCGCAGGAGGCCGAGCGAGTGGCGGAGGAGCATGGCGGCGCTGAGGATCGCGCCGATGGGGTTGGCGACGTTCTTCGACGCGATGTCGGGCGCGGAGCCGTGGATCGGCTCGTACAGGCCGAACGTCCCGTCGCCCAGCGACGCGCTGGGCAAAAGGCCGATCGACCCGGCCAGCACGGCCGCCTCGTCGGTGAGGATGTCGCCGAACATGTTCTCGGTGACGATGACGTCGAACGAGCGCGGGGCGGCGATGAGGCGCATCGCCGCAGCGTCGACGAGCTGGTGCTCGAGATGGACGTGGGGGTATTCGGCCGCGACCTCGACCGCCACCTGCCGCCACAGGCGCGACGACTCGAGCACGTTGGCCTTGTCGACGCTGGTGACGAAGCTCCGCCGCTGCGCCGCCAGCCGGAACGCCAGGCGCACCACGCGCCGGATCTCGGCGTCGGTGTACTCCAGCGTGTCGACGGCGCGCTCGCGCCCGTCGGCGCGCTCGCGCCGGCGCGGGCCGAAGTAGAGACCGCCGGTCAGCTCGCGCACGACCAGGATATCGACGCCGTCGAGCCGATCGGGCTTGAGCGGCGAGGCGTAGGCGAGCTGCGGCACCACGCGGATCGGCCGCAGGTTGGCGTACAGGCCCAGCTCGCGGCGGATCTTGAGCAGGCCGTCCTCGGGCCGGGTCTTGGCGCGCGGGTCGTCCCAGCGCGGCCCGCCGACGGCGCCGAGCAGCGCCGCGTCGGCGCGCCGGCAGGCCGCCAGCGCCTCGTCGGGCAGCGCGGTCCCGTGCTCGTCGAGCGCGCGCCCGCCGATGGCGTGCTCCTCGAACGTGAGCTCGTGGCCGTACGCCGACGCGACGCTCTCGAGCACCGCGCGGGCCTCACCCACGACCTCGGGGCCGATGCCGTCACCAGGCAGAAGGACGATCTTCGCTTTCATTGCCTACCTCCGGTCGAAAGAGCGCGAACTCCATGCTGTCCGCGAGCGCGGCCCACGAGGCCGCCAGGATGTCCGTGCCGGCGCCGACCGCGGAGAACCGCCGCCGGCCGTCGGTCGAGTCGATGAGCACGCGCACCGTGGCGGCGGTGCCCCGCGCGCCGTCGAGGATGCGCACCTTGTAGTCCACCAGCGTCACCGCCGCGAGCTCGGGGTAGACGGGGACGAGCGCCTTGCGCAGCGCCGCGTCGAGCGCGCTCACCGGGCCGTTCCCCTCGGCGGCGGTGTGGAGCACCTCGCCGGCGACGGCGAGCTTGAGCGTGGCCTCGGCCGGGCGGCCGCTGCCGGAGAAGACGCGGTACTCGACGAGCTCGAACGGCGCCCGGTAGCCGGGGGCGCCGCGGGCGAGGACCAGCGCCGCCGACGCCTCCGCGGCCTCGAACGACGCGCCGCGCGCCTCCGCCGCCTTGATCTCCGCGAGCGCGGCCTCGGGCGCGCCGACGACGATGCCGTATTCCTCGGCCTTGGCGAGGACGTTGCCGCGGCCGCTGAGCTCGCTCACCACGACGCGCGACGCGTTGCCGACCCGCTCGGGCGGGACGTGCTGGTACGACGCCGGGTGGCGGCGCATGGCGGCGACGTGCACGCCGCCCTTGTGGGCGAACGCGCTCCGCCCGACGTAGGGCATGTGCTCGTCCATCGCGAGGTTCGCGACCTCGGCGACGAAGCGGGCGGCCTCGGCGAGCCGCGCCAGGTCGGGGAGGCAACGCGCGGCCTCCTTGAGCTCGAGGTCGGGCGCGACGATGCACAGGTTGGCGTTGCCGCAGCGCTCGCCGTAGCCGTTGATCGTCCCCTGGACGTGGCGGGCGCCGGCGCGCACCGCGGCGAGGGAGTTGGCGACGGCGCAGCCGGCGTCGTCGTGGGCGTGGATGCCGAGATCGCCGGCGATCTCGGCGCGCACGCGGGCGAACGCGTCGGCCACGCCGAAGGGGAGCATGCCGCCGTTCGTGTCGCACAGGACGATCGTCTCGGCGCCGGCCGCGGCGCGCAGCGTCTCCAGCGCGTAGGCGGGATCGAGCGCGTAGCCGTCGAAGAAATGCTCCGCGTCGTAGATGACGCGCCGGTCGTGCGCGCGCAGGAACGCGATCGTCTCGGCGATCATCGCCAGGTTCTCGCCGGGCGACACGCGCAGGACGTCGGTGACGTGGAACAGGGAGCTCTTGCCAAACACGGTGACGACGCGCGTGCCGGCGTCGAGGAGGGCGCGCAGCCCGGGGTCGTGCTCCGGGCGCAGGCCGGCGCGGCGCGTGGACCCGAACGCGACGATCTCGGCGCGCCACGTCTCGGCGCGGGCGCGCGCGAACACCTCCGCGTCCTTGGGGTTCGAGCCGGGCCAGCCCGCCTCGATGAACGCGACGCCCAGCTCGTCGAGCTTGCGCGCGATGCGCAGCTTGTCGTCGCAGGACAGCGACAGGCCCTCGCGCTGGGTCCCGTCGCGCAGCGTCGTGTCGTAGAGGGCCACCCGGGTCATTGTTGCTTCGCTCCCTCGCGCCGGCTCGGGGCGCCGGGTCGCTCGGCTGCGCCTCGCTCCAGGGGCGCCCCCTCCCTCGCCGGCGCTCGCTCGCTTGGGTCTGCCTCGTAGGCCGCGATCCGCGCCTCGAACGACAGGAGGTACCCGAGCTCGTCGACGCCGGCGAGGAGGCAGCGGCGCGCGAACGCGTCGAGCGAGAACCCCACCGACGTGCCGCCGTTCCACGACACCATCATCGCGTCGACGTCGACGGTGACCGCGCGCCCGCTCGCCGCGGCCTCGACGACGCGGGCGTGGGCCTCGGCGGCGAGCGCCACCGGCACGAGGCCGTTCTTCAGCGCGTTGGCGCGGAAGATGTCGGCGAACGAGCGCGCCACGATCGCGCGCACGCCCGCGTCGAGGAGCGCCCACGGGGCGTGCTCGCGCGACGAGCCGCAGCCGAAGTTCGCGCCCACGACGAGGATCGGGCCGCGCGGCGCGTCCGGGCGGTCGGCGAACAGGTGTTTTCCCAGCCCGGTGCGCTCGGTCGTCTTGAGGAACCGGGCGGGGATGATCTGGTCGGTGTCGACGTCGTCCTCCAGCCACACCGTCGGATGGGCGGTGATCTTCATTGTTGCACCGCCCGCTCGCTCCGGCTCGGGGCTCCGGGTCTTCCCGTCGGTCGCTCGCCCGGGGTCGGCGCTCCACCTCGCTCGGCTGCGCCTCGCTCGAAGTCGCGCACTCCCGCCCCGGGGCTCGCTCCCTGGGCGGCTGCGCCTCTCTCCAGGGTCGCCTTCATCCTCGCCTCCGCTCGCGGGCTCATGACAGTTGCCTCACATCGGTGATCCGGCCGGTGACCGCCGCCGCGGCGGCGGTGAGCGGCGAGGCGAGGTGGGTGCGGCCGCCTTTGCCCTGCCGTCCCTCGAAGTTGCGGTTCGACGTGGACACCGCCACCTCGCCGGGGCGGAGCGCGTCGCCGTTCATCGCGATGCACATGGAGCAGCCGGGCTCGCGCCAGTCGGCGCCCGCGTCGCGGAACACGCGGTCGAGCCCCTCGGCCTCGGCCTGGCGCTTGACCGCGCGCGACCCGGGCACCACCAGCATGCGCACGCCCGGCGCGACCCGGCGGCCGCGCAGCACGCGCGCCGCCTCGCGTAGATCGCCCAGGCGGCCGTTCGTGCACGAGCCGATGAACACGACGTCGACCCGCCGGCCGAGGAGCGGCTTGCCCGGCTCGACCGCCATGTAGGCGAGCGCCTTCTCCTCGGTCGCCGTGGCCGGGCGCGGCACCGGCGCGCCGATGGGGATCGCCATCCCCGGGTTCGTGCCGTAGGTGATCATCGGCTCGAGGCGGCCGGCGTCGATCGACACCGAGCGGTCGAACGTCGCTCCGTCGTCGCTTGCGAGGCCGCGCCAGCGCGGGTCGGGCTCGGCGGGCGCGAACGGCCGCCCGGCGAGGTACGCGAGCGTCGTCTCGTCGGGGGCGATCATCCCGGCGCGCGCGCCGGCCTCGATCGACATGTTGCACAGCGTCATGCGCTGCTCCATGTCGAGCCCGCGGACGGCGGCACCGCTGTACTCGAGCACGTGCCCGGCGCCGCCGCCGACGCCGATCTCGGCGATGAGCGCAAGGATCATGTCCTTGGCGCCGACGCCCGGCGGCGGCCGTCCGTCGAAGCGCACCTCGAACGCCTTCGGCTTGCGCTGGAGGAGGCACTGCGTGGCGAGGACGTGCTCCACCTCCGACGTGCCGATGCCGAACGCCAGCGCGCCGAATGCGCCGTGGGTCGCGGTGTGGCTGTCGCCGCACACGATCGTCATCCCCGGGCGGGTGAGCCCGAGCTCGGGGCCGACGACGTGGACGATACCCTGCCGCTCGGAGCCGACGCCCCACAGCGGCACGTCGAAGTCGCGGCAGTTGCGCTCGAGCTCGGC
Source organism: Haliangiales bacterium (assembly GCA_035259575.1). Lineage (GTDB taxonomy): Bacteria > Myxococcota_A > Polyangia > Haliangiales > SHYZ01 > DATFWE01. Next base: position 6,290 of record DATFWE010000279.1, read on the forward strand.
GAGCTGCGCCGCGCCGGCCGCGTCGAGCGCGACGAGCGGCGTCGTCGGCACCGAGTGATCCATCGTCGCGAACGTCCGGTCCGGGCGCCGCACGCGCAGGCCGCGCGCGCGCAGCCCGGCGAACGCCTGCGGCGACGTCACCTCGTGGACGAGATGGAGGTCGATGTAGAGGACGGCGGGCGCGCCCGGTTCCTCGACGACGACGTGGTCGTCCCAGATCTTCTCAAGCAACGTTTTCATTGTCGTTCGCTCGCTCGCAGCGGGCTCGGCGCTCCGGGTCGCTCGGCGGCGCCTCGCTCCAAGGTCGCTTCTCCCTCGCCCTCGCTCGCTCGCTGGCCGACCAATCGCAACAGATCCCGCTCGCCGACGGCCTTCTTCCGCTCGGCGAGCTGCTTGAACCGCGCGAACGCCTGCTCGAGCTCGCTGTCGCCCAGGCGCACGCCCAGCTCGGCGAGGCGCGCGCGGAACGCGTGCCGCCCGGAGTGCTTGCCCAGGACGAGCTGCGTGCGGCCGGCGCCGACGGTCTCCGGCCGCATGATCTCGTAGGTCGTCTCGTGCTTGAGCATGCCGTCCTGGTGGATTCCCGACTCGTGGGCGAACGCGTTGGCGCCGACGACCGCCTTGTTGGGCGGCACCGGGAACCCCGTCGCGCGCGCGACCAGCGCGCTCGCTTCGACGAGGCGTGTGGTGTCGATGCCGGTGCGCAGGCCGAAGCGGTCGCGCCGCGTGGCCAGCGCCATCACCACCTCCTCGAGCGAGCAGTTCCCGGCCCGCTCGCCCACGCCGTTGACCGTGCACTCCGCCTGGCGCGCGCCAGCGGCCAGGCCGGCGAGCGTGTTCGCGACCGCGAGCCCCAGGTCGTCGTGGCAGTGGACCGAGATCGTCACGCCGTCGATCCCGCGGACGTTGCGGCGGATGCCGTCGATGAGCGCGCCGAACTCCGGCGGCGTGGTGTAGCCGACGGTGTCGGGGATGTTGAGCGTCGTGGCGCCGGCGCGGATCGCCGACTCCAGGACGGAATGGAGGAAGCTCGGGTCGGTGCGGCCGGCGTCCTCGGGCGAGAACTCCACGTCGTCGCACAGGCTGCGCGCGTACGCCACGGCGTGCTCCACCGCCGCGACCACCTCGAACCGCGTCATCTGCAGCTTGTGGCGCAGGTGGATGTCGCTCGTGGCGAGGAACGTGTGGATGCGCGCGCGCCCGGCGTCGTGCACCGCCTCCCAGGCGGCGTCGATGTCGGCGGCGTTGGCGCGGGCGAGCGCGCAGATCGTGGGACCGCGCACCTCGGCGGCGACGCGGCGGACCGCCGCCAGGTCGTCGGGCGACGCGGCGGGGAAA
>DATFWE010000280.1:0-35751 GCA_035259575.1 Haliangiales bacterium
GAGCCAGTCGGTCTCGCCGGCGGCCCACGCGCGCGCCTCCTCAGGGAGGTCGCCCAGGCGCGCGAACGCGGCCTCGAGCGCCTGCGTCTTGCGCCAGCGGACGGCGCCCCAATCCACGCGCGGCAGCTTCGCCAGGTCGGCCAGATCGTCCGGCCGGCGCGCGCCCTCGATGCGGTCGAGCGCCAGGTACACCGGGTCGAGCGCGAACGCCGTCTGCGCCGCGTAGGGGCTCGACTGGCCGCCCGACACCTCGAGAACGGGCAGGATCTGCGCGACGCCGAACCCGGCCGCGCGCGCCCAGGCGGCGAACGGAACGAGATCGGGTATCTCGCCCAGCCCCCAGCCGTCGCCGCGCAGGGAGAACAGCGGGATCAGCACGCCGGCGCGCCTCACGAGGCGTCCCCCGCCCCGGCGAGCGCGCGGCAGTACTCGACGATCGCGCGGGCATCGTCGGCGAGGTTCGTCGGCCCCGGCCCGAGATGGACCAGGTCGGCGCGCAGCGGCGCGGCGAGCAGGCGGCGCGCCGCCTCGCGCGGCTCGGCGGGGGCGCGCTCGTCGTCGCGCAGCCCCTTGAGATGGTCCATGTAGCTCCTCCCATAGGCGGGGTCGAGGTTTCGCCGCAGCACCGCGTTGAGCGCCATGCCGGCGGCGCGGCGGGCGTAGGTGAGCCCCTCGCGGCGGGCGTTTCGGCGCAGCCGCTCGTAGCCGAGGGCGAGCTCCTTGCCGGCCGCGCGCAGCCATTCCTCCGCGGTCAGGCGCGTCAGCCACTCCAGGTCGTTGGATTCCTCCACGCCCCGAGGATATCGTGTCTCCGATGCGGAGGCAGGTCCTTGCGCTTCTTCTTGTCGCCTTCGGCGTCGCGGGCGGGGTCGCCTGCGACAGCGACTCCGCCCGCGATCCGGCGCTGGCGTACCTGGTCGAGCGGGCGCACAAGGACTTCGAGGCGGTCAAGGAGCTCATGCGCAAGGGCGAGGACGCGTCGTTCGCCTGCGTGTCGGTCGAGGACGCGGCGCGCGAGCTCAAGGCGCGGAAGCGCCTCGACCCGAGCATCCCCGAGTGGGACAAGACCTGCGGGCGCGACGCGCCGCTCGCGTTCGCCCGCGCCACGGTGGCCAGGATCGAGGCGGAGAAACCGCCGCGGGCGCCGTCCTGCTTCGCGCTCGAGCGGGCGGTGGGCAAGCTCGAGGCCGGTTTCAAGGACGACGCCGAGGTGAAGGCGGTGAGCCAGAAGCTGAGGAGCCTGTGCCCGTGAGGGCGGGACCGGCGATCGCGATCGTCGTTCTGGCGGCGCCGGCCGGGGCGGAGCCGATCGCGGTGGGCGGGCTGTCGCCCGACGCCGGGCCGCCGGGCACGGTGGTGCGCCTTTCGGGCACGGGGTTCGCGTCGGGGATGACCGTGGTCGTCGGCGGCCGGCCGGCGGCGCTGCGCCGGCTCGCCCCGACGGAGATCCGGTTCGTCGTGCCCGCCGACGCGGCGGACGGGCAGGTGCTTCTGCGTGTCCCCGGATCCGACGACGTGCCGGCGGGCACGTTCGCGATCGAGCGGCCGCTGGCGGCGACGGGGATGGCGCCCGCGGAGGGGCCGCCCGGCTCGCGCGTCGAGATTTTCGGGACGGGATTCCTCCCCGGCGATCGCGTGTGCTACGGCGATCGCCCCGTCGCCGTCCTCGAGCGGTCGGCGACGCGCCTCGTCGTCGAGGTCCCAGTCGGGGCGCGAAGCGCGGCGTTCACCGTCGAGCGCGACGGCGCGTCGACGCGGACCGAGCGCTTCGTCGTCCGGCTGCCGGCGGCGCCGCCTCCGGTCGCGCCCCCCGCCCCGACCGCCGCGCCGCCCGCGCCGACCGCCGCGCCCGCCGCGCCCGCAGCAACGCCCCTCGCGATCACGTCGTTCACCGCCACCGCCGGCCCGGCCGGCACCCGCGTGCGGATCGCCGGCACCGCGTTCGGGCCCGACGCGCGCGTGCTCTTCGGCGATCGGCCGCTGGCGATCGCCGCGCGCGACGGGACCACCGACCTCACCGTCGCCGTCCCGGCCGACGCGCGCGCCAACGCGCCGTTCGTCGTCCGCAGCCACGGGCGCGAGGTGCGCAGCGGCGCGTACTTCGAGGTCCAGGTCGCCCCGACGCTCGTGAGCCTGTCGCCCACCGCCGGCCCGGCCGGAACGCGCATCGTCGTTCGCGGCAAGGGGCTCACCGGGCGCGAGGAGCTCTACCTCGGGGGCGCCGCGCTGGCGGTCGTCGACCGCCGCGGCGACGCGCTCCTCGCCGAGATTCCCGCGGGCGCCGCCGGCGGGCCTCTCGTCCTCGCCCTCGACGGCGAAACGCACCCGACGCCGTTTGCCTTCGAGGTGCTCGCGCCGCTCGTCGTGAGCTCGTTCGCCCCCGACGCCGGTCCGCCCGGGACCGAGGTGCGGATCCTCGGCCGCTTCGGCGCCGCGCCGACCGTGCGCTACGGGACGATCCTCTGCGCCGTGAAGAGCCGCGCGCCGGGCCGCCTCGTCGTCGTCATCCCCGACGCCGCGCGCGCGAAGGACTACCTGTGGATCGAGGACCTCGCCCAGCGCGTCCGCGCGGCGGAGCCGTTCACGGTGACGAGGTAGTTGCACGACCGAGCCGCGGCACGATGCGCCCGCGGCACCGTTTGGGCCATGAGGGAGGGGGGTTGCGACCGGGGGCGGAGGTCCGGGACCGCGGCGGCGCCGGCGACCGGGGGCCACGTCACCGGCGCGCGGCCTCCCAAGAATGGGTGGCCCGCCGGCGCTCCTGACGACTTCACGCCCGCGGCCGGGCCGGCCGCGGGTCTCGTTTTTCGCTTGACACCGACGGCCGCTCTTGAGATTATTGCCTGAAATCAAATGCCCAGGTCCCGACGACGACACACACAGATGTCCCTCGCCGCCCGCGGCGGGCGCGGCGGCTGGCGCGCGCGCGCGGGCCGCCCCGCCAAGGCCCCGGATCAGCGCAAGGGCCACCGCCCGCGACCGAGCCTCGCATCACGCCACCCGGTGCACGTCACCCTCCGGGTCCTCCCGTCCGCGCCCCACCTCCGCCGCCGGCACTGCTTCGACGTCCTCCGCGCGGCGTTCGCGCGCGGCAAGGACCGCTTCGGCTTCCGGCTCACCCAGTTCACGGTCCAGGGCAACCACATGCATCTGGTTTGCGAGGCGAAAGACAAGCGGGCGCTCACCCGCGGCATGCAGGGCCTCGCGATCCGCATCGCCCGTCGGCTCAACCGCCGGGTCGGGCGCACCGGTCGGCTCTTCGCCGAGCGCTACCACGCCCGGATCCTCCGCTCACCGACGGAGGTGAGACACGCGCTCGCCTACGTCCTGAACAACTCGCGCCACCATCCGCCGCGCGACGTCACCTTTGCGCGCGACTGGATCGATGACAGGTCCTCGGCGCCTTGGTTCGACGGGTGGAAGTGGCCGCCGTGCCTTCGCCGCACCGTCGACGACGAATGCCCCGTGGTCGCCCCGTCGACGTGGCTCCTCCGCACCGGGTGGCGCCTGCGCGGACTGATCGCGCCCGACGAAGTTCCGGGACCGCCGCGCTGGCCTACTTGAGCCCGCAGAGCGGGTCGTTCGGTGGACACTTCGATGTGTCGATCCGCCGCTCGCGCTCGGCCTTTTCCTTGGCCGCCTTGAGGTTCGCCAGCCGCTCGGCCGCGTCGCGGCGCTCCTGCGCGACCGCGGCGGCGTGCGCCTCGGCCCGCTTGCGCGCCTCGTCGTCCTTGGCCAGCCGCACCTCCTCGAGCGCCTTGCGGCTCTCCTCGTCGAGGCGCGTGACCTCCCTCTGCTGGTCGTCGCGCTGCCGCTCGAGGTCCGCGATGGCCTTCTGCTGCGCCTCGAGCTTGGCCTGCGCCGCCGCCGCTTCCTCATCATGCCGCTGCTTCTCGACGTACGCGTAGATCCCCAGCCCCGCGACGAAGACCGTCAGAAGACCCGCGGCGACCATCAGCGCGACCGGCTTCTTCTTGGTGGCGATGGCCGTGCGGTGCGCCATCTCCAGGCGGAGCCGCTCCTCCTCGAGCTTGGTCTGCGCCTCGATGCGGGCGCGCCGCTCGGTCTCCTCCAGCCGGAGCTCGTCCTCGCGCTTCTGTCGCTCCTCTTCCTCGATGCGCCGGCGCTCCGCGTCCTCCGCCTCGCGGCGGCGCCGCTCCGCCTCGTCGCGAACCCGCTGCTCTTCCGCCAGCTTCTTCTGCCGCGCCTCTTCCTCGCGCTTCTTGAAGTCTTCTTCTTCCTGCCTGACGCGCTGGTCTTCGATCTTGCGCAGCTCGCGCAGGGAGGAAAGCGCCGAGTTTTCCCGTTTTTCCGCCATGGGGTCCTTTGCTTCTGGCCGCCATACAGTCTACAAAAGCGACCTCCCTCAAGCAATGGCGTAAGATGAATGGGTACATTGGGTTACGCGTGCCTTCACAGCCACGTCCTGCCGGGGCTCGACGACGGGTCCCCCGACGACGCGACCTCCGTCGCGATGATCCGGGGCCTTCACGCGGCCGGGTACGACCTCGTCTGCGCCACCCCGCACCAGAAGGCCGCGCAATTCCTGCCCTCCGCGGCCGACATCCAGACCGCCTACGACCGCATTCTCCCCCGCGCGCCGCTCGACCTTCGCCTCGGCGCTGAAAACTTCTGGGACGACGTGTTCTTCGAGCGCTGGCGCACCGATTCCATCCCCCGCTATCGCCCGACGCGCGCCTTCCTGTTCGAGATCCCGGTCGAGGAGGTCCCCGTCCGGTTCGAGGACACGCTGTTCCAGATGGAGCTCCACGGCCTCCTGCCTGTCATGGCCCACCCCGAGCGCTACGCGATCGCATTCAATCGCCTCGCCGGGCTGGCCGAGCGGATCCCGCTCGTCGTCGACCTCGGCGCCGTCGCCGGCTACCACGGCCCTTTTGCGCTGAAGACCGCGCACAAGCTCCTCCACGAACGGCTCGCCCACGCCGCGGCGACCGACGTCCACACGCCCTCGGACGTGCGCGCGGCCCTGGAGGGGATCGCCTGGATCAAGAAGAAGCTCGGTGCGGACGCGGCCGCGCGCCTCCTCGACGAAAACCCGCGCCGGATCCTCGCGGGCGAGCTTCCCGACCGATGAAGACCGCCAAAACGGACATTGCGCGATGCACCGACGTATGCTGTGTTACCTGGGTCCGTGAAGCTCGCCATAAACATTAGCCTTTCGCTCATCGTCCTGTCCCTCTGCCTCTGGCTGGTCTGGCCGAATCCTCACGACCAGCAGAAGCTCATCGACACGCTCGGATCGCTGTCGCTCGCGAAGTTCTGGCCGTACCTCGCCGGCACGGTCGCGCTGCTCGCGACGACGCATTTCTTCCGCGCGTGGCGCTGGAACAACCTGCTCCGCCCCATCGGCGTCGACCTCCCCGCGGGCAAGCTCCTCGCCATCTCGTCGGTCGGGTTCATGGCGATCCTCGCCCTCCCCGCCCGCCTCGGCGAGCTCGTCCGCCCGGCGCTGCTGCGCAAGAAGGGGCACGTGTCCGCGTCGGCGGTGCTCGGCACCGTCGCGGTCGAGCGCGTCGTCGACGGGCTCATCGTCTCGCTGCTCGTGTTCGCCTGCTGCTTCGCCCTCCGCCACAGCCCCTACGCCGCCGACTGGATGATGCCGATGGCGTACGTGTCGCTGGGGGTGTTCCTCGCCGCGATCCTCTTCCTGGGCCTGGCGCTCCGCTGGCCCAAGGCGACGACGCGGTTCTTCATCCGCGTGTCGCTCCTCGATCGCATCGCGCCGCGCCTGGCCGCCAAGATCGAGGAGAAGCTGCAGAGCCTCATCTCCGGGTTCCTGGTCCTGCGCGACGGCGCGAACCTGGTGTGGTTCGTCGCCTGGAGCCTCCTCTACTGGTGCGCGAACGGGATGTCGATGTGGGTGCTCGCGCGCGGCGTCGGGCTCGACCTGTCGGTCGTGGGCGCGTTCGCCACGATGGGGATCATCGCCGTCGGCATCACCCTGCCGAACTCCCCCGGGCTCATCGGCCAGTTCCACTACCTCACCAAGCTGGGCCTGTCGCTCTACGTCGGCACCGGCGTGGCCGACAGCACCGGTCTCGCATACGCCATCCTGCTCCACGGCATCCAGGTCGTGTGGTACCTCGGGGTGGGCGGGCTGGCCATGCTGACCAGCCACATCCGCTTCTCCGACCTGATGCAGAAGGACAAGGCGCCGAACGGTGCGGCCGAGGCGGCATAAACGGCTGGTCTGCGTGCTGCTGCTCGTCGCGGGCGCGGCCGCCGCCAAGTCGCAGCGCGAGGTGCCGTTCCCCATGGCGGAGGTGTGGCCGGCCATGCTGCGCTTCCTGCGCGTCGACGAGAAAGTCACCATCGTCGAGAAGGACGCCGACGCCGGCTACGTGCTGTTCGACCTCGTCGACGGCAAGAAGACCTTCCGCGGCTCGGCGGAGCTGGCCAAGGCGGGCGACGCGACCCGCGTCATCGTGACGATCAAGGACCGGCCGTCGTACACGGAGGAGGGGCTCCTCGACCGCTTCGAGGCCAAGCTCAAGGGGGAGCATTCGCATGATTGACCTGCGCTCGGACACGGTCACGCGCCCTACGCCGGCGATGCGCGAGGCGATGGCGCGCGCCGAGGTGGGCGACGACGTCTTCGGCGAGGACCCGACGGTCAACCGCCTGCAGGCGCGCGTCGCCGAGCTCCTCGGCTTCGATTCGGCGCTGTACGTCCCGTCGGGGACGATGGCGAACCAGATCTGCCTCCGCATCCTGACCGAGCCGGGCGACGACGTGATCGTCGGCCAGGGCGCGCACAACTGGCTGTACGAGACGGGCGCCGGCGGCGCGCTGGCGGGCGTGCAGTTCACGCTCGTCGGCGCGGCCGGCCTGTTCTCCGGCGACGACGTGCGCGCCGCCTACAAGCCTGACATCCACGTGACGCCCCCGACGAGCCTCGTCTGCGTCGAGAACACGCACAACCGCGGCGGCGGCAAGGTGTGGCCCGCGGCGGCGACGGCGGACGTGCAGGCGGCCGCGCGCGAGCTCGGCCTGCGCCTCCACCTCGACGGGGCGCGGCTGTGGAACGCCGCCGTGGCCAGCGGGCGCGCCGAGAAGGACCTCGCCGCCGGCTTCGACACCGTGTCGGTGTGCCTGTCCAAGGGGCTGGGCGCGCCGGTGGGTTCGCTCGTCGTCTGCTCGACGGAGAAGCTCTACTGGAAAGCCCACCGCGTGCGCAAGATGTACGGCGGCGGCATGCGCCAGGCCGGCATCCTCGCGGCGGCGGGCCTGTACGCGCTCGAGCACCATCGCGCGCGCCTCGCCGAGGACCACGCCAACGCGCGGCGCCTGGCCGAGCTCCTCGGCGTGGACACCGCGACCGTGGACACCAACATCGTCATGTGGGACCTCGCGACCGACGCCGCCCCGGTGGTGGCGCGCGCCAAGGACGAGGGCGTCCTCGCCTACGCGATCGGGCCGCGCCGCATCCGCCTGGTCACCCACCTCGACGTCGACCGCCAGGCCTGCGAGCGCGCCGCGGAGGTCCTGCGGCGTGCGATGTAGCGCCGCACTCTTCGTCGCCGCCTGCTCCGCCGCGCCGGTGTCCAAGGACCTGGCGCTCGCCGAGTCGCTGGAACGGGCCGGGCGCCGCGAGGAGGCCATCGCCGCCTACCGCGAGGCCCAGCGCGGGTGCGACCCCGAGCGCTGCGGCGAGGCGTACCGCGGCGAGGCGAGCCTCGTCGAGGATTCGGGCGACGCCGCGCGGGCGGCGCGGCTGTGGCAGGCGATGCCCGAGCGGCTCCCGTGGGACAAGCAGACCTCGGCGGCAGGCCTGAAGAACGCGGCGATGCTCTACCTCGGCCTCGGCGAGGACGCGCGCGCCTACGACCTCCTGTGGCGGACGATCGCGACCTACCCCGACGAGGCCGCGGCGGACGACGCGCTCCGCATCGTGGTCGCCGACGGCCGGCGGCGGAACCCGCGCCAGCTCCTCGAGGCGCTCGACCGCTTGTATCGGGGCCTGGCCCGCACCGGCCTCGGGGACAACCTCCTGTGGGAGGAGGCGATCGTCCTGCACGAGGACCTCCACGACGAGCCGCGGGCGCTGGCGACGCTCGATCGCCTGGTGGCGATCTACCCCCAGAGCCCGACGCTCGACGAGGCGCTGTGGCTCGCCGGCCAGATCGCGCGCGGCCTCGGCGACGCCGCCGGCGCGCTCCGCCGCCTCCGCCTGCTCCTCGCCACGCGCGAGCCGCCGAACCGCATCGGTTCGTACATCTCGCCGTATCTGCCCAAGTCGCAGATGACGATCGGCCTCATCCTGCGCGACGACCTGCGCCGCCCGGCCGACGCCATCCCCGAGCTGCGCCGCGTCATCAGCAACTTCCCCGAGTCGATCTACCTCGACGACTCGCTGTACGAGATCGCCGTGGCGTACGATCGGCTGGGCGACCGTGCCGGAGTTTGCCGCACGCTCGGGGAGCTGGCGACCCAGTATCCTGAGTCCAAGTACGAGCTCGAGCGGGCGCCGGAGCTGGCGGCGCGACATCGATGCGGAGCGAAACCATGAAAGCCTTGGTGACCGGAGCCTCGAGTGGGATCGGACGCGCGCTCGCCCTCCGCCTGGCGGCGCGCGGGATGGAGGTGTGGCTGGCGGCGCGCAGCCGCGACGCGCTCGAGGCGCTCCGGGCCGAGATCGGCGAGCGGGCGCGGGTCTTCCCGCTCGACGTCGCCAGGCTCGACGAGACGGTCGCCGCCCTGACGCGCCTCGACGAGGAGACCGGCGGCCTCGACCTCGTCGTCGCCAACGCCGGCATCGGCGGCTCCCCGCGCTACGTGAGCGAGGACAGCTGGGAACGGGCGCGCGACATCCTCCACACGAACCTGCTCGGCGCGGTGGCCACGCTCATGCCCTTCATCCCTCGCATGGCCGCGCGCGGCCGCGGGCACCTCGCCGGCATCTCATCCATTGCGGCGGACATCCCGCTCCCCCGGAGCGTTCCCTATGGCGCGAGCAAAGCCGGCCTCACATTCTTCCTCGAGTGCGCGGACCTGGAGCTCCGCCCCAAGGGGGTCGCGGTGACGATCGTCCACCCGGGCTTCATCAAGACGGCGATGACCGCCGGAATCAAGGAGCGGCTGCCGCTGCTCATGGACGTCGACCGGGCGGCGGACATCATCGATCGCGGGCTGGCCCGACGGGCGCGCATGGTACGGTTTCCCTGGCTCACCGGCGCGGCGGCCCGGGCGGTCCGGTCGTTGCCGCGCGCGCTGGCGGCACCCCTCATCCGGCGCGCGGCGCGAGGCGATGGTCCAGCTTGAGAAAGTCTCGAAGTCGTTCCCCCAGGCCCCCCGTCTCCTCGACGGCGTGGACATCTCCGTCCCCACCGGCTGCCGCTGGGGGCTGATCGGACCCGGCGCCAGCGGCAAGAGCGTGCTGCTCAAGCTCGTCGCGGGGCTTCTCCGCCCCGATGCGGGCCGCGTGATCTTGGCCGGTCGCGACATGACCGCCGCGACCGAGGACGAGCAGAACGAGGTGCGCACCCGCGTCGGCATGCTGTTCCAGAACTACGCGCTGTTCGACTTCATGACCGTCGCCGAGAACGTGGCGTTCCCGCTGGTCCGGCGCGGGGGCGTCGCCCGCGACGAGATCGACGCGCGCGTGGCGGACCGGCTGCGCGCCGTCGGGCTCGCCGGCAGCGAGGCCAAGCGCCCCTCCGAGCTGTCGGGCGGCATGAAGCGCCGCCTGGGCATCGCGCGCGCGACGATCACCCAGCCCGAGGTCGTCATCTACGACGAGCCGACCGCCGGGCTCGACCCGGTCACGACGTCGAAGGTCTACGACCTCCTCCAGGCGGACCACGAGGCGACCGGCGGCACGGTGCTGGCGGTATCCTCGGATGTGGCGGCGCTGCGCTCGTTCGTGTCGCGCATCGCGTTCATCTACCAGGGCAAGCTCCGCTACGACGGCCCGGTCGAGCACATCGAGGAGGCGGAGGACCCGGTGGTGCGCCAGTTCGTCCGCGGCGGCATGGAGGGGCCCATTTAGCATGCCGGTCAAGACGATCGCCGGCACGCTGGGGTCGACCATCGTGGGCCTCTGCCGCGAGACCGGCGGCATGACGGTCCTCCTGTGGCGGGTCCTGCGCGCGCTCGTTCCGCCGACGCTCGACTGGCGCGAGCTTCTGCGGAACCTCCACAAGATGGGGAACAAGTCGGTGCCCATCGTCGTGCTCACGGCCGTGTTCACCGGCGGCATCATGGTCATCCAGTCGGGCGTGTTCGTGCGCCGCTTCGGGGCGACCGGGCTCGTCGGCTGGGGCGCGGGCTACGCGGTGTTCCGCGAGGTCGGGCCGATCCTCATCGGCCTCATGTTCTCGGGGCGCGTCGGCGCCAACAACACCGCCGAGCTCGGCACGATGACGGTCACCGAGCAGCTCGACGGCCTGCGCGCGCTCGCCATCGATCCGGTGCGGTTCCTCATCGTGCCGCGTGTGGTGGCGATGATCACCATGCTGTTCTGCCTCACCGTCATCGGCGACCTGGTGGCGGTCATCGGCGCGGTCGTCGTCGCCCAGGCGCTCCTCGGCGTATCGCCGTGGACGTTCTACTGGTCGATGATCGAGCACCTGCACCCCGTCGATTTCACGAACGGCCTCATCAAGGCGCTGGCGTTCGGCTTCGCCATCGCCCTGTCGAGCTGCCACTTCGGCATCACCGTGCGCGGCGGCGCCGTGGGCGTCGGCCGCGCGGTCAACAACGCGGTCGTAGCTGCCGCGGTGTCGATCTTCCTACTAGACTTCTTCCTTACCTACATTCTCCGATGACCGAGCTGGTCGAAAGAGTGGGCGCGCAGGCGCTGGGGATGGTCGAGGCGGCCCGCGGGCTCACCAACGTCCTCGTGCGCACGCTCGCCCGCACGTTCCGGCGCCGGCGCGGCGAGCCGGGCGAGGTGCTCCGCCAGATGTTCGAGGTGGGCAACCGCTCGCTCGTGTTCATCGCCGTCACGCTCGGCTTCCTCGGCATGGTGCTGGTGTTCCAGTCGTCGCTGCAGGTGTCGCGCATCACCGGCGATCCCTCTCCCATCGGGCCGCAGTTCTTCAAGATCCTCGTCCACGAGTTCGGCCCGACGCTCACGGCGCAGATGCTGGCGACGCGCGTCGGCGCGGGCATCGCCGCCGAGATCGGCTCGATGGTCGTCACCGAGCAGGTGGACGCGCTGCGCATGTGCGGCGTCGATCCCATCGAGTACCTCGTCGTCCCGCGCTTCATCGCCTGCATGGTGATGACGGTGGCGCTGACCATCTTCGCCGTCGTCGTGGCGTTCTTCGCCGGCGCGCTCACCGCCAAGCTGTCCTTCGGCGTCAACCCGGCGACGTTCATCAACTTCGCCGAGGCCAAGGTGGGCGACGTCCTGACCGGGCTGACCAAGTGCATCGCCTACGGCGCCGCCATCCCCGTCGTCTCCGGCTACTGCGGCCTTACCGCCGGGCGCGGCTCGGAGGGCGTGGGCTCGGCGACGACCCGCGCGGTCATCGGGTCGAGCTTCACGGTGATCGTCCTCGACTTCATCCTGTCGAGCGTCGGCTACTTCGTGTTCCAGGGGGGCGCATGATCGAGTTCCGCGGCGTGAAGAAGGCGTTCGAGGGCCGCCCGGTGCTGCGCGGCCTCGACCTGGACGTGGCCAAGGGCGAGTGCCTGTACATCATCGGCACGTCCGGGGTCGGCAAGTCCGTGACCATCAAGCACGTCGTCGGGCTGCTCCGCCCCGACGAGGGGGAGATCTGGCTCGACGGCCGCCGCATCGACCGCCTGCGCGAGCGCGATTTCTACCCCATCCGCATGCGCTGCGGCATGGTGTTCCAGTCGAGCACGCTGTTCGATTCGCTGACGATCCTCGAGAACGTCGCCCTCCCCCTGCGCAAGCACAAGCACCTGCGCGAGGCCGCCGCCGAAAAACTGGCGATGCAATTCATCGAGATGGTCCACATGGAGGAGTTCGTCCAGCGCTACCCGGCGGAGCTCGGCGACGGCACGCGCAAGCGCGCGGCCATCGCCCGCACGCTGACGCTCCAGCCGGACGTCCTCCTCATCGACGAGCCGACCACCGGCCTCGATCCGGTGTCGGCGCGGCGCATCGACAACCTCATCCAGGAGCTGGGCGAGAAGCACGGCGTCACGCGCGTCGTCGTCTCGCACGATCTCACATCCATGTTCGGCGTCGCCGACCGGATCGCGTTCCTGTACCAGGGCGTGGTCCACGCGCTGGGGACGCCCGACGAGATCCGCCATTCGGCGGACCCCGTCGTGCAGCAGTTCATCACCGGACAGGCCGCAGGGCCCATGGAAACCCCGGGGTTTTGACATGAAAGAACGATCGCTCGAGCTCAAGGTCGGTCTGCTCGTCCTCGTCGCCGCCGGCGTCCTCGGCGCCTTCATCTTCTTCCTGGGGAGCTTCTCCCTGGCCAAGGGGTATCGCCTCTTCGTCGACTTCAACTTCGCCGGCAACGTCCAGAAGGGCGCGCCGGTGAAGGTGTCGGGGATCAAGGTGGGCAAGATCGACGAGATCCAGTTCCTCGGGGGCGCGCTCGACGAGAAGACGGGGCGGCGCGTGCAGGTGCGCGTCGGCCTGTGGGTGGAGGAGCGCGCCAAGGACGCCATCCGCGAGAACGCCGAGTTCTTCGTGTCGACGGCGGGCGTCCTGGGGGAGCAGTACATCGAGATCGTGCCCGGCACCCACGACAAGCCGGCGCTCGCGCCGGACAGCATCGTCGTGGGCGTCGACCCGGCGCGGACCGATCTCATCATCGCGCGCCTGTACGAGCTCCTCGATTCGGCGACGTCGATCGTGCGCGACGACAAGGACGTCATCCGCAACATGCTGAAGAACGCGGCCGGCGCGGCCGCGTCGGCGAACGAGATCCTCTCCGACAACCGCGAGGAGCTCAAGCACCTCATCGCGTCGGCGGCCAAGCTGTCCGATCAAGGCACCGCCGCCATCGCCGAATTCCGCGCCGGGATGGGCGACCCCAAGCTGCTGGGCAAGACCGTCGCCGATGTCGACGGCCTGGTGGTGTCGGCGCGCCGCACTCTCGACGAGGCCACGCCGCGCGCGGTGCGCTTCCTCGACGAGGCCACGCGCGTGGCCGGGCTCATCACCGAGAACCGCGTCGACCGGCTGGTCAACGCCGCCGACGCCGCCGCCAGCTTCCTCGCGCGCACCAATGGGCTGGTCGAGAACGCCGCCGCCGTCGTCGAGGGAATTCGCGCCGGCAAGGGCACCGTCGGCGCGCTCCTCGTCAAGGAGGAGGTCTACGCCGACATCAAGGAGATGGTGCGCGACCTCAAGCGGAATCCCTGGAAGTTCCTGTGGAAAGAATAGGCGCCGCGGTCCTCGTCGCCATGGCGCTCGGCGTGGCCGGGGTGCTCACGCTCGAGCACTCGCACCTCCGCCCCGGAACGACGATCTGCGTCGAGCTGGCGCGCATCGGCCCGCTCAAGGAGGGCGCGAAGCTGCGCCTGTCCGGTCTCGTGCTGGGACGTGTCGACAGCATCCGGCTCCACGAGGGTTCCAAGGTGATCCTCGACGTGTGGATCGACGATCGTTACGTCGACTTCGTCAGGGAGAACGCGGACATGTTCGTCGCGCGCGAGGGCCTGTTCGGCGACGCGTTCCTGGCGCTCGCCGGCACGCGCGGGGAGCCGGGCGAGCCGATCCGCGAGGGGGCGCTGATCCGCGGGGACGATCCCCCCCCGATCGAGCGTCTGTTCATCGAGGCGGAGGAGAACTACGACCGCCTCAAGGCGCTGTTCGCGGACATCGGCCCCGACTGGAGGGCGTTCCGCGCGGCGCTCGACGAGACGAAGGCTCGCATCGACGAGCTCGACTCACCGCTGCCCGGCGTGCGGCGGCTGGTCGAGGAAGTCCGCGGATTCGACGTGCCCGACTTCGCGCCGCTGGGCCGCGCGCGCGCCGAGGCCGGCCGCATGCGCGCGGAGCTGGCGACGCTGGCTCCCCGCGTGCGCGCGGCGGGCAAGCTCGCCGACCGTCTGGGGGACGCGTTCGGCGACGATCGCTTCCGGCGCCTCGGCGACGCGCTCGACGGCGTGGGCGCGACCGTGGAGCGGGTGGAGCACATCCTGGCCGTGGTCGATGCGCTGTCCGCGTGGGTGCAGAGCGGCCGCGGGTCGATCGGCGCGCTGGCCCAGGACACGGAGATCTCCGACGAGTTCCGCCAGACCCGGCGGCGCATCATGCGCGAGCCCTGGCGGCTGCTCGAGGTCAACCGCAAACGGCCCGGCCCGCTGCCGCCGCGCTAGCGGGGACCGCCCCGAAGGGGCGGGAACCCCGCTACTCGCTTACACGATCACCGCCACGACCGCTCCCTCGTCGACCGGCTGCCCCTCCTTGACCTTTATCTCCTTGATCGTCCCCGCGGAGGGGGCCTCGATCGGCATCTCCATCTTCATGCTCTCGAGGATGACGATGACGTCGCCCTCGGCCACCTCGTCGCCGACGTTCTTTTCGATCTTCCACACGGTGCCGGTGATGTGAGCGGGTACGTTGGTGGGCATGGCGCGGGGTAGCCTAGAATACCCGCGTTGCGCCGGTCAATCCTCGTCCTCGCCGCCCTCGCCCTGCTCGCCGCCCGCGCCAGGGCGCACGTCGCGCCCAGCCCGGACGTCAACAACCGCTACGCCAAGGTGATGCTCCTGCGCGACGGCGTCCGCGTGGCGTTCACCGTGTTCTTCGGCGAGCGCCCGGGCTCGGCCGAACGCCGGCGCATGGACCTCGACGGCGACGGCAAGATCGACGTCGCCGAGGCGCGCGCGTTCGGCGAGCGCATGCGGCGGGAGATCGCCGAGTCCGTGACGGTCGACGTCGACGGCCGCCGCATCGCCGACTGGACGCTCGAGGACGTGGGCATGGGCGTCGTCGGCCCCGGCGCGGGCACGTTCTCCATCGACGTCGTGCTGCGCGCGCCGCTCGGCGAGCTCGCCGAGCACACCTTCCGGCTCGAGGACCGCCTGATGCTCCCCGCGCCGGGGGAGGAGCAGCTCCGCGTGGAGGAGTCCCCGGGCGTCCGCGTCACCCAGTCGTATCTCGAGCCGGACAGCCGCGGGCTGCGCACGACGTTCGACTTCACCGGCAACCCCGGGCCGTCGAGGGCGATCGGCGTCCGCTTCACCGTCGAGGCCGCGCTTCGTCCCGCGAGCGCCCCGTCTTGGCTGTGGCTCGTCGCGTCGGCCGGGGCGATCTCGGCGGTCGGGGTCGCCGTCTGGGCGGTGCGAAAGCGCCGAGGGCGCTGAATGTGGCTGAGCGTTGCCAGGACATGCTCTGCCATCCGACTCGTCAGTATCGGACGGCGCCCGGCGCGGCGCGCGGGTGCAGTAAGCGCCATGTCATGGCGAGGACGCGATCGAGCAGCGCGCGGGCGGGCCCAAGCTCTTCGTCCGACAACCATCCCCACGCCGAGGCGACGGCGAGCGCCGTGCGCAGCTCCGCCGCCGAGCCCGCGGCGATGCGCCAGCAATGGAATCGATCGCGCCCCGCGCGTCTCCGGCCCTCACTCAGATTGAGCGCCGCGCTCGCCGCCGCGCGGCGCGCCTGGTCGGCGTGTGTGCGGCTCCGTCGCTCCAGTCGATCGAGCGGCGCGCGCAACGCCGCAACGAGTTCCAGCGCAACTCTCTCTGCGTCGAACGTCATGGTCTCCACCTCCCTCTGCGGTGACCGCCGCTCCCCCGAAGGGGGCGCCCCGGGGCCCCACCCCGCCGGCGGCCGGTCTCACCCGCTCCCGACCGGCCGGCGGCGGGGTGGGCCGAGGGCGGAGAGCGCGTCTTTCCGGATCCGCCCGGGCCGGCGCATGCGGGGTGGCGTGCCAGCCGCTGCGGCTGGCGCGACACCCCGCCGCGCGCGGGCCACCCGGACGCCGGCGGTTCTCCCGCCGTCACACGGTTCCGGTTCCGGCTCCGGCCGCGGTTCCGGCTGCGACTCCGGTTGCGGTTACGGTTCCGGCTCCGGCTGCGGTTCCGGTTCCGGTTGCCGCTGCGGCTACCGGAAGTTGTAGGGGTAATTGAACGTGATCGAGTTCTTCGTCTTCTTGAACTTCGCCGTCCGCACCGCCTTCTCCACGCAGGAGCCGGTCGGCGTCCCGCCCATCGGCGGCGACGCGGTGGCCGCGGACACGTTCCCGTCCGCGCCGACGGTCACCTTCACCTTGAACCCGCCGGACACGCGGTAGGTGTCGTTGCATGCCTGGACCTTGCCGGAGATCACCTTCATGCCGGCGATGATGTCGGCCTGGTCGAGCTTCTCGGGGAGGTTGGACGCGGCGGCTGCGGGCGCCGCCTCCTTGGGCCGATCCGCCCCCGCCCGCTTCGGGCAGCACGGGAGATCGGGCGTCACCATGCACGCCACCTCGTCGCACTTCGCCGTCTTGGGCGGAGCCGGCGCGGGCGGCGGCTCGGTGCCCTTGTCCTCCTTCGGCGGCTGCTTGTCGGGGGACTTGACCGCCGCTTCCTTGACCGGCTTCACCGGCTTGGGCGGGAGCTTGTCCGTCTGCTTCTCCGGCTTCGCCGCGACCGGCTGACCCGGCTGCGTCGGCGGCGGCTGCGTCGGCGCGACCACCGGATGTCCGGGGGTCGCCGCGGGCTGCCCCGGCTGTGTCGGCGCGGCCGCGGGTTGTCCCGGGCCCGGGGTCGGCGTCGGTGCCGTGCTCGGCGCGCCCGGCTCCGTCACCGGCGGCGCGACCGACACCGCCGGCTCCTTCTTCGTCCCGGTCATGATGAACACGACCAGCCCGATGGCGGCGATCGCCAGCACGGCGACGAACGCCACGAGCATGTAGATCGTGCGATTCGACTGCGACGGCGGCGCGAGCGTGGGCAGGAGCACCCCGGAGGCGGGCGCGCTGAACGCGGTCGCCGAGAACACTGGCAGATCGTCGTCCGAGGCCGACGCCGGCAGCGCGCGCTCCTCCTTCTTCTTCCCCACGCCGAGCGTCATCGCGGCCATGGCGCGGATGTCGATGAGCCCCGAGCCCTCGGTGACCGAGCCCATGATGCCGCCCGCGCCCGAGGGCGCGGTGCCCGACGCGCCCGTCGCGCCGCTCGCCGACGCCGTCGCCGACGCCGCGCGCGGCGAATCGGCCGCCAGCGACGCGAGGTTGTTCAGCGAGAACAGCACGGAGTTCTCGTTCCGCTGCCCCGTCATCTTCGGCCGGGCCTCCAGCCGCTCGGCGGTGGGCGACGCGCCGGCGGCGGCCTCGTCGCTGAACAGGTCGTCCGACTTGACGGCCGTGCGCCCGGTCGACGAGAACACCGCCTGCTCCGGCGACGGCGCGCGCTGCGCGGCGAACAGATCCGCCTGCCCCTCCTCCGTCCTGGGCGTCCCGAACAGGTCGGCCGGCCCGTCCGACCTGGCGACCGCACCGCGGTCCTTATCGGCCGCCGGCGCGGACTTGGCGATGGCGGCCAGCTCTTCCACCGAGCCCAGCCGCTGCCAGTCGGCGAAGCCCTCCCGCCATACGTAGCTCTCCGCGTCGGCCTCGCCGGAATCGAACTTCCCCTGCACCTCGGCGAGCGTCAGCGGCCCGACCTGCTCGCGATCGATGACGAGATGCCAGATGGCGTCCTGCGCCGCCGCGGCGACGGCGCCCCCCCGGCCGCCCTCGAAGCCGGAGTAGTCGAACACCCGGGTGTCCTTCTGATCGAATCCTGCCTGCGGCTGCTCCGGAGCCGGGGCGCCTTTCACGACGATGATGTGGCTGCACTTCTTGCACTTGATCTTGAAGACCTTTCCGCGAACCTTCTCGTCCGCGATCGAGTACTTGGTCGAGCTGTTGTCGCAGACAATCTTCATCGGGGTCCTCGCCGGACAGAGCGGCAAAACATTATAAAAAATGCCGAATTTGCGCGCAATGCCACACAGACCTGGCGGCGGGAGCGTTTCTTTGCCTACCTGAACGGATTTTTCAGGACGATCGTCTCGGCGCGCCCCGGCCCCACCGACACGAGATAGAGTGGGATGCCGGTCAGATCCTCGATGCGGGTGAGGTAACGCCGCGCGCCGACCGGCAGATCCGCGAGATCGCGCACGCCGGCGATCGCCTCCGACCAGCCCTCCGCGGTCTCGTACACCGGCTCGGCCGCGGCGAGGTCGTCCGGATCGAGGGGGAGCTCATCCCACATGTCCGATCCCACGCGGTAGCCCACGCACATCTGGATCGGGCGGATGCCCGAGAGCACATCGAGCTTGGTGAGCGCCAGTCCGCTCATCCCGTTGAGGCGCGCGGCCAGGCGCAGCCCGGGGATGTCGAGCCAACCGCAGCGGCGCGGCCGGCCGGTCGTCGCGCCGAACTCCTGCCCGGCCTGGCGCAGGCGCTCGCCGGTCGCGTCGTCGAGCTCCGTCGGGAACGGCCCGCCGCCCACGCGGGTGGCGTACGCCTTGGAGATGCCGATGACCGAGTCGATCTCCGTTGGACCGACGCCGAGGCCGATGCACGCGCCGCCCGCCGTCGTCGACGACGACGTCACATACGGGTAGGTGCCGTGGTTGACGTCGAGGAGCGCGCCCTGCGCCCCCTCGAACAGCACGCTCCGCCCCTTCTTGATCGCATCGTAGATGGTCCGGCTCGCGTCGCCCAGGTAGCCGCGCAGCCGCTCGCCGTAGCCCTGCGCCTCGGCCACGACGTCGTCGAGCACGTAGGGCCTGCCCCCCAGCCGCTCCATCACCGCGCCGATCTCCTCCAGGTTCTGCGCCACCCGCTCGCGCAGGCGCTCCGGGCGGATGAGGTCCCCGACGCGCACGCCCCGGCGCGCCGCCTTGGCCTCGTACGCCGGGCCGATCCCGCGCTTGGTCGTGCCGAGCGCCCCGGCGCGCGACTCGCGCAGCGCGTCGAGGTCGCGGTGGTACTGGAGGATGACGTGCGCCCGCTCGGCGATGAGCAGGTCGCGATCGTTCTCTAGCAGCCCGCGCGCCTTGCACCCCTCGATCTCCTCGAGCAGCACCTTCGGCTCGATGACCATCCCCTCGCCGAGGACGTTGAGCTTGCCGGGGTGGAGCACGCCCGAAGGCAACAGGTGGGTGACGAGCTTCTGCCCGCCGACGACCAGGGTATGCCCGGCGTTCGCCCCGCCGCCGAAGCGCGCGACCACGTCGGCGTGCTCGGTGTAGAGGTCGACCACCTTGCCCTTGCCTTCGTCGCCCCACTGGGCGCCGACGATCACGACGACGGCCATCAGGTTCTCCTTGTCAGTCCGAGCTCGGCGGCGAGCGCGCGGCCCTTGCCGGCCTCGGCCGCGCGCAGCGCCGCCGGCGAGATGCGCCGCGCCGCTCCGGCGGCGTCCCGCGCCCGCGCGCGCGCCGTCAGGTCGAGGACCACGTCCGCCGCGCCTTCCGCGCCCACCACCGCCCGCGCCCCGGCGCGCCGCAGCGCCGCCGCGATCCGGTGCGCCCGCCCGCGCCCGCCGACCACGCGCACCGTAGGCGCGGCCGCCGGCTCGGGCACGCCCCGCGTCTGCTCCGCCTGGGCGATCGCCTCCACGTCGGCGGAAAACCCGGTCGCGCGCGCCGGCCGGCCATAGCGCGCCACCAGGTCGTCGTAGCGCCCGCCGGCGAGGATCGCGTCGCCGATGCCCTCGACGAACCCGGCGAAGCGGACGCCGGTGTAGTACTCGAAACCGTGGACCTCGCCGAGGTCGCAGCGCATGTCGCCGGCGCCCTGCTCCCCGGCGAGGTCGAGGATGCGGTCGAGCTCGTCGAGCGCCGCGCGAACGCGCCCGTCCCAGGGGAGGCGGCGCGCCCGCCGGAGCACGTCCGCCGGCGCGCCGTAGAGCTCGGCGAGGGCGACGAGCAGCGGCCGCACCGACCGGGGCGCGGCGCCCGCCAACGCCCCCGCGTCCTTGCGGCCGAGCATCTCGCGCACCTCGACGCGCCGCGGCTCGGGCACGCCCGCGAGGGCGACCGCGGCCGGGATCGCATGGCCGACGTCGAGCGTGAGCGGCAGGCGCGGGCACGCCGCGCGGAACGCCGCCGCGGCGAGCGCGAGCACCTCGGCGTCTCCGTCGGGGGGCGGGACGCCGATGAGCTCGACCCCCGCCTGGATGATCTCGCGCTGGCCGCGCTTGTGGCGGCGCAGCACCGAGCCCTCGTAGCTCAGGCGCAGCGGCTCGCCCAGAAGCCGCGTCGCCGCCACGCGCGCGATCTGCGGGGTGATGTCGGGGCGGAGCGCGACGACCTCCCCCGTCCCGGGCTCGACGAAGCGGATCGCCGCCGCGCGCGCGTCCTCCCCCAAGCCGCGCGCGAGCACGTCGGCGTACTCGAACGCGGGCGTGATGATGCGGTCGTAGCCCCAGCGCTCGAGCTCGCCGAGGAGCGCCTCGGCGATGGCGCGCCGGCGCGCCGCCGCCCGCGGCAGGAAGTCGCGGACGCCCGCGGGGAGCCGGATCGGCGAGTCGGTCATCGTCGCCCCGCGCCGGTCAGAGGACGACCTGCTGCGCGTGCTCGATGTGCGGCAGCCGGCGCACCTCGTCGAGGAGCGCGGCGCCGAGCTCGGCGTCGACCTGCCACAGCATGATCGCGGTGCCCCTGGCGCGCCCGCGCCCCACGTGCAGCCGACCCACGTTGATCCCCGAGTGGCCGAGCAGGGTCCCCACGCCGCCGATGACGCCGGGCTTGTCCGCGTTGCGGATGAACAGGATGCGCCCCTCCGGCTGCGCATCGAGCATGTAGTCGTCGATGCGCACGACGCGCGGCTCGGCTTGCTCGCCCAGGTGGAGGATCGTCCCCTTGACGAGGCGATGGCCGAGAGCGCCGAGCGCGCGCAGGCTGATCGACGCGGCGAAGTCGTCGCCGCGCGCGCGCTTGACCTCCGCCACGCGCAGCCCGCGCTCGGCCGCGATGAGCGGAGCATTGACCTCGTTCACCGGGACGTCGCAGAAGCTGCGCAGGAGGCCCGCGAGCGCAGCGCGCGCCACCGCGGTGCCGGCGAGCTCCGCCAGCTCCCCCGTCACCTCGATCTCCACCTCGTCGATCGAGCCGCCGCGCGGCACGATCTGCCCCAGCAGCAGGCCCAGGCGCCCGCCCAGGTCGAGCCAGGGCGCGACGCGCGGCTGGAGGTCGGGCGGCAGCGGCGCGACGTTCACCGCGTTGTGCACCTCGCCCCGCTCGACGAAGGCGATGATCTGCTCGGCCACCTCGACGGCGACTTTCTCCTGCGCCTCGTCGGTGGACGCGCCCAGGTGGGGCGTGGACACCACCCGATCGTGGGCGACGAGGCGGCTGCCCGCGTCGGGCGGCTCCTTGACGAACACGTCGAGCGCGGCGCCGGCGACCTTGCCCGAGTCGAGCGCCGCGAGGAGCGCGTCCTCGTCGACGATCCCGCCGCGCGCGGCGTTGACGATGTACACGCCGTCCTTCATCTTGGCGAGCGACTCGACCCCGATGAGGTTCTTGGTCTCGGCGGTGAGCGGCGTGTGGAGCGAGATGAAGTCGGCGCGCGCGAAGAGCTCGTCGAGCGTGACGAGCTCCGCGCCCAGGCGCGCCGCGGCCTCGGTCGAGATGAACGGGTCGTAGGCGACGACCTTCATCTTCAGGCCGCGCGCCCGGTCGGCCACGATGCGGCCGATGTTCCCCAGGCCGACGACGCCGAGCGTCTTGTCGCAGATCTCGACGCCCTGGAAGCGCCTCTTCTCCCACCTGCCCGACTTCATCGAGGCGGTGGCCTGCGGAATGAACCGCGCCATGGACAGAAGCAGGCACAGCGCGTGCTCCGCGGCGGTGGTGGCGTTGCCGCTGGGGGTATTCTCCACGATGATCCCCCGGCGCGACGCGGCGCGCACGTCGATGTTGTCGACGCCGATGCCGGCGCGGCCGATGATCTTGAGGTTCTGCGCCGCCTCGAGGATCTCGCCGGTCACCTTGGTGGCCGACCTGACGACCAGGGCGTCGTAGGCGCCGATCACCTGCATGAGCTCCGCGGGCTTGAGCCCGACCTTGACGTCCACCTCGATGCTCGACCTGGCCCCGCGGAGGATGTCAACGCCCCGCGGGCTGAGATCGTCGGCGACCAGAACCTTGAACATCTCCACATCCTTTCGCGGAATGCGGGCTTGCGGTTACCAGCCCGGCGCTTGGTTGTCAAGGGAGGGGGGTGTTATGGTGGAGGGGGTGGCGGAAAAGAAGGAGACGAAGCGCGCGGCGGAGACGATTCGTTTCCGGACGGAGGAAAACGATGATGCCGCGCGGTCGGCACGCCGGTTCGCCGCGCTGGTGGTGGTGCAAGGCGCCGAGGTGGACCTGGGTACGCTGGTGGTGTGCGATCGTCCGGTCAACCTCGGCCGCGACCCCGACGTCGAGCTGCCGCTGCGCGATGGATCGATCTCGCGCCGCCACTGCCGCGTCGAGCGCGAGGACGACGGCGGCTACGTCCTCATGGACCTGGGGTCGACGAACGGCACGCGCCTCAACGGCGCCAAGATCAAGGAACGCCAGCGGCTCGCCGACGGCGACAAGATCTTCCTCGGCGCATCGGTGGTGAAGTTCGCGTTCGCCGACAGCCTGGACATGGAGTACCAGGTGCGCCTGGAGTGGATGGCCAAGACGGACGCGCTGACGGGCCTCCTGTCGAAGCGGCAGTTCGACGCCGCGTTCGCGTCCGCAGTCGAGGCGGCGCGGGCGACCGGGCTGTCGCTCGCCGTGCTCGTCATGGACCTCGACGGCCTGAAGCAGATCAACGACACCTACGGCCACGGCATGGGCGGGCACACGATCGCCCAGGCGTCCCAGCTCCTGCGCGAGATCCTCGGTGGCGTGGGGCAGACTTGCCGCTTCGGCGGCGACGAGTTCATCAGCTTCCTGCCGGCGCACGACCGCGGCGCCGGATGCTCGGTCGCCGAGGCGGTGCGCGACGGCATCGCCACCCACACGTTCGAGAAGGACGGCGTGCGGGTGAGCCTCACCATCTCGATCGGCGTCGCGCTGTTCCCCGACGACGGCGACTCGCCCGACGAGCTGTTCGCCGCCGCCGATCAGGCGCTGTACCGCGCCAAGGCGGCGGGGAAGAATCAGGTGGTTTCCCGTTAGTCGCCGAGTATCCGCGCCGCCTCCTCCGTGAACGTCCGCCGATCCGCGCGGTGCACCACGAGCGGCCACGCCAGCGTGATGCCGCCCCGGTAGCCCTTCTGCGCCGCGACGAGCACGCGCCGCGCCGCCTCGCCGGCGATGCTCGCGACCGGCCGGACGAGACGCGGCCGGATGTCCGCCCCGGCCAGCGCGGCGAGCAGCTCGGCGCTCCGCTCCGCCGGAAACACCAGCGACATCATCCCCTTGGTCTTGACGAAACGCGCCGCCGCCGCGGCGACCTGCGCGACCGTCCACGTCACCTCGTGGCGCGCCGCCCCGCGCGCGCCGGCGGCGCCGCGCCCGCCCCGATGGAACGGCGGGTTCGTCACCACGAGGTCGAACGACGCGGCGGCGAGCGGCAGAGACGCGGGCCGCGCGAGATCCCCCTCGACCACCTCGAGGCGCGCGCCGTTCAGCTCGGCGTTCCTGCGCGCCAGCGCCGCCATCGTCGGATCGAGCTCGACGCCGACGATCTCCGCCGCGGGGAAGCGCAGCCCCAGCGCGAGCCCGACGACGCCGTTGCCGCAGCCGAGGTCGAGGATGCGCCGCGGCCGGCCGGCGGCGGCGAAGTCGGCGAGCAGCAGCGCGTCGAGCGAGACCCGGTTGCCCTCGCGCGGCTGGTAGACACGCAGCCGCCCGCGCAGTAGCTCGTCGAGCGTGTCTACCAAGCCTTGTCCAGGTCCTCGTCGGGCGAGATGGGATTCATCACTATGCCGCTCGCGATCTTCGGGAAGAAGAACGTCGACTTCTGCGGCATCGTCTCGTTGGCGTCGGCGACGTGGAGCACCTGGTCGACGCGCGTCGGGTTCATGATGAAGCCCGCCTGCGCCTCGCCGCGCGCGACGCGCGCCACCGCCTCGGCGGTGTCCTTGACGTAGGTGAGGTTCGTCTGCTTCGCCTGCGCCTCGCGGTCGATGCCGAGGAAGCGCTCGAACACCACGCCGTGGAGCACCGTCACGTCGAGCGCGGCGAGCGCCTTGTGCACCGGCAGGCGCGGGTCGTGGTTCAGCGACGCGAGCCAGGCGTGGTCCGAGCCGGGCAGCACGACGCCGAACGTCGGCCGCGACTGGCCGCGCTCGTGCACGTGCGCCTTGAGCGCGGTGATGTTCTTCGCCCCGCCGGACAGGAGGTCCACCTCGAACACGCCGCGGAGCTTGGCCAGGAACGCCTCGGCGTCGAAATCCTGGAGCGAGTGCACCAGCCGGTGGATGGGCAGGACGACCAGGCCCGGGTCGGACATGTTCGTCAGGAAGAACGTGGCGAACTCCGACGACGCGCGGTAGCCGATCGTCCCGCCGCGGGCGGCGCGGATCTCGTCGCGCAGCGCGAGCATCGTCTCGTAGCGGTGGTGCCCGTCGGCGATGTAAACCTTGAGCGGCGAGATGATCTTGCCGATCTCGGCCAGGCTCTCGCGGTCGGTCACGCGCCATAGGCGGTGTAGCGTGCCGTCGGCGGTCTTCCCCTCGAGATCGGGCGCGCGGTGCTCGGCGCGCGCGAACGCGTCGTCGGCGGAGCGCGACGGATCGCGGTACAGCCCGAAGATCTGCGAGAAGTGCGCCCCGGTGGCGCGCATGAGCTTCAGCCGGTCTTCCTTGGGGCCGCGCAGCGTGCGCTCGTGGGGCAGGATGACCTTCTCGTCGTAGGCGTGGATGCGCACCGCCGCGACGAGGCCGCGCCGGACGAAGTTGCGCCCCGGCAGCTCGGCGAGGTTGAACAGCTGGTGGTAGCGGTACACCGCCGCGCGCGCGTCGCGCTTGAGCACGCCCTCCGCCTGCCACTTGTGGAACAGATCCGCGGCGGCCCGGTACTTGTCGTCGCCGTCGCCGCGCGGCAGGATCAGCCGCACGACGTTGTGCGGATCGAGCGCCTCGAGCGCGACCCGCTCGTCCTCGGAGATCACGTCGTAGGGCGGGGCGAGCACCCGCGAGGCGTCGACCTTCGACGGGTCGTAGAGGACGCCTTTGATGAGGGAGATCTCGGGCATGCGCCTATCCTTTCACATCACAGCCGCGAGTGCTTGGTGCGGATTTCCTCGTCGGCGGACGCGACCTTCTGGGCGAGGTCCTCGCGCCGGCGGCCCAGCGCCACCCGCAGGTCGGCGTCGGCGAGGGCGAGGATCTCGGCGGCGAGGAGCCCGGCGTTCTGCGCCCCGTCGATGGCGACCGTGGCGACCGGGATGCCCGGCGGCATCTGCACCATGGCGTAGAGCGAATCGAGCCCGCCGAGCGACCGGCCGAGCGGCACGGCGATGACGGGAAGGAGCGTGAACGCGGCGACGACGCCGCCCAGGTGCGCGGCGCCGCCCGCGCCGCAGATGATGACCTTGAGCCCGCGGTCGGCGGCGGTGCGGGCGAACTCGATCGCCCGCTCGGGGGTGCGGTGCGCCGACAGGACGCGCACCTCGACGGGCACGGACAGCTCGGCGAGCACGTCGACGGCGGGCTGCATCGCCGCCATGTCGGACGCGGAGCCCATGATGACGGCGACCTTCGGATCTCTCATTGTTGCACCGCCTTCATGTGATTCTCCCTCCGATGTCGGTTCGATAGTGTGCCCCCGGCCAGGAGATCTTGCCCACCGCGGCGTAGGCGCGGGCGCGCGCGGCCGCGGCGTCGTCCCCGAGCGCAGTGACCGCCAGCACGCGTCCGCCGGCGGTCACGAGGCCGCCGTCGGCGGCGCGCGTGCCTGCGTGGAACACCACGACGTCGCCCAGCGCCTCGGCCTCGGCAATCCCGGCGATGCGGTCGCCGCCCCGCGGCGTGCCCGGGTATCCTTCCGCCGCCATGACCACGCACGTCGCCGCGCGCGGGGAGAACTCCGGCTCGCCCGCGGGGAGCCGGCCCGCGGCCGCGCCGGCCAGCCACGCCGCCGGATCGTCGGCCCAGCGGACGGCGATCGCCTCCACCTCGGGGTCGCCGAAGCGGCAGTTGAACTCGAGCACGTTGGGCGTTCCGTCGGGCGCGACCATGAGGCCGGCGTACAGCACGCCGCGGTAGTCGATGCCCTCGGCGGCGAGTCCGCGCACCACCGGCTCGAACACCTCGCGGCGCGCGCGCTCGACGAGCTCCGGCGTCACCACCGGCGTGGGCGACACCGCGCCCATGCCGCCGGTGTTGGGGCCGCGGTCTCCGTCGAAGACGGCCTTGTGATCCTCCGCGGCCGGCAGCAGCACGAACGAACGTCCGTCGGAGATCGCCAGGATCGACGCCTCGCGTCCCGGCAGGCGCTCCTCGATGACCACGCGTCGCCCGGCGTCGCCGAACGCGCCGCCCTCGATCATGCCCGCCGCGGCGGCGCGCGCCTCGTCGCGCGTCCGCGCCACCACGACCCCCTTTCCCGCCGCCAGCCCGTCGGCCTTGACGACCGCGGCGCCGAGGGCGTCGAGCGCGTGATCGACCTCCGCCATCGTCGTCGCGTCGAAGAACCTCGCCGTGGGCAGGCCGTGACGGGCGAAGAACGCCTTGCTCCACGCCTTGGACCCCTCGAGCCGCGCGCCGTCGCGGTTCGGCCCGAACGTCGGGATGCCGGCCGCGCGCAGGGCGTCGGCGAGGCCGGCGCACAGCGGCGCCTCCGGTCCGACGACGACGAGGTCCGGGCGCTCGTCGCGCGCCGCGCGCACCTGCCCGGCGATGTCGTCGGCCTTGACGGCGAGGTTGCGGCCGATGCGCGCGGTGCCGGGATTCCCCGGCGCGGCGACGACGGCGTGGCCGCGGCGGGCAAACGCCCACGCCAGCGCGTGCTCCCTGCCCCCGCCGCCGACGACCAGGATCTTCATCAGTGGCGGAAGTGTCGCATGCCGGTGAACAGCATCGCCAGGCCGCGTTCGTCCGCCGCGGCGATGACCTCCGCGTCGCGCACCGATCCGCCCGGCTGGATGATCGCGGTGGCGCCGGCGTCGGCGAGCGCGTCCACCCCGTCGCGGAACGGGAAGAACGCGTCCGACGCGACCGACGTGCCCGCAAGCGGGAGCTGCGCCTTGGCCACGGCGATCTTCACGCTGTCCACGCGCGACATCTGCCCCGCGCCCACGCCCACCGTCTGGTCCGGGCGCGCGAACACGATCGCGTTGGATTTGACGTGCTTGGCGATGCGCCAGGCGAAGTCGAGCGCGGTCAGCTCGTCCGCGGTGGGGGCGCGCTTCGTGACCACGCGCGCCTCGCCCGCCGCGACCATCCCCTGGTCGGCCGTCTGGACGAGCAGCCCGCCCGACACGCTGCGCAGCGCCAGGGCCGGCGCGGCCCTCCCCCACGGCCCGGTCGCGACCAGACGGAGGTTCTTCTTGGCGGCGAGGACCTCGCGCGCCGCCGCGTCGTACCTCGGCGCGATCACGCACTCGAGAAACGTCTCGCTCAGCAGGCGCGCCAGCTCGGCGTCGACGGGGCGGTTCGTCGCGACGATCCCGCCGAAGGCGGACGTCGGGTCGGTCTCGCGCGCCTTGCGGTAGGCGGCGGCCGCGTCGGCGGCGGTCGCCGCGCCGCAGGGGTTGGTGTGCTTGATGATGACCGCGGCCGGCGGCTCGAACTCGCGCGCGCACGCGTACGCGGCGTCGAGGTCGAGGATGTTGTTGTAGGACAGCTCCTTGCCCTGGAGGATCTCGGCGCGCGCCAGGCTGTCCGGCGCCGCGTCGGCCGCGGCGTAGAACGCGGCCGTCTGGTGGGGGTTCTCGCCGTAGCGGAGGCCCGTGCGCTTCGACCACTGCAGGGTGAGCACGCCCGGGAACGCGTCGCGCTCGCCCCCCTCGTCCGCCATCGACGTGAGGTAGGCGGCGATGTCGCCGTCGTACGCCGCGGTGTGGGAGAACGCCTTCTTGGCCAGGCGGAAACGCGTCGCCCGCGCGACCTCGCCGGTGGCGTCGATCTCGGCGAGCACCGCGCCGTAGTCGTCCGGGTCGACCACCACCGCGACGCGCTCGAAGTTCTTCGCGGCGGAGCGCAGCATCGACGGCCCGCCGATGTCGATGTTCTCGATGGCCTCCGGGAACGGCGCGCCCTTGGCGACGGTCTCGCGGAACGGATAGAGGTTCACCACGACGAGGTCGATCCGGTCGATGCCCTGGCGCGCCATCTCCGCCTCGTGCGCGGGGATCGGCCGCCCGAGCAGGCCGCCGTGGACCTTGGGGTGGAGCGTCTTGACGCGGCCGTCGAGGATCTCCGGCGCGCCGGTGTAGTCGCTGATGGCGCGGGTTGCGATGCCCGCCCCGCCCAGCTCCCTGGCCGTCCCGCCGGTGGACAGGATCTCGACGCCGTGCCGCGACAGGCCCCGCGCGAGCTCGACGAGCCCGCGCTTGTCGGAGACGGAGACGATGGCGCGCTGGACCTTCGGCATGGTGCCTGCTCGTAGCAGGCTCGCGCGCCGATTTCAACCCCTCAGGACACGTCGGACGGGTCGTTGCCGCCGATGGGCGACATCATCTTCAGCTTGAGCAGGCCGCGCACCTCCACCTGGCGGATGCGCTCGCGCGTCAGGTTCATGATCTCGCCCACTTCTTCGAGCGTGATGCCGTTGCGGTCGGCGATGTCGAGGGAGCAGGTCTCCCTCATGTCCCACACCTCGAGGTCGGGGAAGTTCAGCTTGATCGACCCGGTCTCGGGGTTCACGTCGAGGTAGAGGTGGTGCTTGCAGCTCACCCACGGGCACGGCCGCGGCGCGTCCTTGCACTCCGACCGCATCCGCGGTCGCGGCTCGTCGACCGGCGGATAGAGGAGCGCGCCCAGGCGCAGCTCCTCCTTGGTCAAGCGCTTCATCGCGATCGTCTTCGACCGCATGCGCGTCCGTCGCCCGCGGCGACGGACCTTTCGGCTCGTCGCCGGCGGGCCCTCCGTTACGGCCGTCGGGGCGGCCACCTCCTCCGAGAGCGCGCTCTCGCGGGTCGTCTCGAGATCGTCGTCGGGCCAGTCTTCTCGATCCATGGTGGCCTCCTCCTCTACAAGAGGTCCTCCGCGCCGCCCGGCGCCGGCGGGGGGCGCTCCCCCGCGCCGACGATGCGGCGCTCGATGCCTGCGAGCCGGTGGACCAGCTCATCGGCGGCCTTCCGCGCGTCGGCGATATCCCTGCGCAGCGACTTGCGCGCATGGATGTCGAAGTGCGGCTTGCCCAGCTCTTCCTCGAACCCCCCCAGGACCGACGACAGCCCCCGCTCCAGCTCCTCGATCTCGTCGCGGAAGCGCAGGAATTGCCGAGCGATGTCCTCGATGGTGTAGTTCTCCGCCTGCAGCCGCTTGATCGCGTTGATCCGGCGGATGACCGTCGTGGGGTAAAGCCCGAGCGACCCCTGGTGCTTGCCCTTGCGGCCCACCCGGCGGCTGCGCGGCACCAGCCCCTGCTGCACGTACTTGCGGAACGTCGCCTCGGAGAAGCGGATGCCCCGCCGGACGAAGACGTCCACTACTTGCACGGACGTCACGCCGTCCGGGTGCTCGCGCTCGATCGCCTTGAGGTCCCGTTCGGTGAGCAGCGCGCCGTCGTCGCCGCCGCGGTCGCTTCCGCCGGCGCCGCTCCCGCCGTGCGCCCCGCCCGACGGGCTGCGCTCGCACGCCGTCGCGCCGGCGGCGAAGCACGGCGCCCCGACGCCGGCGTCCGCCGCGCGGCCGTCGGGGAACGACGTCCCCCGCCCCAGCTCCGCCGCGCCGTTCGTGATCTCCAGATGGGTACGCACCGGATATTTCGCCCCTCAATCTTGTATCGAATGTATTCTATTCAATGGAAACAGTCAACAGGAAAGCGCCGGAGATCGTTCACTATTTACCTGATATCCCGTTCAGGTATCGGCGCGCCGAACGCTGCTATGCTCGCCCCGCACATGCAAAAGGCATTGGCGGCCGTCGTCGCGATGCTCGCCGCGACGGCGTCGGCGGACATCTACGGCAGCCTCTATCGCAGCGAGCGCTTCCAGCTCGAGATGCTCTCGCCCAAGGACTGGGCGCTGTCCGAGGAGACGGCGTACCCCGGGCTGCTCGTCGTCGGCGTGCACAAGAGCGGCGCGCGGCTCACGCTCGCGGTGCAGCCGCTGGCGGGGGGCGAGTCGCTCAAGGACTACGTCGAGCGCAACCAGAAGGCGCTGAAGAAGGTCGGCTTCCGCGTCGGCGGCGTCGCCGCGCGCCAGGGGGGCGCGATCGTCGTGGACGCCACCGCCCCCGACAAGAAGAAGCGCATCCGTCAGGGCTACCTGGCCCACGGCGGCACGGCGTTCGTGCTGACGCTGGCGGCGCCGGCCGAGTCGATGCAGAGCTTCCTGTCGGCGTTCGATTACATGCTGTCGTCCATCGCGTTCGACCAGCCGCCGCCCGCCGCGGCGCCGCCCCCGCCCGAGCCGCCCCCGCCACCTGCTACGCTTCCCGACGCCGGACCCACACCGCCATGAACAGCTTCCAGTCCATCGACGACGTCGTCGCGCGTCTCGCCGCGACCGGCTACATCGCCGACCGCAGCCTGGCCACCACCATCTTCCTCGCCGATCGGCTGGAGAAGCCGATCCTGGCGGAGGGCCCCGCCGGCGTGGGCAAGACCGAGCTCGCCAAGTCGGTGGCCCATGTCCTCGGCGCCGAGCTCCACCGCCTCCAGTGCTACGAGGGGCTCGACGAGGCCAAGACGCTCTACGAGTGGGAGTACGCCAAGCAGCTCCTCTACACCCAGATCCTGCGCGACAAGATCGGCGAGGTCGTGGCGGGGGCGGCGACGCTCCCCGAGGCCGTGGACCGCATCGCCGCCCAGGAGGACGCGTTCTTCTCCGAACGGTTCCTGCTCCAGCGGCCGCTCCTGCGCGCGATCACCGCGGAGCGGCGGGCGGTGCTGCTCATCGACGAGGTCGATCGCGCCGAGGCCGAGCTCGAGGCGTTCTTCCTCGAGGTGCTCGCCGAGTTCCAGGTGAGCGTGCCCGAGCTGGGGACGCTCACCGCGCGCCACCGGCCGCTGGTGGTGCTCACCTCGAACAACACGCGCGAGCTCTCCGACGCGCTCCGGCGCCGCTGCCTCCACCTGTGGCTCGACTTT
Source organism: Haliangiales bacterium (assembly GCA_035259575.1). Lineage (GTDB taxonomy): Bacteria > Myxococcota_A > Polyangia > Haliangiales > SHYZ01 > DATFWE01. The sequence continues at coordinate 31,073 of DATFWE010000280.1, forward strand.
CCCTCGGCCGAGCGCGAGCTCGCCATCGTCCGCTCGCGCGTGCCGGGGATCGAGGCGGCGCTGTCCGCGGAGGTGGTGCGCGTGGTGCAGGCCGTGCGCGCGCTGGACCTGAAGAAGAAGCCGAGCGTCGCCGAGACGATCGACTGGGCGCGCGCCCTCGTCGTCCTCAACGCCGATCGCCTCGACGCCGAGCTCGCGCGCGACACGCTGAACCTCCTCCTCAAGTACGAGGGGGATCTGGCGACGGCCGCGCCGAAGCTGCCGGGGCTCCTCGCGTCCAAGTGAAGGGGCTAGCGCGCGGCGACGAGGCCGGCGCGCACGAGCTGGCAGAACGGCCGGATCGCCGGCGGCGCGTCGGCGAGCGTCTCGCGCATGCGCTCGGCGACGTACTTGTAGCCCTTCTTGAGCCAGCGCAGCGGGCCCCGCTCGCGGCAGCCCAGCGCCACGTCCGACGCGGGGCAGTAGATGCGCACGTGGAGGTGGTCGGCGTGGGGGAGCGAGTCCCCCGGTTGCACCAGCACCGCCTCGGCGCGCTCGACCAGGTCGGTCGGCTCGGCCTGCGCGGCGGCGTAGTCGAGGAGGAGCTTGCGCAGGTGCCGCGCCACGAACAGGAACTGCACCTCGCCCTCGGGATCTTCGAGCAGCGCGCGCACCAGCTCCCAGTTCCGCGCGGTGTGGAAGTAGTAGCGCCGGCCGCCGTCGACCGTCGCGCCGTTCTCGTCGAAGACGCGCATCGTGGCGGGCATGGGCGCGGAGCGGCCGCCGTCGTCGACGGCGAAGAAGATGAGGTCGGCGTCCCGCCCGGCCTGGTGGGACCGGTGCCACGCGGTCGGCCCGCCGCGGCGCCCCGACAGATCCCCGACGGCGAGGGGCACGCCCGGGTCGTCGTGCGCCAGGCGGCGCGTGGCGCGGACGATGAGCCCGACGAGCTCGTCCGTGCCCCAGTTCATGTCGCGCACCGCCCACGTCGGCGGGACGACGTAGCCCTCGCCGCGCACCGGTAGCTCGGCTGCGTCGAGGAGCGCGCCGCGATTGGTCGATCCCCACGACAGGCTCGTCCCGTCGGAGACAGGCGCGAGCGCGGAGCAGGCCCCCAGCGCCCCCAGCGATAGCGCAACCCTCAGCGATAGCGCAACCCTCAGCGATAGCGCAACCCTCAGCGATAGCGCAACCCTCAGCGATAGCGCAACGACGACGAGGCTAGGCCCGACGAGCGCGCGCATTCGGGCGTAGCGTACCAGCTTCCGATGGGGCGGGCGACTAACTTGCGGTGTCGGGGCGGCCGAATCGCTTGGCGACCGCCCGCCGCCCCAGGAACAGGAGGACGCGGGCGTCCTCCTTCGCCTTGGCCCGGGTCTCGGGGTCGGCGAGGAACGCCCCCGCCGCCCGGACTTTCCCCGGGAGCGATCGCGCCCAGGTCCGCGCCGCGGCCCCCGCGACCTTCGCGCGTGCCGCCGCCCGCGCGGCCGCGGACTGCGTGATGAGCGGCGCGACCTCGTAGACGAGGTTCGCGGCCGTCCCGGCCACGCGATGGGGCGGAGCATGCAGCGGGCTGGCGAACCTCTTGTTCTTTTTCAGGAAATCACGTATCTGCCCCTCGGTAACGCCCGTTTCCTCGTACGCGTTCTGGAGCTCGGCCTCGGCCGCCTGGCGCGCCTTGTAGAGGAACATCTGCACGCGCGAGTAGAAGTTGGCCGCCCCGTCGCCGGACGTCTCGACCGCGCAGAACAGCGTCCCGGGGAAGCGGGCGGTAATCAAGGACTGGACGCCGTCCGACACGCCGGACGAGGGCATGCACCCGAACGGCTTGACGCTCACCGTGAGGTGAGCCTTGCCGCGCACGGTGTTCAAGATGAGCTTGCCGACCTCCATGTGCCCTTCGCCGCCGCGGAGATCGTTCGAGTAATAGCCCGCCGCCACCTCGGCGACCTTGTCCATGTCGGGGAGGTGGTACCCGTAGAGGCCGAGCGGCAGCGCGAAGGCCTGGAAGCCGACGCGGAGCGCGGCCTCGGCGGCGCGCATCGCCGCCAGGCGCTTGGCCACGCCGATCTCGTCGAGGCCCTCGAGCCCATAGTTGCCCCCATCGGCCCCGCGCAGGTACCGGCGCTCGCGCGTATCCCGCGCCACCTCCCACACGTTGTAGAGGAGCCACGCGGTGGTGAGCTGGATGTCGTTCTCCGCCCCCTCCGACTCGAGGAAGCGCTGGAGGTGGTAGTTGCCGTCCCCCTCCGTCGTCATCGCCCAAAACTCGCCGATGATCGACGTCTTCGGACGCGGCCGCAGCCGGTCGACCTCGATCGCCGCGAACAGCTTGCGACACCGCGCCAGCGCCAGGAACACGTTGGTGCCCTCGTGCAGCGCGCGGTAGACGATGCGCTTGGCGTCCTCCATGGCGCGATCGGTGGCGCCGGGGACGACCTCGTAGGGACGGATGCGGTAGCCGAGCGCGTTGAGCACGTCCCCGCCGATGATCGCCTTGACGATCCCGGCGAAGAACGCCGGATTCATCTCGAGGCCGACGTCGCCGCCCGTCGCCTGGGCCAGCCCGCCCTGCTGCTGGAACAACATCACGCGAAAGCCGTCGAAGCCGGCGTCGCGCAGGGCCTTGCGGTACTCGGTGACGTACATGCCGAAGCGGCACGGCCCGCACGCGCCGGCGGTGAGGAACACGTTCCTCTTGATGATCTCCTCGGCGGTCATGCCTTGGTCGCGCAGCTGGCTCAGGTGCTTGACCAGGTTCCCGACGGTGAAGTAGGTCGGGTTGCACTGTCCGCGGTTGCCGAACTCCTTGCCGTAGCGGAGCGCCTCGTAGTCGGCCATGGGCAGGTTCTTCACCCGATAGCCCAAGCCGGACAGCGCCCCCTCGACGAGAAAGTCCTGCGCCGCGGTCAGGCCGCTCTGGAGGATCGTCACCGCGTCGCGCTCGGTTTTTTTCATCTCCGGGCGGATCATGGTGTCGACCCACTGCCGCCGCTCCGCGCGGATGCCCAGGCGGGCGCGCTCGGCCTCCTCGAACGCGCGCAGCTGCGCGTCGATGTCGGCGTCGTCTGCCATCGGAAGGTGAAAGCGTTCCGCCATGGTCATCCTCCTACTGGGACCAGCGTCCCGTCGGCTTGCTTCTTCTTCAGTCCGTGGAGCCCGGCCGGCAGCCGGGCCGGCTCGGGCGCCGCCGGCCGCGGCGGCGCGTAGGCCCGCACGCGCGCGGCCAGCTCGTCGATCTGGCGCTCGAGCTCGGCGTCGGGCCGGCCGAGCCGCGCGCGCTTGAGCGTGAGCAGCTCGAGCTTCTTCTGATCGAGGCTGTGGGCCAGCTCGGCGCGCTTGCGCGCCGTGTCCTCGAGCGCCTCCTGGTGGAGCTTCAGGCTGTGGGCATAGGTCTTGACCCGGATCTTGATCGACCCGCCCGGCTTGTTGGCGTCGATGTCGTGGAGCGCGGCGTAGGGCGTCCCCGCCGCGGCGACGATGCTGTCGATGATCCCGTACGTCGGCGCGTCGTGCCCGCACTTGAAGCTCGACAGATCGAGGAGCGCGACGTGGGGGTGGCGCGCGGCGAACTTCACCGCCCACACCTTCTGCGCGCTGTTGGCCGAGTAGTTCTCCGGCCACACGTCGTTGATGTCGAGCGGGTGTTGGCCGCGCGCGAGCTCCGCCCCGAAGAAACGCGCCAGGTAGGCGGGGTCGCGCGGCACCGAGCGCACCGACAGGATGGGATAGCCGAGGACCTGGAACTCCTCGGGGATGCCGTGGTTCAGGCCGGGATCGGAATGGTAGGGCCGCCCGACCATGAGGATCGCGATCCGCCCCTCGTCCTCGACGGTGTCGAGGATGGCCCTCCCCTTCTCCTGCAGGTCGCGGTCGAACGCGGCGAGCGCCGCCACGCCCTGGCGGTGCGCGTGGTCGCTCTCGTCCTCGGTGACGCCCAGGCGCGGGCCCCAGGTCTCGAACATGCGCCGCGCCGTCAGGTGCGGCTCGCCGAACGTCAGCGCCGGATCGACGTACTCGATCCCCCGCTGGGCGAAGAAATCGATCTCCTTGGTGAACGCGGCCTTCATCACCTCGGGCGTGCCGGCGACGATCGGGCAGGAGGACTTGTCCATCACCCCCTCGCCGAAGCTCGGCACGTGCGTGAGGATGGGGAAGAAGATGTAGCGCAGCGCGCGCCCCTTCTCCGGGTCGTGCTGGTGGAACAGGAGGTTGTGGATGTGGGCCTGCGCGACCTTCGACGGGAAGCACGGGTCGATCGAGCCGTACTTGCCTCCCTCGACCCACATCTCCTCGCCGCTCTCGTCGGAGAAGACGACGTTCTGGCGCGGCAGCCCCAGCGCCTCGAAGTAGGCGCGGAAATACGGCGCCGTCGAGTACATGTTGAGGACGCGCGGCATGCCGATGCGCGTGCGGCGCAGGCGCTCCGCCACCTCGGGCCCGCTGCGGCGGAACGGCCGCGTCGTCCTCTCCTTGCGGATCCCCAGGAACCCGCGCCGGACGATCACGTCCTCGACGGGGGAGCCGGCCGGCGGGATGGGCTGCGGCTCGTAGAACCGCGCGAACGCGCGCTTGGACTCGTAGTCGACCAGGTTGGGGAACTGCTTGGCGATCTTCTTCCGCTCGGCGACGAGGCCGAGCATCGCCTTCTCGCTCTCGACGGTGCCCTTCTCGCAGGAGAAGCCGGAGATGTAGCGCGC
>DATFWE010000281.1:0-25249 GCA_035259575.1 Haliangiales bacterium
CCCGAGCCGCACCGTCAGCTCGGCCAGCGCCTCCCCCCGCCGCATGAGGAGCGGCAGGAGCGGATCGAGGAGCTGCTTTCCGCGGAACGTCAGGCTCTCCACGTCCGCCTCGGGATCATCGAGATCGATCCGCCGCACCAGCGCCTCGGGCGGGATCGCCGGCGTCAGCGGCTCGTCGAGCTTGCCCGCGGCGAGCTCGTGCAGCCGCCGCGCCTCCGCCCCGAAACGCCGCGCGATCCCCGTCGCCGGCAGGGCGCAGAGCTGCCCCACGGTGGCGACCCCGAGCTTGGCGAGGTCGTCGCGCGCCCGCGGCTCGATCCCCACCCGTCCGAGCGGCACCCGCCGCGCCGCCGCGTCCTCGTCGGCGGGACGGGCGAACGCGACCGCGCGCGCGCCGCCGAGCGAGCGCGCCACCGCGTAGGTGCCGAAGCGCGAGAACCCCACCACCACCGCCGCGCGGAAGCCCGCCGCCGCCAGCGCCGCCCGCACCTCGCGCGCCCACGCCCCCGCCGACGCGTAGAGGCGCGCCAGCCCCGCGACGTCCAGCCAGAACACCCCCGGCTCGGCGTCGACCGGCGCCGGCTCCACCCCCGGCGAGAACCGCCGCAGGATCGTCGCGACCTCCTCCACGCCCGCCGCCGTCGCCGCCGGCGGCACCTCGCGCGCGTGGAGGTCCGGCGCGAGCGACAGCGCCGCCGCGTAACGCATCCCCGGCAGGACGCCCCGGCGCCGCGCCGCCTCGTTCGCCTCGAGGATCGCGCCCTGCGGCTTGTCCTTTTCGACGACGGCCGCCGGGCCGGTCACGCCTCCCCGCACGACGAGCTGCAGCGGCAGCGCCGGCACGTCAACGCAGGCCCGTCGATCCACGGCACACCTCGGCGTGCGTCCATCCGGGCGCGCGGCGCTTGTCCTTGACGATCGCCAGCTCGCAGCGGAACGCGCCCGGCCCGGTGCGCGCCCGCCGCGCCTCGCCGCGCAGCGAGATGAGCGAGCCCAGCGACGCGCCCGTCTTCTTGGTCAAGAACAGCACCGCCGCATCGTGCTTCTGCGCCAGGCCCAGGAGTCGCGACTGCGCGGCCATCGGGACGTCGGCCGCGCCCACGTCGAGGACCAGCAGCCCGAACGCCCCCGCGCGCGCGAGCATGTCCGCGGCGCGGAGGATGTCCGCGGGCGCCGGGACGCGCACCACCGCCAGCGCGTCGAGGTCCACGCCGGTCTCGGCCGCGTCCGGCGGAAAGAAGCACACCCGCCGCGTGGTGATCCACGCGACCGGCTCGCCCGCCCCCTGCGCGTCGAGGACCACGCGGAACGCGAGGGTCACCGCCGCGCTCGGGCCGGCGCTCGTGATCTCGGCCAGCCGGCCGCGAAGCTCCTCGAGCCGCCACGACCCTTCGGCGGGGCGGGGGTCGGGACGAGGGACCAGATGGGCCCATTCCGCTGACCTGGCCATACGTTCAGTTATAGGAGATCCGGGTGACAGGATCCAGGGCAGATATCTTAAGATTTGATTTCTAAAGCATTTCTACCAGCGTCCAGTACTTGTGGAGGACTCCCATCATCTCGGAGAAGTCCTCGAACCGGACGGGCTTCTGCAGATAGCCGGCGGCGTTCAGCTGGTAGGCCTCGACGACGCACGGCTCGTCGGCGGAGACGGTGAGCACCACCACCGTCACGGCGGCGAGCCGGGGATCCCGACGCATCGCCCGCAGGAGCTCGAGCCCGTTCATGCGAGGCATGTTGAGATCGAGCAGGACCACCAGAGGCGAGAGCGGGATCTGCCCGGACTGGAGCAGATCGAGCGCTTCCTGGCCGTCGCTCGCGACGGTGACGGGATTCGTCACCCGATGTTTTTCCAGCGCCCGGCGGATGGTCCTCGCGTCCACCTCGTCGTCTTCCACGAGGAGGAAATGGACCTCCTTTGCCATATCAGCATCCTACCTGAGCGCGTGGCGGCCGAGCACATAGTGTCAAATGCGCACGCCGTCCGAGGCGTGGGGACTGGTAAATTTTCCTGGTACGGCACTTGCTTACCAGTGATCCTGATGGAAGATGACGGCCGCATCCACCTCCTCCTCGTCGAGGACGACTTGCTCGACGCGCTCAACGTCCAGCGGGCATTTCGGGGAGTGGATGCGGTCGAATCGGTCACGGTGGCGCAGGACGGGGTGGAGGCCATCAATCTCCTGCGCTCGGGCGCCTTCCCCCTCCGCCGTCTCGTCATCCTCATCGACCTGCGCATGCCGCGCATGAACGGGCTCGAATTCCTGCGCGAGATCCGGCACGACCCCAAGCTTCACTGGCTGCCCGTGGTCGTGCTCACCACGTCCGCCGACGAGGAGGATCGCGCTCAGGCCTATCGCATGAATGTGGCCGGGTATTTCCTCAAGCCCGTCAACCTTGGCGCATTCAAACAGGCCATGAGCACCTTCACCGAGTACTGGTCGAAGGTAACCTTCCCGCGGGCGTGAGCATGCTCATCCTCCTGGTCGACGACGACGCCGCGGATCGCGCCGCCATCCGGCGAGCGCTGCCCGGGTCGGAGATCGACGAGGAGACGTCGTCCGCGAGCGTGCTGGACCGGCTGCGCGCCCGCCCCTACGACTGCGTGATCCTCGATCACGGTCTTCCCGGCGAGGACGGCCTGTCCCTCATCCGCCGCATCCGCGAGGCGGGCATCACCACCCCGGTGCTCGTCGTCACCGCCGCGGAGGACGGCGTCGCCGCCGAGCTCGTCGCCGCCGGGGCCTCCGACTACCTGCCGAAGTCCGACGTGAATCCCGTCCGGCTCGAGCGCCGCCTCCGCTTCGCCATGCGGGTCGGCCAGGCCGAGGAGCGCGCGCGCGTCGCCCGGAACGAGCTCGCCGCCGAGCGGCGGCTCCTGGGCGCGATCATCCAGCAGATGCCGGCGGCGGTGTTCGTCGCCGACGCCACGGGGAAGCTCGTCTTCTCCAACGAAACCGCCCGATCGTGGTGCGGCGAGCTCGATTCGGCCGACGGACTGCGCGGCTGCAAGGCCCGCTGGAGCGACGGGCGCTGGCTCGAGCCGCTGGAATGGCCGCTCGTGCGCGCGCTCAGCGAGGACTCCGTGATCGCCGACGTGGAGATGCAGATCTACCGCCCGGACGGGAAGATCCTCCACGTCCGCGCCGGCGCCGCGCCGGTGCGCGACCCCCGCGGGCGGAAGGTCGCGGCGGTGATGATCCTCGACGACCGCACCGCGGAGCGGATGGCGCGGGAGGAGATGGGGCGCGCCGCGCGGGTGCGCGAGGACGTCCTGGCGGTCGTATCGCACGACCTGCGCAATCCCATCCACGCCGTGGGCGTCGCCGTCGACGAGCTGGCCGACGCGTCGCTCGGGGCGTCCGAGCGGGCCCGCTATGTCGGCGCGGTGCGGCGCACGCTCAAGCGCGCCGACCGCCTGATCCAGGACCTCCTCGACGCCGGCCGGATCGAGGCGGGCGCGCTCGCCGTCGAGCCCCGGCCGACCGGCGTGCGCGGCATCCTGGAGCAGGCGGCGAAGGAGAACGAGGTGCTGGCGAGCGAGGCGGGAATGGCCATCGCCGTCGAGCCGAGCGACGAGATGGTGCAGGCGGACCGCCACCGCATCCTGCAGGCGCTGGGGAACCTCATCGGCAACGCGCTCCGCCACGCGCGCGGACAGGGTCCGGTCGAGCTGTCGGCGGCGCGCGACGGCGACCGGGTGTGGGTCACGGTCGCCGACAGCGGCCCCGGCATCCCCGAAGACGTGCTCCCCCACATCTTCGACCGGTTCTACCAGGCGAATCCCGCGCGCCGCTCCGGCGCCGGCCTCGGGCTCACCATCGCCCGCGGGATCGTCCGCGCGCACGGCGGCACGATCGAGGCCCGGAACCGCCCGGGAGGAGGCGCCGCGTTGCGGTTCAGCCTGCCGGCGGCATGATGCGCACCCTGCGCGTCAAGGTCGCAGCGGCGACCTTCGTCGGGGTGCTGGTGCTGATCACCGCCGCGGTCGGCTGGGATACGGTGGACTCGGCGACGGCGGCCAGCCAGTGGGTGCAGCACACGTCCGAGGTGCAGGGCGCGTCGCTCACGATCCGGTCGCTGCTCCTCCACGCCGAGATCGCCGAGCGCAACCACCTCCTCACCGGCAGCTCCGACTCGCGCGACGACTACCTGCGGAACCGCGCGCGCATCCCCGAGGAGCTCGCCGCGCTCCGCGCGCTGGTCGGCGACACCCCCAAACAGAGCGAGCGCGTCGAGCACCTCGCGATGATGATCTACCTGAGCCTCGGCGAGCTCGACGCGGCGCTCGCCACCTACGCGGTCGCGCCGAAGCGGGCGGTGGTCCTACTCGAGGACATGGCCGAGCGCGACACCGCCCTGCACATGCGGCGCATCCTCGACGAGCTCGACACCGATGAGACGACGCTCCTGTTCGCGCGCATCGCCAAGCGCGACGCCACCTTCGTCGTGGTCCGCTGGACGCTGGTGCTGGGGGCGGTGCTCGCCTGCCTCATCACGATCCTCGTCAACGTGTCGATCTGGCGCGACGTCACCGCCAGGGAGCGCGCCCAGAGCATGCTGGAGGAGATCAACGAGGCGCTGGCGCGGTCCAACCGCGACCTCGACCAGTTCGCCTACGTCGCCTCACACGATCTCAAGGCGCCGCTGCGCGGGATCGCGAACCTGTCGTCGTGGCTGGAGGAGGACCTGGCGGCGAAGCTCGACGAGAAGAGCCGCGAGCACCTCCAGCTCCTGCGCGGCCGCGTGCATCGCATGGAGGGTCTCATCGACGGGATCCTCGCCTACTCGCGCGCCGGCCGGAGGCACGACCCGCCCGAGCGCGTCGACGTGGGGGCGCTGCTGCGCGAGACGATCGAGCTCCTGGCGCCACCCGAGGGGATCCACGTCGCCGTCGACGGGCCCATGCCGGTCCTGCGCACGCCCAGGGTGCAGTTCCAGCAGGTGTGGATCAACCTCCTCGCCAACGCGATCAAGCACGGCGGGCCGGAGATCCGCTGCCGCGGCCGCCAGGTGGGACGCGACTGGGTGTTCTCCGTGTCCGACAACGGGCGCGGCATCCCGGTCGAGTACCAGAACAAGGTGTTCGAGATCTTCCAGACGCTGGTGCCGCGCGACAAGGTCGAAGGGGCCGGGATCGGCCTCGCGGTGGTGAAGAAGCTGGTCGAGGCGCGCGGCGGCCGGGTGTGGGTGGAGTCGGAGGTCGGCTCCGGCGCGACCTTCCATTTTCGGTGGAGGGAGGAATGGAAAGGGCTAGGATTCTATCGATGAACGGACGCGTCCTGTTCGTGGACGACGATCCCGACGCGCGCGCCCTGCTCGCCGGCGGGCTCGGGCGCCGCGGCTACGAGATCGTGCCGTGCGGCAGCGCCGCGGAAGCCCTGGAGCGGCTCCGCGGCGAGGAGGTCGACGTCGTCCTCACCGACGTGAAGCTCGGCGGCATGACCGGGATCGAGCTCGCCCAGAAGGTGGCCGAGTCCCATCCCGAATTGCCGGTCGTCGTCATCACCGCATTCGGCAACATGGAGATGGTGGTGGAGGCGATGCGCGCCGGAGCGTACGACTTCATCACCAAGCCTTTCTCCGCCGACTCCGCCGATATCGCGCTGGCGCGGGCGATCCAGCACCGACGCCTCACGTCCGAGGTCCGCCGCCTGCGCCAGGCGCTGTCGGGGCGGGACGCGGCGATCCTCGGCGACAGCGCCGCGATGCGCCGCGTGCGCGAGCTCATCGAGCAGGTCGCCGGCGCCGACGCGACGGTGCTGATCACCGGCGAGAGCGGCACCGGCAAGGAGCTGGTGGCGCGCGCCATCCACGAGCTGGGGCCGCGGGCCGAGGCGCCGTTCGTGGCCATCAACTGCGCGGCGATCCCCGCCTCGCTCCTCGAGAGCGAGCTGTTCGGCCACGTGAAAGGGGCGTTCACCGACGCCAAGGGGCAGAAGCGCGGCCTGTTCGTGCAGGCGTCGAGCGGGACGCTGTTCCTCGACGAGATCGGCGAGATGCCGGCCGAGGTGCAGGTCAAGCTGCTGCGCGTGCTGCAGGAGCGGCGCGTCCGCCCCGTCGGCGGCGAGGAGGAGGTGCCGTTCGACGCGCGCCTGATCGCCGCCACCAACCGCGACCTGGAGACCGAGGTGGAGGACGGCCGCTTCCGCCCCGACCTCTACTATCGCATCAACGTCGTGCACATCGAGGTGCCGCCGCTGCGATCGCGCCAGGGGGACATCCTGGTCATGGCGCAGCACTTCCTGCGGCGTCACGCCGAGCGCTCGCGCAAGGACGTCGTCGGCATCTCGCGCCCGGCGGCGCAGAAGCTCCTCGACTACGACTGGCCGGGCAACGTGCGCGAGCTGGAGAACTGCCTCGAGCGCGCCGTGGCGCTCACGCGCATGTCCGAGATCGGCGTGGACGACCTGCCGGAGCGGGTGCGCGAGCACCAGTCGAAGAAGCTCGAGGTCTCCGACAACCCCGAGGAGATGATCACGCTCGAGGAGATGGAGCGCCGCTATGTGCGCCGCGTGCTCGCCGCGTGCGGGGGAAACAAGACGCAGGCGGCGAAGACTCTCGGGCTGGATAGGCGCACGCTGTACCGGAGACTCGAGAGCCTCGGGATAGGCAAGGAAGAGGCGTAAAAAACAACAGAGAACAGAGAACAGAGAACAGAGAATGGGAACAGAGAACGGTTCCGAATTCTGTGTTCCCGTTCTCTGTTCTCTGTTTGTTTTTATCCGAGGTGGCTCTCGAGGAGCCAGAGGTCCTTCTCCGCCTCGCCCAGCACGCGCGTCAGCAGATCCACCGTCGCCGGATCCTCGACGGTGACCGCGTTGCCGATCGCGTCGCGCAGCCGCGCCGTGTACGTGGCGACCTGGCCGACCAGCGCCCGCACGTGCGCCTGGCCGCTCAGCGCGTCGAGGTCGTACTCGGTGAGGAACGACCCCGCGACGGCCAGCCGCGCCGTCCCAAGGACGTAGCCGCCGAGCGTCGCCGCCCTTTCCGCGAGCTGGTCGGTCCACGCGGCCACGCGCGCGGCCACGGCGTCGAAGAGCTGGTGGAGCGCGATGAACTCCAGGCCGGCGAGGTTCCACTTGGCCTGCCGCACCTGCGTGTAGAGATCCATGCACGTCGCCACGTGCGCGTTGAGCAGCGAGACCAGCGCCTGCCGCGCCGGCGCGGGGAGCGCCACGTGCGACGTGATGCGCTTGATCGACTGCGACGTCCTCGGGATCTGCGTCATGGTCACGCGCCTTTCTGCGGCGCGACCCGCAGGAGCTCGCGCACCAGCATCGCGCGGATGTCCTCCGACTGCGCCACGAAGAATCCCGCCGCCGCCGCGACCACCACCGATTCGAGGGGATAGCGCTCGATCAACTGCTTGGGCAGCTGCTCCGCGGCCGGCGCGTGCGGGCCGGCCCGCCGGCGGCGCCCGAACAGGATCAGCGAGGCGCCCACGACGGCGGCGGCGCCGGTGGCGAGCACCGCCGCCGCCGTGGGCATGACCTGAGAGAGGAGCGAGGCCAGCCCCCACAGGCCGAATCCCAGCCCTCCCGCCAACACGGTCCAGGCGAGCCCCATCCCAACGATGGCCATGCCCGCCCGTCGGGCCACCGCTCCAGGGTCACCGGCCGCGGTGATCAAGGAGACCGCCTGGAACCAGTGCATCTCACGCCTTGTGGGCGAATGCGCCGAACAGCAGTCCGACGAGGAACGCGATCAGCACGGCCAGGAACGGCCGGCTTTTGATCTTCTGCTCGGCCGTCTCGGCCAGCTCGCCGGCCTTGCCAAAGACGTCGTCTTTGGCCTCGACGAGCCGCTCCTTGTTCTTGTCGATTACCTGCTTCATCAGCTGGCCCATGTCATCTTTGAGCGTCTTCAGATCGCTGCCGATGTCCGTCGCTGTCGTCGCCATGACTCTTCCTCCGTCAATTCTTCTTCAACCAATCGTTCAGCTTGGAGGCGACGTCGTTTGTCACCTTGTCCCAGCCGTCCTTGAGGTGCCCCTCGAGCTCGCGGAGCTTCGCGCGCAGCTTGTCGTGTTGCTGTCTGATCTCGGCCCTGCTGTCCGCCTTCATCTCGCTGAGCTTGGCGAGGAGCTCGTGCCTCTTCGCCTCGACGCGATCCTTGAGCTCATCCAGTTTCGTCATGTCCATGTCCTCTTTCCTCTGGCTAGTTGCGGAGCCCGGCCTCCTCCGGCCGCTCGCTGGCGGCCTTGACGATGATTTCCTGGATGAGGCAGTCGAGGCACTGCTCCAGCCAGGCGGCCGAGTTGCGCGCGTAAAAGGTCGCGGCCGTCGCGAGCGCGCGGATGGGGTCGGGCTGCATCAGTCCACCTCCAGCAAGCAGAAACGCCGAGCCGTGGGATCCCCTGCGTCCATCACCCCTTCGAGGTTCAGGAACTGGACACGTTCCAGCTCCATCGCCTCGTCATCCGGTTCCTCAACCCGGGCGGGCGCGGACGCGCCCACGGCCGGCGGGAATTCGATCGACTCCTCGGTAAAGGCCACGAGCGCCATGCCGCCGCGCTGGATGACGTCCCGGATGGTCTCGGCCTGGGCGCGCGGCAAACCGAGACCGACCAGCGCGTCCACGAGGCTGCCGCGGTTGCCGGCGAGGTCCTCGACGATCGCGCCCGCGGCCATGACCCCCATGGTGGGGACGCGGACCGCGTGCCCGGCGAACGTCCCGCAGCGCGTCGTGCTCTCGATGCGCTCCTGGGTGGACTCACTCAGGATGAGCCCGATGTGCGTGAGCGGAACTCCGCCGTCGAGCCACCCCTCGAGGCAGGCTTCGGCAGCCTCGGTCCGCTCGGCGACACACGCGATCATCAGCATACCCAGGGTGAAGCAAGGGCCGCGCCATCCCCCATCCCCCTGAAATTGCAGGGCGGATGCTGTGCGGTTCCGCCACGGTGTGCGGTGTAACATCGCCCTCGATGCACCCGCCCGGCTTCCTGCGCGAGCTCGTCGTGGTGTTCGGGGTGGCGGTGCTCGTCGTGCTGGTGCTCACGCGCTTCCGCCTCCCGACGATCGCCGGCTTCATCGTCGCCGGGGCGGTCATCGGCCCGACGGGCCTGTCGCTGGCGCGCGACACGGGCACGATCGAGGCGCTCGCCGAGGTCGGCGTCGCGCTGCTCCTGTTCACCATCGGGCTCGAGCTGTCGCTGGCGCGCATGCGCCGGCTGTGGCGTCTCCTGGCGCTGGGCGGCGGGCTGCAGGTCGGCCTCACGATCGCGGGCGTGCTGGGGATCGCGCTCGCGTTCGGCGAGCCCGTCGCGCACGGCCTGTTCTACGGCTTCCTGGTGGCGATGTCGTCGTCGGCGATCGTCCTCCGCGCGCTCGCCGAGCGGCAGGAGACCGACGCCCCCCACGGCCGCCTCATCGTCGGCGCGCTTGTGTTTCAGGACCTGTGCGTGGTGCCGCTCATGCTCCTCGTCCCCATGCTCGCGGGGCGCGGCGGGAAACCCGGCGAGATCGTGCTGGTGCTCGGCAAGGCGCTGGTGCTGGTGGTGGGCACGGTCGTCCTCGGCCGGCTGGTCGTGCCGCGCGTCCTCGCGCTCGTGGCGTCGACGCGCCGTCGCGAGCTATTCGTGCTGGCCGTGCTGCTCGTGGTGAGCGGCGTCGCGTGGCTCACCTCGCTCGCCGGCCTGTCGCTGGCGCTGGGCGCGTTCCTCGCCGGAATCGCGCTCGCCGACAGCGAGTACGGCCACCAGGCGATGTCGGACATCCTGCCCTTCCGCGAGACGCTGACCAGCCTGTTCTTCATCTCGGTGGGGATGCTCTTCGATTTCCACATCGTGGTGACGCGGCCGCTCGTCCTCCTCGTCCTCGTCGCCGGCGTGCTCGTGGGCAAGTCGCTCATCGCCGCGCTGGCGGCCCTGGTGATGCGCTTTCCGCCGCGCGTGGCGGTGCTGGCGGGCATCGGCCTGGCGCAGATCGGCGAGTTTTCGTTCGTGCTCGCCCACGCCGGGCGCGACGTCGGCCTCATCGACGCCGCGGAGCAGCGCCTGTTCGTGGCCATGAGCGTCGTCACCATGATCGTGACTCCCATCGCGTCCCGGCTGGCGCCGCACCTCGCGGCGGGGGCGTCGCGGCTGCGCCGCCTGACGCAGCTCCTCGGCGCGCCCGAGGTGGACGAATCGCCGACGGAGAAGACGCTGTCCGGGCACGTCATCGTCGCCGGTTACGGCGTCGCCGGCCGCCAGCTCGGCCACGCCCTGCGCGTGTGCGACATCCCCCACTTCATCGTGGACATCAACGCCGAGACGGTGCGGGCGGCGCGCGCCCGCGGCGAGAACCTGTACTACGGCGACATCACCAGCGCCGAGATCCTCGAGCTGTCGGGGATCCACCGCGCGCGCGAGCTGGTGATCCTCATCAACGATCCCGACGCGGCGCGCCGGACCACGTCGATGGCCCGGCGGGCGGCGCCCGACCTCCCCATCGTCGTGCGGACCAAGTACGTGCTCGACATGGACGAGCTGCGCCGCCTCGGCGCGACCGACGTCATCGCCGAGGAGTTCGAGACCGCGGTCGAGGTGGTGGCCCGCGTGCTGCGCGCGGCGGGCGTCCCGCGCAACGTCATCGACGAGCGGATCGAGCACATGCGCCAGCAGGGGCTCGGCATCGAGCGGCCGGTCACCGTGGCGCGCCGCATGCTCGGGGAGGTGCACGAGCTCCGCGACCTCAAGGTCGAGACGTTCCTCGTCCGCACCGAGCACTGGGCGTACGACCGGACGATCGCCGAGTTCCACCTCATCGTCGGCGGGGGCGCGCACGTGGTGGCGCTGCGCCGCAAGGAAAGGACGATGCACTTCCCGCGCGCATTCGAGACGCTCGAGGTGGGGGACATCCTCTACCTGGTCGGGGACGGGCCGCAGGTGCGACAGGCGCTGCGGCTCCTCGCCGAAGGCCCCGACGGGCTGGCTTGACTTCGCGGGCTCCCCGAGGTTATTGCAACCCAGCTGCAAGTATGCTCGTCATCGTCCTCAGCGTGGTCGCCCTGGTGGCGGGACCCTTGCTCCACCGCCTCGCCCGCTCCGGGCGGGGGGCGCTCGAGGCGCTCGACGGTTTCGTGTTCGTCATCGTGGGCGGGCTGGTCCTCCTCGGATTCGCGCCGCGCGCCATCGCCAGCGCCGGCATGGCCGGGCTCGGCGCCGTCGTGGCGGGCTTCGCCGCGCTCGCCCTCGCCGAACGCGTCACCGACCGCATGCTCGACCGAGCGCTGTGGCCGCTGGCGGTCGTCGCCCTGGGGTTCCACGAGTTCGTCGACGGGCTCGCGCTCGCCGGCTGGCAGGCGGGCGGCCGCTCCGGTGCCCTCCTCCCCACCGCCATCGTCCTCCACCGCATCCCCGTGGGCATCGCGCTGTGGTGGCTGGTCGAGCCGAGGCTCGGGTTTCGCCGCGCGGCGATCGCGCTCGCGCTCGTCGCGGCCGCGGTCGTCGCCGGCTTCGGGTTCGGCGCCGGGCTGGCGGCGCAGCTCAACGGGCCGGCGGTGGGCATCGTGCAGGGATTCATCGCCGGCGCGTTTCTCCACGCGCTGCTCCACCGTCCCGGCGGGCACGGGGAGAGGCCGGGGCACGACCACGGCTGGGAGCTCGCCGCCGGCATGGGCGGCCTCGCCGGCCTGGCGCTGCTCGCGGCGGTCCACGAGGCCGAGCTGTCCGGCGCGGCAGTCGCGGGCTGCCTCGACGCCGGCCCCACGTTCGTGACGCTGGCGCTGGCGATGGCGCCGCTGCTGGTGCTCGCCTACGCCCTCGAATGGGTCGCACCGCAGGCGCCGCCGCCGCTGGTGGCCGAGGGCCTGTTCGCGGCGCTGGCCGTGTGCGGCGCGGCGTTCGCGGGGGCGCGCATCGCCGCCGGCGCGCTGTTCGCGCTGGCGTTCCGCAAGATGTTCCGGCCCGGGACGACGCCGTCGGGAACGCCATGGATGCTGTTCGGGCTGGGCGTCGCCAGCGCGCTCGAGCCCCTCGTCGATCGCGCGTGGCTCGGCGCGCTGTCGCCGCTCGCCTGGGTGGCGGCGGCCGCCGCGATCGGTCTCCCCGCGTACGTGTCCGCCGGCGCGGCCACGCCCATCGTCGCCGTGCTGATGCACAAAGGCCTTCCCGCCGGCGCCGCGCTCGCGTTCCTCTTGACCGCGCCGCTGCCCGTCGCGGCCGAGCTCCGCCGCGTGGGCGCGCGCGCGCTCGCGCCCGCGGCGGCGGCGGCGGCGCTGGCGTTCGGCTGCGGCCTGCTCGTGGACCGGTTCCTCGCGCTCGCGCCGTTCCGCCTGCACGAGGCCGCGGAGGTCGCGCCGCAGCCCGTGCCGGTCGCCTGCTTGATGGCACTGGCCGCGCTCGTCGCCCTCGGCATCCTGCGGCAGGGTCCGCGCGGCTACGTCGGGCAGGTGTTCCGCCGGCACCCCCACTGAGCGGCTCGGGTCACTGTTGCTTCGTTCGCTCGCGCGGGCTCGGCGCGCCAGGTCGCTCGGCTGCGCCTCGCTCCAGGGGCGCTTCGTCCTCGCCCGCGCTCGCTCACTACTTCTTGACGATCACGCCGCAGGCGATCGGCTTGCCCGCGTTGCCGCTCGGCTGCGAGGCCAGGTCGTCCTCGCCGCCGTGGATGACCACGGCGCGGTTGACGACCGAATTCGGCCCGGCGTCGAGCGCGATCGCGCTGCCGGTCACGACCATCGACACCGTGCCGTCGGCGCCCGCGGTGAGGTTGCCGAAATCGCCCGCGTGCTGCGGGTGCGGGGCCCCGGACGGGTTGAAATGCTTGCCAGCGTTGGCGGCGAACTCTCCGCCGCAGTCGCCGGTCTCGTGGACGTGGAACGCGTGCTTCGAGCCCGGCGCCAGGCCCGTGAGCGACAGCTGGATCGTGACCGGGCTGCCCGGCGCCTGGCGGAACGTCGCCGTGCCGGCCGCCGTCTGGCCGGCGAGCGGCTTGACCTGCGCCTCGGCGACGACCTCACCCGGCACGGTCCCGCCTGACTTCTGCGCCCCCCCGCACCCCCCCGCTGCGAACAAGAGCAAAAAGATTGCGTTGCGCATGGTGAGGCGAGTATGCACCAGAACATGCGTGAGCGGACGATGACGGACGCACGCGCCTACGAGGCGGCGCTTCCCCGCGCGCATCGACGCGAGCGCGGTGTGTATTACACTCCACCGGCCGTGGCGAAGGCGCTCGTGGAACAAGCGCTCGCCGCGCTGCCGGCCCCTCCGGCAAGCGCCAGGATCCTCGATCCCGCCTGCGGCGCGGGCACGTTCCTCGTGGCCGCCTACCGCTCGCTCCGCGAGCGGCTGCCGCGCGCGCGCCCGGCGGAGCTCCTCGCGCGGCTCGAGGGCATGGACGTCGACGCCGACGCGGTCGCGCTCGCCAACGCCGCGCTGTCCGCCGAGGCCGGAATCCCCGCCCGCGTCGCGCGCGCCGGCGACTTCCTCGCGCGCGTGCCGGCGCCGCGGTTCCATGCCGTCGTCGGCAACCCGCCCTGGGGGCAGAAATCGGTGACCCTCCCGCCGGCGGCCAAGGCCGCGCTCGCCGCGCGCTTCCCCTCGTCGCGCGGGATCTTCGATTGGTTCCGCCCCTTCGTCGAGGCGGGCGTGCGCGCGCTGGCCCCGGGCGGCGCGTGCGCGCTCGTCCTGCCCGACATCGTCCTCCTCAAGAACTACGAGGCCACGCGGCGGTTCCTGCTCGACGAGCTGACGCTCCTCGCCCTCGACCACCTCGGCATGGCGTTCGCCGACGCCACGATCGACGCGGTCGCGCTCGTCGGCGTGCGCGTCCCCGCGCCGGCGGGTCACGCCGTGCGCGCGTCGGTCGACGGACTGTCGCACGCCATCCCGCAGGACGCGTTTCGCCGCACGCCGCGCGCCACGTTCAACCTCCACCTCACCGCCGAGGCGCGGGGGCGCATTCGGCACCTCGACCGATTTCGCCGCCTGGGCGAGGTCGTCGAGGTCCACGAGGGCGTCCACTCCGGCAACGTGCGCGACGAGCTGTTCGTCGCCGGGCGCGTGGACGCGTCGTGCCGCCCGCTCCTACTCGGCCGGGGCGAGCTCGCGCCCTATCGCATCGTGTGGGGCGGGCGGTGGCTGCGCCTGGCCGCCGCGCCGGCGCGGCGCACGCCCGCGGCCTACGCGAACCTCGGCCGGCCCGAGTGGCACGAGCGCCCCAAGCTGCTGGTGCGCCGCACCGGCGACGCGGTGGTCGCGGCCGTCGACGCCGAGGGCCGCTGGGCGTCGAACAACTTCTTCGTCGTGTCGCCGCGGCCCGGCGCGCGCTGGACGCTCGACGCCCTGTGCGCCCTCCTCAACAGCCGCTTCATGACCGAGCACTTCCGCACGGTCGAGCCGCGGCGCGGCCGCGCCTTCGCGGAGCTCAAGATCAAACACCTCGTCGACTTCCCCCTCCCCGACGACGCCGCGGATCTCGACTCGCTCGGCGCGGCGCGCCGCGCGGCGCCGGCCGATGCTCGGCTCGACGCCGCCATCGACGCGCGCGTGCGCGCGCTGTTCTGTCTCAGCCCACCTTGACCTCGATCCGGCGCGGCTTCACCGCGGCGGACTTGGGCAGATGGAGCCGGAGCACCCCGCCCTTGAGATCCGCGGACACCTTGTCCCGATCGGTCCCCTGGGGCAGGAGGAAGCTCCTGCGGTAGTCCACCTGGCGGAACTCGCGCGCCAGCTCCGTCGCCGCGTAGGCGGCCGTCGGATGCCCCTCGATAGTGATCTCTTCCTCGTCGAGGTGGATCTTCAGGTCGGCCTGCGCCACGCCCGGCATGTCGGCGATGAGCAGAAGCTCGTCCTTGTTCTCGTAGATATCGACTTGCGGCGCGACGACCGGGCGCGCGTCCACGTTCTCGAGCCGCTGATTCTCGGCCTTGGCGACCTGCGTTCCCATGGCTCCCTCCTAGCTCGCCTTCACGGCGATCCGGCGCGGCTGGGCCTCGGGGGCCTTGGCGAGCGTGACGGTGAGCACGCCGTCCTTCACGACGGCGGTCGTCTTCCCGGGGTCGATCTTCACCGGCAGGGTGAAGCTGCGCGCGAACTTCCACGCGCCGCGCTCCTGGCGATGGACCGCGTAGCCCTCGGGCGCATCGAGCTTCCGCTCGCCGGCCAGGGTCAACGCGTCCTGGGTCACGGTCAGCTGGATGTCCTTTTCACTCAGGCCGGGGACCTCGGCCTGCAGCACCAGCTCCGCGCCGTTGTCGTAGAAATTCGTCCGCGGCCAGGTCTGGCGGGCCCACCCGCTCCACGCGCCGCGAACCCCTTCGGCGTTCTGGAACCAGCCGTCGAGCCGGCGCCGGAAATCGTCGAGGGCGGAAAAAGTCCTATCGATTTCGTCCCACGTCCACATCTTCATTGCCTCCTTCGCCGCTTCGGTAATCACCCACTTCGAGTGCGTCAATCCCTTGCGCCGTGCTAGTTTCGGCGCATGCGTGACGACCTCGGAAAGCTCATCTTGCGTATCGCGATCGGCGGGCTCCTCTTGCTCCACGGGATCTCCAAGATCACCCATGGCATCGGGTGGCTGCACGGCATGCTGGACGCCAAGGGCTGGCCGACGTTCCTGGCCTACGGTGCCTACGTGGGCGAGGTGGTGGCGCCGGTTCTCGTGATCCTGGGGCTGCTCACGCGGCTGGGCGGCATCATCATCTTCGTCCACTTCATCTTCGCGTTCCTCCTGGTGCACACGGGCCAGCTGGGAGAGATCAACGTCCAGAGCGGCGGATGGCAACCCGAGCTGCCGGCGCTGTTCCTCCTCGGCGGATTGGCGATCTTCCTGCTCGGCCCCGGCAAGTATGCCGTCGGCGGACGCCTGGCGTAGATCCCCCCACCTCTTCGCGCGTTGGCAGGACCTGTGCGGGTCCTCCTCCTCCCCGTCCGCGTGCTCCCCGCGCTCGCGGCGTGGGTCGTGGCGACGGCGCTGTTCGCCCCGCTCATCGAGGATCCGCTCTGGCTCGCGGCCGCAGGCGCCGGGGCCGCAATTGTTGCCCCACTCCTCGTCCGCTGGCGCCTCCGCCGCAAGATACCGTTTTTCCTGGAGATATTCGACACGCTGTGGGTCGCGGCGCTGGCCCTCGGCTTCGCCGACGACGTCGGCCGCGCGCTCCGGCGCCACGGCGACTGGTTCCTCGGCGAGCGCACCGGGGCGGTCGCGCGCGGGCTCCGCGCCACGATCGAGTGGGCCGCGGCCGGCCTCGAGCGGTTCGAGCCCGACGGCGCGTTCGTCCCGGTCGTGATTCCGCCCACCGGCACGGCGCCGGCCGCGGTGGCCGAGTGGTTTCACCCCTTGCTCGGGCCGCGGCGGCTGCCGCCGAACGGGTCCGCGCGTTTCGGCGCGGCGCGGCCGCAGCCGCGGCCGCCGGAGTGCGAGCTCGGACACTGCGGCGTGGACGTGGGCCAGGCCGTGGGCGAGCCGGTGTTCGCGGCGTTCGACGGCACGGTCGAGCGCGTCGAGCGCGACGACAACGTCGACCCGCGCGCCGGCCGCACCGTCATCATCGCCCACAAAGACGGCGAGGTGCGCTCGCGCTACCTCCACCTCGACAGCATCCGCGACGACCTCCGCCCAGGAATGCGCGTCTCCGGCGGCGAGCTCATCGCGCGCCTCGGCCGCACCGGCGTCCTCCACTCCGCGCCCCACCTCCACTTCGCGCTGGACGTCGGGGGGCGGTTCATCGACCCCGAGCCGTACCTCCGCGTGTGGCGCCTCCCCGCGCTCGCCCTCGCGCGGCGGTGAGTGCTCACGTTCAGGGCGCGCCGCGAAACGCCTGGAAGTTGCCGAGCTCGGCCCTGACTCCCCACTTGGCGAGCTGCGCGGGCAGGTCGAAGCCGATCTTCTGATAATAGGCGCGCACGTCCTTTCCGGCCGCCTCGATGGCCTGCGGGTTGTCCCACACCGCAATCGTGACGACGTTGAAGGACGTCGGCCCACCGGACTTCTCGAGGACCAGGTGCCCGCGGAAGCCGGGCAGTTTTTCGAGGAAGGACAGGTTGCGGCGCATGGCGGCCTCGAACTCCGCCCGGGCCGCGTCGGGCACGAAGAAGCTGTCGACGCGGAATTGAAGGTCTGGATGACGTACGAGATCGATGGTGAGCGGTTGCACGACGGTGCTCCTTGTATTTGTCGCTGTCGTCTTCGGGGTCGCGCATGAACCGAGCAGCGCGACGAGAAGGACAGTTCGTGGGTCCAGCAGCATGCTGAGCTCGTAACGAACGCCACCGGCATCGAATTGAACGAATTCAATGACCCGCCTTGTGCCGGCCGATGCCTTTGCCACACTTTTCGGGAGTTTCCACGTGAAGAAGATTCCGCCGTCCCCGGCTCTGGCCCCGTTCGTCCGTACGTTCGAGGTGGTGGAGACGCGTGACGGCATGACGCGCACGCTGCTCCCCGAGACGGGTCTCATCATCGGGTTCCGCTATTCCGGATCGGCGACGTTGCACGAGGGTGCCAGCGCGCGCGTGCTGCCCAGCGCGGTGGTCACCGGGCTCCGGCGATCCGCGCGTCGCATGCAAACATCGCCGGGCGGCGGAATGATCCTGGCGAAGTTCCGGGAAGGTAGGGCCGCGCGGTTCTTCGGCCACCCGCTGCACGAGCTTTTCGGGGAATCTCGGCCGCTCGATGAGCTCGTTCGCCCCGGCGAGGTCGCGCGTGCATCGGACCGCATCGCGGAGGCCAGGACGCTGGAGGAGCGCATCGCCCTGCTCGAGCAATTCCTCCGCGCGCTCTGGCGCCCCGGTGAGCCCGATCGGCTCGTGCTCCGGGCGGTGGACGCGATCGAGGCCGATCCCGCTTCGGTCCGCATCGGTGCGCTCGCGCGGCATTTCCGGATCAGCCAGGACGCGCTCGAGAAACGCTTCCGTCGCGCGGTCGGCGCGCCGCCGAAGCAGCTCGCATCGCTCGTTCGTTTTCGGCGGGCCATGGCGCTCCTCCGCTCGGGCGTGAGCCTCACCCAGCTCGGCTTCGAGGCCGGCTACAGCGATCAGTCGCACTTCATCCGCGAGTGTCGCCGGGTCACCGGCGAGCCGCCGGGCCGCTTCCTGGACTCGGCCCGGGACTGCTGCTGACCGTCACTATCTCGGCGTGGGCAACCCCTCCCAGCCGCGGCGCATCCAAATGGGAGCCGTCCATCGCCGCGCTCCGAATGCAAGTTTGCGAGCACGCATTGGCGCACCATTCGTTGCGTCGGAATGACGATGATCAGCAAACAGAAGCCCTACCGGGGCCCGGCGATGGAAGGCGCCCTCGCCGCGTGGTACGCGCGGATGACCGGCGCCGATCGCACTCGGTTCGTCGATGCCGCGCGGGCCCTGGCCGCTCGCGTGCCGAGGGGCGGCCGCGTGCTCGAGCTCGCGTCGGGCCCCGGGTACCTGGCCATCGAGGTGGCGAGGCGCGGTTACCGCGTCACCGGCGTCGACGTCAGCCGGTCGTTCGTGGCCATCGCCCGCGCCAACGCCGCCGGCGCCGCGGTCGATTTCGTCCACGGCGACGCGGCGCACCTGCCGTTCGCCGATGCGTCGTTCGACCACGTCGTGTGCATGGCCGCATTCGACAGCTTCTCCGATCCTGTGGGGGTCCTGGCCGAGATCCATCGCGTCCTCGTGCCCGGCGCGAGCGCTTCGATCTTCGAGCTCCGGCGCAGATAACGCTTGTGACCCGATGACATTGCGACGTCCGCCCCGATGGGAGCATCGAACGCGCGTTCAGAGGTGATGGGATGATGTTTAACCGCGTAATGAAGGTGTCCGTCCTTACCGCCGCTGTGCTCGCCGCGCGACCCGGGGCTGCGCAAGAACCGGATGTGACCGCCCAGGCGAGCTACGGCTTCCATCCGTCGGCTTCCGTCGACAATGCGCCCGGGACCGAGCTGCGCGTGCACTCGGTCAGGGCAGCGTCGGCAGCTCGCTTCCGCCTCGAGCCGCGCACGTTCCTAACCCTCGGCCTGTCCTACCGTGGGGAGGTCCTCGACTACACGGGCACGACGCCGCCCGAGCCGACCGACGGGCTCCACACGTTCGAGATCCCCATCACGCTGCTCCACATCTTCGATGAGCACTGGGCGTTCGTCGGAAGCTTCTCCCCGGGCCTCGCCGGGGACTTCTCCGGGCTCGATCGGCACTTCCGGTTCAGCGCCTTCGCCGTCGCCGCGTATTCTTTCAGCCGGCGCCTCTCGCTCGGCTTCGGCGCGCTCCTCGACTACGGAGCGGGTCGCTGGCTCCCGCTGCCCGCGGCGAGCATCCACTGGGAAATCGTGGATAGCCTGTACCTGGAGGCGATGGGGCCGGTCGCCCGATTCTTCTATCGATTCGGCGACCGCGCGGAGGTCGGGGCGTTCTTCATGGGGGACGTGGCGCGCTGGGCGGTCAACGGCGGAGGCCAGAGCCGGACGATCGGCTACGTGTCGATCGACGTGGGCGGCCTGCTGGGCGTACGGATGGTGGGGACTACGTGGCTCAACGTCATGATCGGCGGGAGCGTATGGCGCCGCTACGACGTCGACGGCGGCACGGGAGACGGGAAGTACTACCCCGACCCCGGTCTCGTGGCCCGCGTCGGCATCGAGATCAGGCTTCCGGGGAACTAGCGGTCGCTGGGCGGTCCGGCGCGTCCCCGTTCTCGCGCTTGCGCGCCATGGACCACTTGAGCGCCGGCGGCGTCGCCATCGTTGTCAAGATGACCATGATGACGACCGCCGAGTAGACGGAGGCGTCGATGACGCGGTGGCCGGCGATCGTGAGCCCGGCGCCGATGTTGGCGAAGATGAGCCCGACCTCGCCGCGCGGGACCATGCCGATGCCGATGCTGAGGCGGTCGAGGCTGCCGCGGACGACGAGCGAGCAGGCCTGCTTGCCGAGGATCGCGGCGGCGGTCAGCGCGCCGGCGACGACGTAGAGGCCGGCGTCGCCGAACGCGCGCAGGTCGGTGCGGACACCCATCAGCACGAAGAAGATCGGCACCAGGAGCTGCGCGATGGGCTCGATGGTCTCGAGGAGCGGGCGCTCGCCGCGCGCCAGGAACTTTCTCTCGTGGACGTCCTCCAGGATGAGCCCGGCGGCGAATGCGCCGACGATGGGCGCCAGGCCGATGGCGTCGGCCAGCCAGGCAAGGACGAAGCAGAACGACACGCCCAGCGCGAGTAGGAGGCCGCCGGGGCGGAGGCGCGCCGCCAGCGAGAACAGATGGCGCGAGAACATCACGCCCACAGCGAGCGACCCGACGAGGAAGATGGTCGCCTTGGCGATGATGAGGCCGATCGACGCCCCCGAGAGCCGGGTGCCCTGATCGGCGGCCGCGATGATGCCGGTGACGACGGCGAGGACGACGAGGCCGAGGACGTCGTCGATCACCGCCGCGCCGAGGATGACGCGCGCCTCGAACGTCTGCGAGCGTCCCAGGTCCTTGAGGACGCGCGCGGTGATGCCGACGCTGGTGGCGCACAGCGTCGCCCCCACGAACGCGTGGACGAGCCAGCTCTCGCGGGGCATGAGCAGCGCGGACGCGCCCCATCCGAGCGCCATCGGCACGGCGACGCCGACGACGGCGACGAGGAGCGCCGTCCAGCCGACACGGAGCATCTGCGCGACGGTGGACTCGAGCCCGACCTCGAAGAGCAAGATGAGGACGCCCAGGCGGGCCAGCATGTCCACGCTGGCGTCTTCCTTGAGGTACTCGAAACCGTCGAAGCCGACGAGCGACAGGTTGCCGAGGACGACCCCGGCGAGAAGCTCGCCGAGGACGGCCGGCTGGCCGAGGCGCAGCATGAGGTCGCCGCCGACTTTCGCGGCCAGAAGAATCACGGCGATCGCGAGGACG
Source organism: Haliangiales bacterium (assembly GCA_035259575.1). Taxonomy (GTDB): domain Bacteria; phylum Myxococcota_A; class Polyangia; order Haliangiales; family SHYZ01; genus DATFWE01. Next base: position 20,790 of record DATFWE010000281.1, read on the forward strand.
ACCGCGGCCACGGGGTCGGCGTGCACGCCGCGAGCATAGCGCAGGTGTCCTACGCCTTCACGAATCCTGCCAGGAGCTCGCGCACCCCGTCGCGCGCGAGGTGAGGCAGGAGCACGACGAGGTCGCCGGGGCGCGCCCACGCCAGGGCGCGCGCCAGCGCGGTGACCTCGTCGGGCGCGATCTCGTGCGGCGCGGCGAGCGCGGACGCGAGGAGCGCGGGCACGGCGCCGGGCGCGCGACCGCGCTCGTAGCCGACGAGCTCGAACACGAACGCGCGATCGGGCGCGGCCGCGTCGATCTCCGCCGCCACGGCGCGGATCGCGTCGTCGCGGCGATCGCCCGGCTGGCCGGTCACCACGGCGAGCCGGCCGCCGCCGCGGAGGCTCCGCGCCAGCGCGAGCGCCGCGCGCACCGCCTCCGGGTTGTGGCCGAAGTCGAGCAATAGGCGCACGCCGCCGGCGACGACCACGTTGCCCCGCGCGGGGTTGTCGCCGGCGTCGGACGCGAACGACCGCCATCCCGCGACGATGGCGTCCTCGCCCGCACCCAGCGCCGCGGCCAGCGCGGCGGCCCCGAGCGCGTTGGCGACGTTGTAATCGGCCGCGCCGCCGAACGCCAGCGGGGCGTCCTCGACGCGGAGGAGCCGCCGGCCGCCGCGCAAGAGCCAGCCGGCGTCCGCGCGCCAGGGCGCCGCCTCGCGCAGCGAGAACGTCTCGACGCGCGCGCGGAACGACCGCGCCAGGTCGACGAGCCGCGGATCGTCGCCGTTCACCACCACCGTCCCGCCGGCGCGCACCGCCGCGCCCACCACGCCCTTCACCCGCGCCATGGCGGCGACGTCGTCGATGCCGTAGCCGCCGATGTGATCGTCGGCCACGTTGGTGAGGAGCGCCGCGTCCGCCCACCGCACGGCCAGGCCGCGGCGGAGGATGCCGCCGCGCGCCGTCTCGAGCACCGCGACCTCCACGCGCGGGTCGCGCAGGACGAGGCGCGCCGCGTCGGGGCCGGTGTAATCGCCGCGCGCCACGACCTCGCCCCCGACGTCGATCGCGTCGGTGGTGGCGCAGCCGGTCGCGCGTCCGGCGAGGCCGAGGATGCGCGCCGCCAGCCGCGCCGACGTGGTCTTGCCGTTGGTGCCGGTCACGAGCGCGACGGGGACGTTCTCGGCGGCGGGGAGCGCTTCGGGCAGCGCGTCGCGCATGTACGTGCGCGCGCCGCGCCCGGCGCCGACGGTGACGCGCTCGTCGTCCCACAGGAACTGCAGCCCGGCGGCGTCGGCTGCCGCCGCGAGCGCGACGAGGCGCGGGCTCGCCGCCGCCGCCGTCTCCGCCCGCAGCGCGTCGACGTCGGGCGGCGTCCCGTCGGCGAGGAACGCGATCGCCGCGTCGTTCACGTCGGTCGCGGGGAGGAGCCGGTCGATCGGCGCGGCGAACGCCATAGAGGCGCCGCCGGCGTACGCGCGCGCCGCGACCTCGCCGACCGGCAGGTCGACGAGCGCGGCGATGCGGCGCACCTCGCGCTCCCAGGCCGCGGCGACCTCCTCGCCCGGCGCGAGCGCCACGTCGACGACGGCCGCGGGCACGCCGAGGAGCAGGTTCGGCCCCATCAGCCGCCGGGAGTCCACCCATCGCATGGGATCAGTCGTCGCTCTGGCGCGCCAGGCGCACGCCGCGCTCGTCCTGGACGAACGCCGCAGCCGACAGGTCGGGGACGACGGGCACCACCTCCTCGCGCGGCGCGGGCGGCTCGGCGTCCTCGGGCTTGAAGTAGATGACCTGCTTCCAGCAGCGCGACACCTTGTCGCCGAAGATGAGCACGAGATCGCCACGCCGCGCCATGCGCAGCGCCGCGTCGACCGCCTCCTGCTCGTCGGGGATGACGTGGAGGCGCGCCGCCGGGTAGCCCGCCGCGAGCACCTCCTTCTCCATGAGGCGCGGGACCTCGTCGGGACCGCGGCCGCGCAGATCGTCGTCGCGCCGCAGCACGAGCTCGTCGAAGTGCCGCGCGCCGATGCGGGCCATCTCGCGCAGATCCTCGTTGCGCCGGTCGCCCGGCCCCGCCAGGACGCAGATGCGCCGCCCGTCGACCTTGAGCTTGGAGCACAGCTCCGCGACCGCCGCCACCGCCGGCGGGTTGTGGCCGTAGTCGAGGATGACCTTGAACGGGTGGTCGTGGAACACGTTGAGCCGCCCCGGCGCCTGGAAGTAGCTCGAATCGTAGGTGCGCAGCCCCTGGCGGATGTCCTCGATGCGGATGCCCAGCGCGTGCGCCATCACCGTCGCGAACATCGCGTTCTGCACGTTGAACCAGGCCTTGCCCTCCATCGTCGCCGGGACGAGGTGCGTCCACAGGACCTGCTGGTGCGACCCGTGCTCGTACAGGGTGATCATCTGCCCGTTCATGCCCTCCTCGAGCACGCAGGCCAGCCCGCCCGAGCGGATGTGGCGGCGCACCAGCTCGTGGCGCGGGTTCATGGTCACGTAGGCGATGCGGCCGGCCTGGGTGTGCTCGGCCATCTGCAGGCAGAGGAGGTCGTCGGCGTTGAGCACGGCGAAGTCGCGCGCCACCTCGACGACGATGCGCTTCACCTCGGCGAGCTGCTCCAGGCTGTCGACGCCGCGCTGGCCCAGGTGGTCCTGCTGGACGTTCAGCACCGCGCCGACGTTGCAGCTGCGGTAGCCCATGCCGGCGCGGAGGAGCCCGCCGCGCGCGGTCTCGAGGACGGCCATGTCGACGGTGGGATCGCGCAGCACCATCTGCGCCGAGTGCGGGCCGGTCATGTCGCCGGCCACCGTGCGCTCGCCGTCGATGTACACGCCGTCGGTGGTGGTGAGCCCGACGGTGTGGCCGGCCATCTTGGCGATGTGCGCCAGCATGCGGCAGGACGTCGTCTTGCCGTTCGTGCCGGTGACCGCGGCGATGGGGATGCGGCTCGGCGTCCCCGGCGGGAACAGCATGTCCATCACCGGGCCCGCGACGTCGCGCGGCTTTCCCTCCGTCGGCGCCACGTGCATGCGGAACCCCGGCGCGGCGTTGACCTCGCAGATGCCGCCGCCGACCTCGCGGTAGCTCTTGGTCACATCGGCGGTGATGAAGTCCACGCCGCACACGTCGAGGCCGATGGCCTTGGCGGCGCGGATCGCCATCTCGCGGTTGTCGGGGTGCACGCTATCCGTCATGTCGATGGCCGTGCCGCCGGTGGACAGGTTGCCCGTGGCGCGCAAGTACACGATCTCGCCCGCGGGCGGCACGCTGCCCGCGGTCATGCCCCGCCGCGCCATGAGCAGCTCCGCCTGGTGGTCGAGCTCGAGGCGCGTCAGCACTTTCTCGTGGCCGACGCCGCGCCGCGGATCGGCGTTCACGCTCGCCACCAGCTCGGCGATGGTGTGCGTCCCGTCGCCGACGACGTGACCCGGGACGCGCTTGGCGACGGCGACCAGCTGCCCGTCGACGACGAGCATGCGGTGGTCGTGCCCCGTGAGGTACGTCTCGACGATCACCGTGCGCGAGTGCTCGCGCGCCTTGCCGAACGCGACCTCGACGTCGACGGCGGTCTGGCAGCCGAGCGTGACGCCGCGCCCGTGGTTGGCGTTGAGCGGCTTCACCACGACGGGGTAGCCGAGCTTCTCGGCGGCGCGCACGGCGTTCTCGGCGGAGCGCGCCAGCCGCTGGCGCGGCACCGGCAGCCCCAGATCGCCGAGGATCTTGTTCGTCTCCTCCTTGTCCGACGCGAGCTCGACCGCGATGTGGCGCGTCTCCGACGTGACCGTCGCCTGGATGCGCTTCTGGTACTTGCCGTGGCCGAGCTGGACCAGGCTGTAGTCGTTGAGGCGGAGCCACGGGATGCCGCGCGCCTCGGCGGCGCGCACGAGCGACGCCGTCGACGGGCCGAGCTGGCGCGCCTGCGCGAACTCGATGAGCCCCTTGTGCTCGCGCGGGAAATCGAACTCGTCCCCCGGTCCGCCGTCGGGGCGGAGCTCCACGGGCAGGAGCTGGCAGATGAGCTTGAGCGCCAGCTCGCCCGCCGCCTCGCCCACCCGCTCCTCCTCGTACTCGTAGACGACCTGGTACTCGGCCGACCTGGAGGTGGAGCGCGTCTTGCCGAAGCTGACCTTGGCGCCGGTCAGCGCCTGGAGCTCGATGGCGACGTGCTCGAGGACGTGGCCGAGCCACGTGCCCTCGTCCTCGGTGAGGCGGCGCACGAAGCCGCCGGGCACGCCGTAGGAGCAGGTGTGCTCGCGCAGCGTGGGCACCGCGGCGAGCAGTCGGTCGACGAACCCGGGGATCGTCGCCGACGGCCAGTTCTCCAGGGGCCCGAGATCGACGGTGAGGCGCATGACCGGAAAGTGGGCGTAGATGTTGGGGCCGCGGTAGACGCGCTGCTCGACGATCTTCATGGGACCTCCCCTGGCGGCGGGGTGGCGGCGCGCCGCGACAGGTCGTACGCGGCGCCGGCGGTG
>DATFWE010000282.1:0-9508 GCA_035259575.1 Haliangiales bacterium
ACGGCACGTCGTACTTCGGGTTCTTCCACGGCTCGGCCTGCGCCTCCACCACCCAGCGCTTCATCCCCGGCCATTCCCACACCGTCTGCGCGTAGCGCGCCTCGGCCCCGTCGAGCGGAACGGCGTAGGTGCGGAACCGCGTCACCACCGGCGCGTACATGCAGTCCGCGACGGTCAACCCGCCGAACAGGAACGGGCCGCCCGACGCGGCCAGGCAGTCGCGCCAGATCGCGCAGATGCGCCCGATGTTCGCCGCCACCTCCGCGCCGACGGCGCGTCCCGGCGCGTGGAGGCGGATGTTCATCGGCATCGCCTCGCGCAGCGCCGCGAAGCCGGCGTGCATCTCCGCGGCGACCGAACGGCAGCGCGCGCGGGCGGCGCGATCGGCGGGAAGGAGTCGCGCGCCGGGAAAGCGCTCCGCCAGGTACTCCAGGATCGAGAGCGAATCCCAGACGGTGAGCTCGCCGTCGCGCAGGATCGGCACGCGCCCGGCGGGCGACCAGCGCGCGATGCTCTGGGCGGTGTCGGGTTGGTCGAGCGGGATGACCACCTCTTCGAAGGACTCTCCAGTCTGGAACACGCCGAGCCACGCGCGCAGCGACCAGGACGAGTAGTTCTTGTTGCCGATGACGAGGGTCAGGGCCATGCTGGTTGTTATAAGGCAGACACGGCCGCCGTCATCTCCGGCGGTGGGGGGACCCGGCGAAACGTTGCCAGATCGAGAAAGACGTGCACCAAGGTGCCCACGGCGCATACCTCGTCGCCGCGGGAGATGCGATACCCGACGCTGAGCTCGCTGCCGTCGAGGCGGGCCGCGGCCACGGCCACCTGGATCTCGTCGCCGAAACGCATGGGACGGAGGAAATCCGCCTCGGCGTGCTTGAGCGGGGCGCCCCAGGCCCCCGTCTTGATCGCCTCGTGCAGGCGCAGCCCGTGCGCGTCCATCCAGGCGACGCAGGTGTCGTGAAAGTAGTCGAACAGCCGGCCGAAGAACACGATCCCCGCCGCGTCGATGTCCTGGAACCGGATGGCCCGCGTGGTCACGAAGCCGCCGCGCGAGGCGCGAAGCTCCTCCCTGGGAAACACCATGCGCCGACCATACTCGGTTCCGGGCGCTTGCGGTGCCCCGCGCGTCGTGCGTAGCTTATCGCATGGCGCGCGTCGCGCTCATCACCGGAGGAGCCAAGGGCATCGGCCGCGGCGTCGCGCGGGCGCTGGGCGCGCGCGGGGATCGGGTGGCGATCGCCTACCGCACGAGCGCCGCCGCCGCCGCGGAGACCGTCGCCGCGATCGAGGCCGCCGGCGGGCGCGGGCTGGCGGTCGCGGCCGACGTCGCCGATCCGACGCAGGCGGAGCGCCTGGTGGCCCAGGTCGCGGCCACGTTCGGGCCCCCGGACGTGCTCGTCCACGCCGCCGGACCGTACCACCGCGCCGACGTCCTCGCCGAGACCCCGGCCGGGTGGCGCGAGATGATCGGCGGGAACCTGGACTCCTTCTTCTACTGCGCGCGCGCCTGCGCGCCGGCGATGGCCGAGCGGCGGTGGGGGCGCATCGTCGCGTTCAGCATGGCCAAGGCCGAGCACGTCGGCGCGGTCCCCGCCGTGGCCGCCCACTACGTCGCCAAGGTCGGCCTCCTGGCGCTCGCGCGCACGCTCGCCCGCCGCCTCGCCCCTTCCGGCGTCACCGTCAACTGCCTCTCCCCCGGCTACATCGACTCCGGGAGCGCGCCCGTCGCCGAGCTCGAGCGCGCGCTCCCCACCATCCCCGCGGGGCGCCTCGGCGCGATCGACGACCTCGTCGCGGCGGTCCTCTACCTTCTCTCCGACGAGGCGGCCTACGTCACGGGCGCGAACCTCACCGTGTCGGGGGCGTGGGGGCTGTGAACCAGACGACCGCTAGGCTCTGGACGCCCGCGCCGCCTGTTGCGCCATGGCGCGGACGCCGAGGATCATGTGAGCGAATCGGTCGTCCGTGGTGAGCCCGTCCTTCCAGCGCCGGTAGATCTGCTGCGCCACGATGGCGGTCTTGAACAGCCCGAGGACGTAGTGGTATCCGATGCGCTCCAGGTTGCGCCCGCTCTTGTCGGCGTAGCGCGCAACGATCTCGGCGCGCGTCATCATCCCCGGCGCCGCGGTCGGGCCGAACCGCATGGCCTGCAGCTCGGGCGGGTCGTCCGCCTGGACCCAGTAGCACAGCGCCGTCCCCAGGTCGGCCAGCGGGTCGCCGATCGTCGCCATCTCCCAGTCGAGGATCGCGACGACGCGGGTGGGGTCGTCCCGATCGAAGACGAGGTTGTCGAACTTGAAATCGTTGTGGACGATCGACGCGGGCCCGGACGGCGGCAGATGGGCGGCGAGCCACGCCGCCACGGCGTCGACCTCGGGGATGTCGTCGGTGCGCGCGTCGTGCCAGCGCTTCGTCCACCCGACGACCTGGCGCTCGACGTAGCCGTCGGGGTTGCCGAAACCGCCCAGCCCGGCGGCGCGCCAGTCGATCGCGTGCAGCGCGACCAGCGTATCGACGAGGGATTCGCACAACCGCCGCGCGTGCGGGGCGAGCTCGGCGGGCAGATCGCGGCGGACGACGACGCCACGGACGCGCTCCATCACGTAGAACTTGGCGCCGATGACGCCCTCGTCCTCGCAGTAGAGGATGGGCCGCGGCGCGAGCGGCCACACGGGCGCCAGGTGGGACAGGACGCGCACCTCCCTCCCCATGTCGTGGGCGCTCTTCACCCGCGACCCGAACGGCGGGCGGCGCAGCACGTACTCGCGCTCGCCGACGGTCAGCAAGTACGTGAGATTGGAATGGCCGCCGGGAAACTGCGCCACCGCCAGCGGATCGCCGCCGAGCCGCTCGCCCAGGTAGGCGGCCAGCCGATCGACCGGCAGCTCCTCCCCCGGGCGCGGCGGGCGCGCGGCGTCAATCATGGGCGTAGCGTTTGAGGATCCGCTTCGCCACCGACACCTTGTGGACCTCGTCGGGCCCGTCGTAGATGCGCGCCGCGCGCTCCTGCGCCCACCACATCGCCAGCGGCGTGTCGTCGGTCATGCCCAGCGCGCCGTGCGCCTGGATCGCCTTGTCGAGCACGTTCTGGAGGACGCCGGCGACGAAAAACTTGATGATCGACACCTCCTCCTGTGCCGCGCGGAACCCCTGCTTGTCGATCTTCTCCGCGGCGTCGAGGACGAGCAGGCGCGCCGCGGCCATCTCGGCGCGGCACTCGGCGATCCACGCCTGGACGATCTGCTTGTCGCCCAGGCGCTCGGTGGGGGTGAGCTGGCGCGACGCGGCCCGCGCGCACAGGAGGTCGAACGCGCGGTGGCAGATGCCGAGCCAGCGCATGCAGTGATGGATGCGTCCGGGGCCGAGGCGTTCCTGCGCGATGGCGAAGCCGGCGCCCTCGGCGCCGAGACGGTTGGCCGTGGGGACGCGGCACGACTCGTACGCCACCTCGGCGTGGCTGAAGTAGCCCTCGCCGGGGTGCCCCATCACCGAGATGTTGCGCACGATGCGGAACCCCGGCGTGGTGGTCGGGACGATGATCATCGAGGCCCGCCGGTGCGGCGGCGCCTCGGGGTCGGTCACCGCCATGACCACCGCGAACGCCGCCCCGTCGGCGCTCGAGGTGAACCACTTCATGCCGTCGATGACGTAGCTGTCGCCGTCGCGCGCGGCGCGGCAGTAGAGCTCCGTCGGGTTGGAGCCGGGCGCCCCGGGCTCGGTCATGGAGAAGCAGCTGCGCACGTCGCCGGCGGCGAGCGGGCGCAGCCAGCGGTCCTTCTGCTCCGGGGTGCCGAACTGGTGGAGGATCTCGATGTTGCCGGCGTCGGGCGCCTGGCAGCCGAACACGTAGTGGCCTAGCGGGCTCCGCCCGAGCACCTCGCTCACCAGCCCGTGCTCGACGAGCGGCAGCCCCATCCCGCCCAGCTCGGCGGGAATCTGCGGGCCCCACAGGCCGAGCTTCTTCACCTCGGCGCGCAGCGCCTTGAGGTCCGGCTCCACCGCGAAGAAGCCGCGGGTCTGGAGCGCCGCCTCGCGCGGGTAGACCTCGCGGGCGAGGAAGGTCGAGATCGTGTCGAGCGTCTTCTGCGTCGTGTCGGAGATCGTGACCATGGCTCACCGGTACGTGAGGAGGCGCCGCTCGGGAAGGTGCGGTGTCCCGTTGAACGACACCAGCGTCACCTCGTCCTCCCGAAACTTGATCTCGGTGATCGCGGTGTTGGCGACGACCCAGCTCACGCGCAGCGCGACGGCGTCGGCGAGGTCGAGCGTCATCTTGAGGGCGATGGATACCGGGCCGGCGGACGTGACGGCCGCGATGGTGCGGCCGCGGCCCGCGTCGGCCATGATGCGGCGCAGCGCCGTCGCGACGCGGCCGGCGAACGCGCCGAACGGCTCCACGTCGGGGTGGTGGTCGTGCTCGCCGCGCACCCAGCCGTGCATGATCTGCTCGAAGACGTCCTGGAACGTCTTGCGGTCCGACGGTACCTCGCCGCCGGCGAGCGCGCGCCGCACGATCACCTCGGCGGGGTACTCGTCGAGCCCGGCGACCTCGATCGACTCCGGCACCGCGCCGTGGGCGTCGAGGAACAGGCGCGTGGTATCGCGGTGGCGCCGGCGCGGGCCGGTGTAGACGGCGTCGATGTCGACGCCGCGCAGCCACGCGCCGAGGAGCCGCGACTGCTCGCGGCCCAGCTCGGTGAGATTGTCGTAATCGGCCGCGCCGAACGAAGCCTGGCCGTGGCGAATGACGTACAGGGTGCTCACGGGGCTCGAGTCATGTATATCTCAGCCGATGCCCGCAAGCGAGGATTGGATCACACTACGCATCGCCGACACGATCGGCGGGCTCATCGAGTTCTGGGGGTTCAAGCGCCCGATGGGGCGGATGTGGGCCATCCTCTACCTGTCCGAGGAGCCGATGAGCGCGGCGGAGCTGGGGGAGCGGCTCGCGATGAGCTCGGGCGCGGTGTCCATGACCGTCGGCGAGCTCATCAAGTGGGGCGTGGTGAAGAAGACGTGGGTGCCGGGCGAGCGCAAGGACTTCTACGCGCCGGAGACATCGGTGTGGAAGATGGTCTCGCGCGTGTTCCGCGAGCGCGAGCTGGCGCAGATCCGCGGCGCGATCGAGACGTTCGAGCAGGCGATCGCCGAGCTGGGCAAGCGCGACAAGAAGCGGGTCAAGGTGCTCGTCGACAAGATCGAATCGCTGCTCGCGCTCGCGCGCGTGGGCGATGCGCTGCTGTCCGCGGTGCTCGACGGGCGGAAGATCGATCTCGGACCGATCCGCGAGTTTTCGGGCGCGTAGCGCGGGCGCATTTCTCCGACGCAGAGCGTCAATGCGCGCCCCCTGCCGGGCCTTGACCGCCGTCCCTCCGTTTGTTACATAACTTTCAGAGTTTTCTGAAACATCAAACAGTCTAGGAGGGCCGCCCATGGCGGACGTGCTAGGACAACTCGAGGCGACGGTGGCGGGGCGGGGGCTGCCCGCGCTGGCGAGGAACCTGGGGGCGCTCGCGGAGCTGGTGGGCCCCGATCTGGCGTGGTGCGAGGAGTCGCTGCGCCGGATCGAGGAGCTGCGCGCCCCCACGGCGGTGGCGCGCAGCGCCCGCCACCTCATCGAGCTCGGCGGCAAGCGCCTGCGCCCGCTGTGCGTCGCGCTCGCCGCCCGCGCGGGGAACGGCTTCGGCGCGGCCGCGCGCCAGCTCGCCGTCGCCGTCGAGCTGGTCCACACCGCCACGCTCCTCCACGACGACGTCGTCGACGTGGGCGACACCCGCCGGGGCGCGCCCGCGGCGCGCGTGGTCTACGGCAACGCGGCGTCGATCTTCGCCGGCGACTGGCTGCTGGTGGAGGCGCTCCGGCGCGTCCGCGCCGCCGCCGTGCCCGACGCGCTCGACCGTCTGCTCGACATCATCGAGGAGATGATCATGGCGGAGTCGACGCAGCTCGACCGCCGCGGCGTCATGGTCGCCGACCGGGCGGCGTACTTCCGCGTCGTCGAGGGCAAGACCGCGTCGCTGTTCCGCTGGGCGCTGTGGGCGGGCGGGCGCGCCGGCGGTCTCGACGAGCGCGCCTGCCGCGCGCTCGAGAGCTACGGCCACCACCTGGGCGTGGCGTTCCAGGCCGTCGACGACCTCCTCGACCTCACCGGCTCGGCGGAGGCGCTGGGCAAACGGCTGTTCGCCGACCTCGGCGAGGGCAAGATGACGTTTCCCCTCATCGTCGCCGTCGAGCGCGAGCCGGAGCTGCAGGACGCGCTCGACCGGGGCGCGCCGCCCGCCGAGATCCTCGAGGGCGTCGTCCGCGCCGGCGGCATCGAGGCCTGCGCCGCGCTGGCGCGGGCGCACGTCGCAGAGGCGACGGGGTGCCTGGCGGCGCTTCCGCCCAGCCGGGCGCGCGACTGCCTCGTCACCGTCGCCGAGGCGGCGATCGCGAGGGACCGATGACCGCGGGCAACTACATCCTCACCCTCGCCCCCGGCGCCGACGCCAAGGCGGTCGTGCGCGAGCTCGTGCGGCGCGGCCTGTGGGTCAAGGCCACCGACGGAGCGCAGCTCTTGGTCCTCCCCCACTCCGCCGCGGTGGCGCCGGCGTCGCTCGGCGACGTCCCCGGCGTCGTCGCGGTGGCCGCGCCGCCGTCGGAGCACCCTCGCGTCGACGCGCACCCGCCCCGCATCGACGTCGCCGGCGTGCCCTTCGGCGGCGGCGCCCCGCCCGTCCTCCTCGCCGGCCCCTGCGCGGTCGAGTCCGAGGAGCAGATCGCGGCCACGGCCCGCGCCGCGGCGCGCGCGGGGGCGAAGTTCCTGCGCGGGGGCGCGTTCAAGCCGCGCACCTCGCCCTACGCCTTCTCCGGGCACGGCGCCGAGGCGCTGGCCTGGCTCCGCCGCGCCGCCGACGCCGTCGGCCTGCGCGTCGTGACCGAGGTCCTGTCCGAGGCCGACGTCCCCGCCGTCGCCGCGGCGGCCGACCTGATCCAGATCGGCTCGCGCAACATGCAGAACTTCGCCCTGCTGCGCGCCGCCGCCCGCGCGGGCAAGCCGCTCCTCCTCAAGCGCGGCATGGCCGCGACCATCGAGGAGTGGCTCCTCGCCGCCGAGCATTGCCTCCACCACGGCGCGCCGTCGGTCGTGTTCTGCGAGCGCGGCATCCGCGGCTTCGACCCGTCGACGCGAAACCTCCTCGACCTCGGCGCCGTGGCCCTCCTCGCGCACGTCCACCGCCTGCCCGTGGTGTGCGACCCGTCGCACGCGGCGGGCCGCCGCGACCTCGTCGTGCCCCTCGGTCGCGCCGCGCTCGCCGCCGGCGCCGCCGGCCTCCTCGTCGAGATCCACGAACGCCCCGGCGAGGCGCTGTCCGACGGTCCGCAGGCGCTGCCGCCGGCCGCCCTCCCCGCGTTCCTGGAGGTCGCCCATGGCTGACACCAGCCGCATCCCCGGCTTCTACAAGGACCCGCTCGCCACGCGCCGCGACCGGCTCGCGGCCGCGCGCGCGCTCACCGCCGAGACGAGGGCGCACCTCGAGCGCGGCGGCGGCCTCGACCCCGCCGTCGCCGATCGCATGAGCGAGAACGTCGTCGCCTGCCACGGCCTGCCGCTGTCGGTCGGGCTCAACTTCCTCGTCAACGGCCGCGACCTGCTCGTCCCCATGTCGGTGGAGGAGCCGTCGGTCGTCGCCGCGGCGTCGAACGCCGCGCGCATGGTGCGCGCCGCCGGCGGTTTTGTCGGCGAGGCGACCGCGCCGATCATGACCGCGCAGGTGCAGCTCGACGAGGTCCCCGACCCCGCCGGCGCCGCCGCCCGCGTGGCCGCGCGGCGCGCCGAGATCCTCGCCGCCGGCGACGCCGCGATCCCCGGGATGCTCGCGCGCGGCGGCGGCTGCCGCGACCTGGAGACGCGCGCGCTCGAGGACGGCATCGTCGTCGTCCACCTGTACGTCGACGTGGGCGACGCGATGGGCGCGAACGTCGTCGACGCGGTGGCCGAGGGCGCGGCCGCGGCGATCCAGGCGGCGCTGGGCGGGCGCATCGGCCTGCGCATCCTGTCCAACCTGCCCGTCCGGCGCATGGTGCGCGTGCGCGCCCACGCCCCCGACGACGCCGTCGGCGGCGCCGAGCTCAGCGCCGGCATCGCCCGTGCCAGCCGGTTCGCCGAGGTCGACGTCTACCGCGCCGCCACCCACAACAAGGGCGTCATGAACGGCGTCGACGCGGTCGCGCTGGCGCTGGGGCAGGACTGGCGGGCGCTCGAGGCGGGCGCGCACGCGTTCGCCGCGCTGTCCGGCCGCTACCGGCCGCTCGCGACGTGGCGGCGCGTGGCCGGCGGCGTGGACGGGACGCTGGAGATGCCGCTCGCCGCGGCGACCGCCGGCGGGTCCACGCGCGCCCACCCGGGCGTGCGCGCCGCGTTCGATCTCCTTGGCGTCACCGGCGCGCGCGAGCTGGCGGTGGTGATGGGCGCGGTCGGCCTCGCGTCGAACCTCGCGGCGCTGCGCGCGCTCGCCGGCGAGGGGATCCAGCGCGGCCACATGAAGCTGCACGAGCGGAAGAAGGAGATTGAATGAGAGCGAGCGAGCGACGCCGAGGAACGAGGCGCCCCTGGAGCGAGGCGCCGCCGAAGCGACCTGGCGCCCCGAGGCGTCGCGAGAGAGCGGTGCAACGATGAAGTCAATGGTCTCCCCCGGCTCGGGCGCGATGTTCGACCGCATCGCCCGCCGCTACGATCTGCTCAACCACATCCTGTCCGTCGGGCTGGACCGGCGCTGGCGGCGGCGCGCCGTCGCCGCGCTCGACCCGCGCCCGGACGAGCGCTTCCTCGACGTCGCGACCGGCACGGCCGACGTGGCGCTGGCGATCCTCCGCCGCCAGCCCGACGCGACCGTCGTCGGCCTCGACCCGTCGCACCGCATGCTCGCCGTCGGCGCCGCCAAGGCGCGCGCCGCCGGCGCCTCCGGCAAAATGACGCTCCTCCCGGGCGACGCGCAGAAGCTGCCCTTCCCCGACGCCACGTTCGACGGGGCGATCGTCGCGTTCGGCATCCGCAACGTCCCCGACCGGCCGCTCGCCCTCGCCGAGATGGCGCGCGTGCTCCGCCCCGGCGGGCGCGCCGTGATCCTCGAGCTCAACGAGCCGAGGAACCCGCTGGCCCGCCTGCACGTCCACCGCGTGGTGCCGTTCCTCGGCGCGCTCCTGTCGGGCGCCGCCGAGTATCGCTACCTGCAGCGGTCGATCGCGGCGTTCCCCCCGCCGGAGAGCTTCGCCGCGCTGATGGCGGCGGGCGGCCTGCGCGTCGAGACCGTGCGGCCGCTCACGCTCGGCGTCGCCTGCCTGTTCGTGGGGAGGAAGCCATGAGCGGGCGAGCGGTGCGACGATGAACGAGCGAGCGACGCCGAGGATCGAGGCGCCCCTGGAGCGAGGCGCAGCCGCCAAGGGAGCGAGCCCGGGGGAGGAAGCGCGCGACTTCGAGCGAGGCGCAGCCGAGCGAGGTGGAGCGCCGACCCCGGGCGAG
>DATFWE010000283.1:0-9752 GCA_035259575.1 Haliangiales bacterium
GACGGTGCCGAGGCCGGTCGCGCGATCCACCGCCGGCGACACCACCGCCACCGAGCCGGCCCAGGTGGTGCCGGGCAGGGCGGCCACGGTCACGGTCGCCGGCTGGCCGGCGGCGAGGCGCACCAGATCGGCGGCGGACGCGTGGGCCAGGAGCTCGAGCTTACTCGGGTCGGCGACCTCCACCACCGGCGTGGCGGGGGTGCCGTCGACGAGCTCGCCCGGGCGCCGGAACACCTTGATGACGACGCCGGCGAGCGGGCTGCGCACCGTCGCGCGCTCCACCTGCCGCCGGGCCCGCTGGGCGACGGCGTCCGCCTCGGCCTCGGCCGCGCGCGCGGACGCGGCCCGCGTGGTCGCGTCGTCGACCTCCTGGCGGGCGGCGATCCCGTGCTCGAACACGCGCTGGGCGCGCGCGAGCGTGGCCTCGGCGTTCTGCCGCTCGGCGCGCGCGCGGGCGAGCGCCGCCTCCGCTTCCTTGGCCTGGTCGCCGAGGAGCGCGGCGTCGATGCGCGCCACCGTCTGTCCCTCGGTCGTCGCGTCGCCCTCGCGCACGAGGACCTGCAGCACGCGTCCGCCCACCTGCGGCGCGACGAGCGCGTCGCGGTCGGGCAGGGGCGCGATCGTGCCGGCGAGCTCGATGGTGTCGGCGACTTCGCTCGTGACGACGGCCTCGCAGCGGACCTTCTTCTTCGCCGGGGCGGGCTCGCCCTCGGCCTCCTTGCGGCACGCGGCGAGCGCGACGAGCAGCAGCGCCTCCTTAGCGCGCATATCGGCCCCCCGCGGCGCGCTCGACGTCGGCCACGGCGCGCGCCCACACCGCCTCGGCCTCGACCAGTGCGGCGCGGGCGTCGTTCAGCGCCCGCTGCGCCTCGAGCAGGCGGGTGAGGTCGACGCGCCCGTCGCGGTAGGCGTCCTCGGTCATGCGGCGGGCCTCGGTCATGCCCGGGACGACCTCCTCCGCGAGCGCCCGCATGCGCGCCGCGGCGCCGCCGGCGCGCTCGATCGCGTCGTCGAGCTGGGACGCAAGCCGCCGCCTTTCGGCGTCGACGGTCGTGCGGGCCAGCGCCTCGTCGGCGCGGGCGCGCGCCACCGCGCCGCCGCGGAAGTTGAACAGGGGCACCTCGAGCGACACCCCGAACACCACGTCGGTCCCGGGCTGGGTGGGGTCGAAGGCGCTCACCGACACCTGCGCCGCGACGACGGGGATGCGCTGGCGCCGCTCGGCGCGGACGCGCGCCTCGGCGGCGTCGACGGCGGCGCGGTCGCGGCGGATCGCCGGGTGCTCGTCGACGCCGGCCGCGAGCGCCGGCCGCGCCGGCAGATCGCGCGGGTAGTCGGGCGCCCCCGCGCCGCGCAGCGCCGTCCCCGCGGGCTCGCCAAGGAACGCGGCCAGGCGGGCGGCGGCCGCGCGCACCGCCGCGTCCGCCGAGTCCGCCTCGGAGCGGGCGCGGGCGCGATCGGCGGCGGCGCGCACCACGTCGATCCGCGGCGCCGACCCGGCGTCGAAGCGTCGCCCGGCGACCTCGGCGGTTCGCGCGGCGTCGGCGGCGGCGTCGGCGAGGACGCGCGCCCGTTCGCCCGCTTCGCGCAGGTCGATCCACGCCACCGTCGCCGCCCAGCGCGCGTCGTTGCGCGACGCCGCCGTGTCGAGCCGCGCCACCCGCAGCGCCGCGCGCGACGCGTCCTCCTGCGTCGACACCTGGCCGAAGATGGGCAGCGGCACGCTCACCGCCGTGATGAGGTGGGCGGTGATCGTGGCGCTCTCCACCGTCAGCGTCGGGTTAGGCCAGGTGCCGGCGACCCGGACATCGGCCTCGGCGACGCCCTCGCGCCGCTCCGCCTGGAGCACGTCGGGCGCGAGCCGCTCGGCGGCGGCGCGGGCCTCGGCGAACGTGATCGGTCGCGTCTCGTCGCCCCGGGCGGGGCCCGCCGCGACCACCGTGACGGCGAGCGCCGTCCACCGCATGTGCATGGAGGAGGCTTAGCGTGCCAAGATGAGACCCAGATGAGAGTCCTGCTCATCGAGGATTACGAGCCCCTCGCTCGGTCGGTGGCGCAGGGGATGCGCGAGGCCGGCTACGCGGTCGACGCCGCGGGCGACGGCGAGGACGGGCTCGCGCGCGCGCAGGCTGGCGGGTACGACGCCATCGTCCTCGACCTCATGGTGCCGAAGCTCGACGGGCTGTCCCTCCTCGCCCGCCTGCGGCGCGACGGCTCGCACATCCCCGTGCTCATCCTGACGGCGCGCGACGGCGTGGCGGACCGCGTCGCCGGGCTCGACCTCGGCGCCGACGACTACCTGGTCAAGCCGTTCGCCTTCGCCGAGCTCCTGGCGCGCCTGCGCGCGCTCATCCGCCGCCGCTACCGAGCGCCCGACGCGGTGATCCGGGTCGCCGACCTCGAGGTGGACGTCGCCGCGCGATGCGTCCGCCGCGCCGGGCGCGCGGTGACGCTGTCGGCGCGCGAGTTCGCCCTGCTCGAGTACCTCGCCCACCGGCGGGGGCAGATCGTGACGCGCGCCGAGATCTGGGAGCACGTCTACGACTTCGCCGCCGAACCGTCGAGCAACGTCATCGACGTGTACATCGGCTACCTGCGCCGCAAGGTCGACGACGGCCACCCGCGCAAGCTCCTGCGCACCCATCGCGGGCTCGGCTACTCGCTGGATGTGTCCTCATGAGCGAGCGAGCGACGGCGAGGACGGAGGCGCCCCTGGAGCGAGGCGCAGCCGAGCGACTTGGCGCCCCGAGCCGTCGCGAGCGAGCGGTGCGACAATGAGCCTGCACGCGCGCGTCACCGCGGCCACGTTCGCCGCCCTCGCCGTCGTCCTGGGCGCGTTCTCCGTCGTCCTCTACACGGCGTTCCGGTCCGCGCTCGTGCGCGAGCTCGACGAGAAGCTCGCCAGCGAGGCCGCCGCGCTGGCCGGCATGGTCGAGGACTCGCCCCCAGACTTCGAGTACGCGCCCATGCCCGAGTTCGAGGCCGGACCGCGCGCCGCGTACTTCGAGATCTGGCACCACGACGGCCGGGTCATCGCCCGCTCC
This sequence comes from Haliangiales bacterium, assembly GCA_035259575.1. Lineage (GTDB taxonomy): Bacteria > Myxococcota_A > Polyangia > Haliangiales > SHYZ01 > DATFWE01. The sequence continues at coordinate 3,045 of DATFWE010000283.1, forward strand.
CCCTCGCTGGGATCGGGCGACCTCGCGCGCAGGTCGGGGCTCGCCGCGGCGACGCTCCCCGACGGACGGCCGGGCCGCGCGCTGGGGATCGACCGGCCGCCGCGGCCGGGCGAGGCCCCCGCGCCGGGCGGGCCCGCCCCGGTCACCGTCGTCGTCGCCGCCGGGACCGACGACGTCGACGCCACGCTCGCCCGCGTGCGCTCGTGGCTCCTCGGGCTGGGCGCGCTGGCTCTCCTCGGGGCGACGGGCGCGGTCCTCTTCGCCGTCCGGCGCGGGCTGCGTCCCGCCCGCCGACTCGCCGAGGAGATCGAGGCGATCGACGCGACCGGGCTCGGCCGCCCCCTCGCGGCCGGCGACGTGCCCGCCGAGCTCCGCCCGATGGTCGATACGCTGAACGCCCTCCTCGCGCGCCTGGGCGACTCGTTCGCGCGCGAGCGACGCTTCACCGCCGACGTGAGCCACGAGCTGCGCACCCCGCTCGCGGCGCTGCGCACGCTCCTCGAGGTCACCGCCGCGCGCGAGCGGTCCCCCGGGGAGATCCGCGCGGCCCTCGCCGAGGCCCAGGGCGTCGTCGCCAAGATGCAGGCGCTAGCCGAGAGCCTGCTGACCCTGGCGCGGGTCGACGACGGCCGCATCGACGTCCGCCGCCGGCGCGTCGAGCTCCGCCCCCTCGTCGACGACTGTTTCCGGCCGCACCAGGGCGAGGCCCGCCGGCGCGGGCTCACCTTCGCCAACGAGCTCCCCGCCGGCGCGGCCGCGGACACCGACCCGGAGAAGCTGGCCATCGTCGTCGAGAACCTCCTCGCCAACGCGGTGGCCTACACCGCCGAGGGGGGCGCGATCGCCGTCCGCGACGGCGCGGGGACGCTGGTCGAGGTGGTCGACACCGGGCCGCCCATCCCCGACGACCTCCTGCCGCGCGTGTTCGACCGCTTCGTCCGCGGCGACCCGGCGCGCGCGGGCGGCGAGCACCACGGCCTCGGCCTGGCGCTGGCGCGCGGGCTCGCGGCCGCGCTCGACCTCGACATCACGGCGGAGAACCGCGGCGACGGCAGCGTCGCGTTCCGCGTCACATTTCCTGCGGCGCCGCCAGCCCCAGCAGCGCCTGCCCCGACGCCAGGACGCCCCGCGTAGCCGCGGTCTGGCCGACGATTGCCGAGTCGGTCACACCGCGCGCACGATCGCGCGCCGCCGAGCCCGCGAACGACGTATCGTCGACCCCATGCAGCTCGCCAGCATCGCCTCGGCGGTCGAGCGCCATCGCGTCGCCGCCCACATCGCGCGCGCCGAGAGCGGCGCCCGCCGACGCGACGCGTTGTCCCTGGATCCGCTCCGGCGGCTCGTGCGCGCGTTGCTCCTCGACGAGCTGGCGCGCTACCGCGCCGCCGGCCGCTTCCCGGAGAACCGTGACTTCACCCACGCCGCGCCGTATTTCATCGACGCCGACGGCACCCGTTGCGCGATGGCCCATCTCCTCGAGCTCGGCGGCGAGGGCGAGCTCGTGCGGCGCATCGCGCGCGAGCGCAACAACGCCTGGGTGCGCGAGCTGGGGGACGAGCCGCGCCTCCTGGCCTGGCTGGCGGCCGCGGGCCTTACCGTCGAGGAGGCGGCCGCGATCCAGCCCGCCTACTGCGCGGTCCGGTCGACGTGCGTATGCGGGGAAGGCTTCTCCAGCGTGTTCTATCCCGTCCCCGCGGCGGGTGTGCTGGACGCGACCGTGCTCCGCGTCGCGAGCGACCGGGCGGCGCGGGTCGACGCCGTTCATGGGGACGGGCGCGGCTACCAGGTCGGTGAGGAGGTCGCCCTGGGCCTCGTGCAGGGCGACTTCGTCGTGGGCGCACGCGTGCTCCTGCCCGTGCGGGACGCGAAGGGCTCACCCGATGGCGGCACGTTCGGCGGCTTGTCCGGGGTCGCCTTCGGCGCGGGCGACACGTACATCTGCAGGAACCCGGACGAGGGCCCGCTTTCCAAACCCCCGCTCACGTCGGCTCAGTTCATCGCGGCGGTGACGTCGACCGATTGTGGGGCCACGCTGGCAGGCTTCGACCCCGCGTGGGCGGTCAACACGTGCGACAAGGGTTGCTCCATGGGCGGGGGCGGCGACATCACGACCGTGGGCATCCTGCTGGCCATCGTGGCGGCGTTCGCCCGGCGACGGTGATGGTCCGCCCTGATTGACGAAGCTCGCGCTGAGCTAACCTACCCGCATGCGCCCACCTGCCATCGGCTGCATGCTCGCGATCGCCTGCGCGGCGCCGCCGCCGGCGGCGAAGAGCCCGCCCGCGCCGGCGCCCGTTCCGGCCGCGCCGCGCCCGGCCGTGGCGGACAGCGCTCCGACGGTGCTCACGCCTGCACAGGACGAACGCGACCGCGCGATCGCCGCCAAGGTGGCGCCCATCCTCGATGCGTTCACCAACTCCGCGCCGCAGCTCTTGCGCGACGGACGTGTGGTCTACGTATCCAACCGCGATGGCCTGCCGGCGCTGTACGTGGCCGATACCCGTCAGCCCACGACACCGCCGCGCAAGCTGCCCACGCCGGACGAGCGCGTGGGCGCCGTCCGCGTCTTGCCCGACGAGCGGTCGATCCTGTTCACGAGCGACGTGAAGTCGGACGGGAACTTCCGCATCTTCCGCGTGGATCTCGACGGCGGCGGACCGCCCACCGACCTCACCCCCGGCGAGAGTCTCCACCGACACGTGCCGACCGTGGCCAGACGCGTGCCCGGCCTGTTCAGCTACAGCGCAAACGCGGTCACGGACCGCACGGCGCGCGTGTTCGTGCAGCGCGCCGACGGCTCACCGCCCAAAGAGGTGTACCGCGATCCGCGCTCCGGGTACGTGGTGGGGCTCACGCCCGACGGCCGGCATATCCTGTTCGCCCAGTTCCGCGCCCAGAACGACCAGGTCCTCTACGAGATCGCGGTCGCCACCGGCAAGGCGACGCGGCTGTTCCCCGCCGAGGGCACCAGCCTGCACGTGTCCGGCGCCGCCTATTCCGCCGACGGCCGCCGCGTCTTCGTCGCCGCCGCCGAGGAGGGCCGCCCGGCCACGCTCCTGGCCCTCGATCGCGAGACCGGCCGCGCCGCCGCGCGCTACGAGGAGACCGCCATCCCGACCGGCACGATCGATCCCGAGGTGTCCCCGACGGGAGACTGGGTTGCCATCGCCGTCGACGCGGGCAACCATTCGGAGGTCCGCATCCTGGATGCTCGGACCCTGCGCTTGCACAAGACCGTCGCGACCGGACATGTCGCGGCCGGCCTCGGCCCCTTTCGAGCCGACGGCGAAAGCTTCGGCCTGACGCTGTCCAGGCCGGACGCGCCGACCGACATTCATGCCGTCGGCGCGCGGACCGGCGAGGTCACGCCGCTGCGCTCCGAGCCGCGTCCCGGGATCGCCGACGGCCCCCGCCTCGCATCCTCGATCGTGTCGGTGCCCGCCTTCGACGGGCTGACCATCCCGACGAACCTGTACCTGCCCGGAGGCGCCGCCGCCAAGCTGCCCACGGTCGTCCTGGTTCACGGCGGCCCGTCGGGGAGCGCGTACCTCTCGTTCAACGCCGAGGTGCGCGTCCTCAGCAGCATGGGCTTCGCCGTGGTCCAGCCGAACATCCGCGGCTCGACGGGCTTCGGCCTCGCCTACGAGAAGGCGGACGATCGCGAGAAGCGCGGCAACGCGCTCAAGGACATCGAGACGGTCAACGCCTGGGCGCGCGCCCAACCGTGGTGCGACGGCAGGCTCGTCATCATGGGTACGAGCTATGGCGGCTACATGACCCTGCTCGCGCTCACGCGCCAGCCGGGCATCTGGCAGGCGGGCGTCGACAACTCGGGGATGAGCGACCTCAAGACGATGGAAGAGCTCGAGGATCAGACCATCCGTGCGTACGACGAGACCGAGTTCGGCGCCCTGGGGCGAGACAACGCGTTGCTCGAGGAGTGGAGCCCGCTCAAGGACATGACCAAGATCGTCGCGCCGGTCTTCATCTACCAGGGCGTGCATGACCCGGTGACACCGCGCGAGCAGGCCGACCGGATGGTGCAGGCGCTGCGCGAGCGCAAGATCCCGGTCGAGTACATGCTCCTCGACAACGAGGGGCACGGCGTGGTCCGGCGCGAGAACCGCATCGCCTACCTGGCGCGTGTGGTCCGGTTCCTCGAGGAGCGTTTGTAGGCGACACCCATGGACAAAGACATCCTCTGTATCAACACCATCCGCACCAGGACGGATACGGGCAAGCCGTTGTCCCTTCCAGCCTCCACGTTCGCATGCGCCAGCTCGGCGCTTACACGTAGCCGCGCTCGAGGGCCTTCAGGACGGCGCGCGTCCGGTCCCTGACGCCGAGCTTGGCGAGGATGTTCGACACGTGGTTCTTCACCGTGCCCTCCGCGATGAACAGCGCGCGCGCGATCTCGCGGTTGGAGTAGCCGGCGGCAACGAGCCGGAGAACCTCGCGCTCGCGGGTCGACATCTCGGCCGGGTCCGGAGACGGCGGCGACGCCGCGGCGGCCGCGCGCCGGGTCTTCTCTGCGCGCTCCGACAGGCCGGGACGGAGCACGGTGCCGCCCGCCGCCACCGCGCGCACCGCGTCGACGAGCCGCTCGAGCGTCACGTCCTTGAGGAGGAACCCGCGCGCGCCGGCGATGATGATCGCCAACGCCGCCTCTTCGTCGTCGAAGGTGGTGAGGACGAGCGTCGCCGGCAGCCGTCCCTGCGCCGCGAGCTCGGTGACGACGCGCAGCCCGTCGGCCTTCGGCATCCGCATGTCGAGGAGGAGCACGTCGGGCCGGGCCGCCGCCGCCAGCCGCATCGCCTCCTCGCCGTCCGTGGCCTCGCCGACGACCTCGATGTCGTCGACGAGCCCGAGGAGGGTGCGGATTCCCTCGCGGACCAGCGTGTGATCCTCGGCGAGGACGACGCGGATCACGGCTGACCCCGGACCGGAAGCCACGCGGTCACGGCGAACGGCCGCCCGGGCTCGGCGCGGACCTCCAGCCGGCCGCCCAGCTCCTCGAGCCGCGAGCGCATGCCGCGCAGGCCGTGGCCGCCTTTGACGTCGTACGCGCCCTTGCCGTCGTCGTGGGCCTCGACGACGATGGCGCCGCCGTCGCGGCGGATGCGGATCCACAGGTTCTCGGCCTCGACGGCGTGCCGGCGCGCGTTGGTCACGATCTCCTGCGCGCAGCGGACGATGCAGTCGGCCCGCTCGGGTTCGTCCACGCCGAGCGTCTCCGGAGCGTCGAGGTGGATCGCCAGCCCAGGGACGTCGACGAGCATCGCCCGGATCGCCGCCGCCAGCCCGGGCAGACGGTCGGGGCGCAGCGCGGCGACGACGGCGCGGACGTCGCGGAGGAGGCGCGAGGTGAGCTCGCGGGCCTTGACGGTGCGCGCGCGCGCCGCCTCATCGTCGACGTGGGAGGCGATCTCGAGCTGGAGGCCGAGCGCAGTGAGGTCGTGGCCGAGGACGTCGTGGAGATCGCGGGCGATGCGGGTCCGCTCCTCGGCGCGGGTCGCCTCCTCGAGGAGGCACTGGGCGGCGGCCAGCGCGGCGCGCGCCTGGGCCTCGCGGCGCGCCGCGACGATGGCGGCGACGGCGAAGCCCTGGAACCCCACGAGGGCGATGATCTCGGCGAGGCCGAGTAGCCAGCCGAAGTTCGGCACAAGGCACGCGCTGACGACGGCCGTCTGCGCGACGACCCACGCGGCCGCCGCCCGCGGTGGAACGATGAGCGCCGCCTGCGACGCGACGACCACCAGGGTGAGCGCGCCGTAGGTGCAAGGCCGGAGCGCCGCCATCACCAGCATCGCCGCCGTCGTGACCAAAAGCGCGATCGCCCGGCGCCGCCGGCCCGAGACGTCGGCGGGCGCGCTGGCCCCGACGTGGAAGGCGAGCCCGAACACGGCGTAGGCGACAATCCACGCCGGCGACGCGGAGTGCCGGCTGTCGATCACCGGCTCCAGGCCGGCGATGGCGTAAAGCGCATATCCGACCCACTGCATCGTGCGTGCGATCGCCACCGGTCCTTCAGCGTAGACCATGGCGTCGCGCCCGGCATGTGCCGGAAGTCATGATTTTCGCGAACGTGCCTTTCGGCACATGGCGGCGCCGGCCCGCGATCGGCAGCATGCAAGGTTATGAAAAGACGGATCGGTTGCGCCCTCGCGGCGCTCTTCTTCTGTGCTGCAGTCGTCCCGTCGGCCGCGGCGACGGCCGAGCCCGTCCGGCCGGCCCACGACGGCCAGCACGACTTCGACTTCGACGTCGGCGTCTGGAAAACACACACCTCGCGCCTGTCGCGCCCGCTCACCGGGTCGACGACATGGAGCGAGATGGACGGCTACACCGTCGTGCGCAAGGTGTGGGACGGCCGGGCGAACCTGGCCGAGTTCGATTCCGACGGCCCGAACGGTCACCTCAGCCTGATCTCGCTGCGCCTGTACGATCCGCGCGGGCGCCAGTGGCGGCTCTACTTTGCGACCCCGGACGGGGGCGTGGCGTCGGTGCCGATGGTGGGCGAGTTTGCCGACGGCCGCGGGGAGTTCACCGATCAGGAGCCATACGCGGGCCGCATGATCTGGGTGCGGTTCACCTTCGTGTCGATCTCGCCCGATTCGGCGCGCTCGGAGCAGGCATTTTCCGACGACGGCGGCAAGACGTGGGAGACGAACTGGATCAACCAGTACACGCGGGTGCCGGCGGTTCCCG
>DATFWE010000284.1:0-14280 GCA_035259575.1 Haliangiales bacterium
CCCTCCCGCCAGTCGCCGAAGCGTTTGCGGACCGCCGCCGCGCCGTCGAAGGCATCGAAGTCGCCCACGACGATGAGCGTGGCGTTGCGGGCGACGTAGGTCTGGGCCTTCCACGCCAGCAGCGCATCGTGCCCAATCTCGCCGAGGCTGTCCTTGGTCGGGTCGCCGTCGCGGGCGTAGGGGTGACCGGGTCCAAACAGCGCCTCGCGCCACGCCCGCTCGAACCTCCTCTCGGCGCGCACGCTGGGGCGGGCGAGCATGTGGCCGCGCCGGCGCGCCCACGCCTCCAGCTCGTCTTGCGCGTACATGCCTCCCGACACGCAGCGCTCGAGGCCCTGCAGGAGCCGCTCCAGGTACTGGGACATGCCGCGCACGTAGAACGTCGTGGCCTCGGCATCCGCGCGTCTTCCCAGCTCCGCCCCCACCCCGGCCAAGACGACCATCCCGTCGTTCGGACCCGACAGGTGCTCGGCCGCGGCGGCGGCCAACCCGAGCTTGTCGGCCGGCTCCCCCGCCGAGCCCACGCGGAAGCTCAGGGCGATCGTCACCACCGGCAGCCGGCCCCACGCCGGCACGAGGATCACGTGCATGCCGTTGTGCATGACGAACGCCTTGGCGGAGGCGAGCGGCGTGGCGCGCGCCGGCACGTCGACCGCCCGGGCGGCCTCGCTCCGATCCACCGCGAGCTCGTCGGGCTGATTCCCGCCGGTGGCGTACTTCAGCGACGCGCGGCGCAGGCGCGCCGGCGCATCCTTCTTCGGGCGGACGACGAGGTAGCGCGCCTTGTCGGGGTCGAGGAACCGGCGGCCGACGTCGCTCACGAAGCCGCCGTCGAGCCCCTTGACCCGCTCGATCTCGTCGGCGAGGGTATGGCGGTGGCCGCGGAACTGCGCGTACTCGGCGAAGATCTGCGCCCGCGCCGGCAGCGCCTCGAGCGGGAACAGGGCGTGGGCGGCGCGGCGCTCGCGGTCGTCGGCGGTCGCGCTCGGCCGGCTGCGCAGGCCGGCCGCGGCGCGCCGGAGCGCGGCCTTGGCCTCGTCGACCTGGCCGGGCTCGGCCACCGACACTTGGACCACCAGCATCGGCGCCAGCGCCCCGCCGATCACCTGCACGCCCACGTCGGTGGCGAACTCGTAGATGTTGCCGAAGCCGGCCGTCCGACCTGCCAGCTCGCCGATGTACGCCGACGCCGCGTCCCACTCGGGCGTGTACATCGGCGGCAGCGCCCAGGCGGCGAACACCGACGTCTCCTCCACGTCCATCTCGCGCTCGACGGTGGCCGGCTCCAGGCGGACCGGCGGCACCTCGGCGCGCGGCTGGCCGGCGCGCGGCGGCACCGGCCCGAGTGTGGACGTGATGAGCGCCTGGCCGCGCTCCTCGGTGATCCCGCCGGCGATGAGGAACGTCGCCCGCTCGGGCACGTAGTACTCGCGCACGAACCGGCACACGTCGTCGAGCGTGATGCCCGCGACCTGCTCGTCGTCGCCGCCCACCGCCTGGCGGTAGGGATGGCGCGCGGGGTAAAGCGCGTCGAGGAGGACGTACTCGACCTGGGCCTCGGCCGTGCCGTAGCGCGTGCGGATCTCGTTGCGCACGACCTCGCGCTCGCGCGCGAACGTGTCGGCGTCGATCGTCTGGCACCCCGTCTCGAGGCGCGCGACCTCGAGCGCGACGAGGTCCTCGGCGCGCCCCGCGGAGGCGAGCGTCTGGTAATGGGTGCTGTCCCAGTTGGTGAACGCGTTGTAATAGAGCGCGAGCTGGCGCAGGAGCGCGCCGATCGGCGGCTTGTCGGGACCGGCCTGGCGCTGCTGGAACATGAGGTGCTCGACGAGGTGGGCGAGCCCGGCCTTGCCGGGCGGGTCCTCGCGCGAGCCCACCTGGTAGCGCACGTCGACCTCGACGAGCTGCGTCGTCGGATCGGGGAGCACGATCACCGTCATGCCGTTCGACAGCTTGGCGTGCTGCTCCGGGAAGGCCAAGTTGTGCAGGGACCCGCCGCATGCCGCGAGCAGCGCCGCCCATACGACCTGGCATCCACGCATGGCAACCTCCTCGGAAAGGATAGCGGAAGCGCGAGGTTTGCGTCAGGCGATGCGCTGGCAGGGCGGGGCCAGGTCGATCGACGCGATGTCGGCAACGTGAACGACCCGGTTGCGTCCCTGGGCCTTGGCCACGTACAGCGCGCGGTCGGCCTCGAACAGGGCGTGGGCCCAGCTGCCGCCGGGGCCGACGTCGGCGCCCGCGGGCGGATACGGCGCCACGCCGATGGAGCAGGTGCAGTGCACCGTCTTGCCGCCGGGCAGCGCGAACAGGCGCTCCTCGACGCGCGCGCGGATGCGCTCCGGCAGGGGAAACGACCCGCCCTCCTCCACGTCGGTCGCCACCACGAGGAACTCCTCGCCGCCCCAGCGCGCGACGAGGTCGACCTTGCGCGTGGCCTCGAGGAGGAGCGCGGCGAGCTGGGCCAGGACCGCATCCCCCGCCGCATGCCCGTGCGTGTCGTTGATGCGCTTGAAGTGGTCGACGTCGACGACGATGAACGCCAGACCGCGGGGCGCGTCCTCGCGCACGCCCGGCTGCGAGCGCGACCGTTCGATGCGGGCGATCTCCAGCGTCATCGCCTCATGGAGCGCGCGCCGGTTGCGCAGTCCGGTCAAGGGGTCGCGCAGGGCCGCATCCTGCAGCTTGAGGCCGAGGAGCATCTGCGCGCGCAGCGACGCATGGACGTAGGCCATCATCATCGCCAGGGCCGCGATGAAGACCACCACCATCACCGGGAACACGGTGGAGAAGCCAGGGATGGGGTGCACGAGACTGGCCCACAGGAGCGCGCCCAGGTTCCACGACGCGTAGCCCGCATAGACGATGGGGCTCGGCGCCATCGAGACGACCGCGATGCTGTCGATGCCGATCAGGCACACGGTGAGCCACGATCGCTGCAACGGATCGAGCGCGGGCAGCGTCGTCACGACGATGGCCCCGCTCGCGATCCCGACGAGCGCGCTCAGGACCGCGTAGCCCACGAACGCGCGCGGCGAGGACCACGCCCCCCGCGCGCGCAGGAACACCAGCCAGGCGAACCGCAGCGCCACGAGCACGAGCTGGGCGACGAAGGCGGCGACCACCGCGGGGCGCGTCGCGGCCTGCTTCCCGCCCACCTCCCACATCATCCATACGGCCGGCAGCAGGGCGACGGCGGACCCGAGGCCGCGCTTGCACAGCTCGTGGGTGAGCTGCGCGTCGAGCTCCGCGCGCAAGGGCTCGTCGTCGGGCAGAAGGGGGATCGGGCTGACCAGTCGCGGGCGCGGCACCACAATCGGAGATCGGCCGCGGGGCGGGCCGATTGAGGCCGGCCTCATCAACAGGTCGTCGCTTCGCTCCGACCCCCCGTCGGGCAAAGCCCGCCGGGGCCCCCCAAGGCGGGCGCGCCGCCTTCGGCTGCGCACCCGCAGTAGCAGGCTGTTTTCAACAGCCTGCTACTGATTCGCCCGCCGAAATGCCTCGCGAAACAGCGCCAGCGACCGCCGACGCGCCGCGTCGGCCGCGGCGGCGTCGGCGAGCAGGTCGGCCTCCTCGGCGAGCACCCACGCGTAGGCCTGGATGCGCTCGGGATCCACCAGCAAGGACGCGGCGGTGGCGGCGTCCACGCGCCCGAGCACGTCGGCGTCGACCCCGAGCGCATCCGACGCCGCGCGGCGGAGCTCCTGGATCGTGTCGTCGGGCCGCCGCTTGGCTCCGAGGATCCGCCCGGCGAGCAGGGCCAGCGCGCGGATCTGCCGCTTCAGGAAGTCGCGCTCGAACAACACGCGTCGAGTCTACTTCACGAGCTTCGACATCGCCCGGAAGTCGTCGGTGCCGGCCGCGCCGAGCGCGTCGAACACGATGACCTCGGTGGACGTGATGATCCCCCCCGCCTTGGCGCAGAGGGCCAGGCCGATGTCCCGGTTCTCGCGCGTGCGCGACACCACCGCGTCGGCGGGGACGAACACCGTGGCCCCGCGCTCGCACAGGTCGCGCACCGTCTGATAGACGCACACATGCGCCTCCATCCCGACGACCACCAGCTGATCGCGCCCCAGCTCGCGCCCGATCGCCTCCCACGCCGGCGCCGCCGCGAGCGAGAACTCGAGCTTCTCCACGCGGTGCGGGGCCAGCCCCGCGAGCGCGTCGGCGACGGGGGGGATCGTGGGCCCGAGCCCGTGCGGATACTGCTCGGACCAGACGACCGGCAGCCGCAGCCGGCGCGCGAGCTCGGCCAGGATGTGGATGTTGCGGGCGCACGCGTTGCGGTCGGCTTCCGGCGTCACGCCGAACAGGCGCTGCTGCACGTCGATGACGAGCAGCGCGGCACGGGCGGGGTCGATCTTGAGATCGGACATGGTTGCACCTACTCCAGCGCGGCCAGCGCGCTGCGCAGCCGCGCCGCGCGCGCCGTCACTTCTTCCAGGCGGCCGCGCTCGCGCTCGACCACCTCGGCCGGCGCCCGCTCCACGAACGCGGCGTTGCCCAGTTTCCTGGTGAGGGTCTCGCCTTCCCGGTCCGCCTTGCGGACCTCCTTGTCGAGACGTGCCTTCTCGGCCGCGACGTCGATGAGGCCGGCGAGCGGGACCACGAGCTCCACGTCGCCGGCGACCACCGCCTTGGCGGCGTTCTTGGTGGCGGCCAGCGCGGGCACCATTGTGACCTTCGCCCGCGTCGCGCGCTCGACCATGCCGGCGAGGCCGGCGAGGATGCCGCGCCGTTCCCCGTCGGCGCGGATCGTCAGCTCCACCGTCTCCGACGGCGGCACGCGGTACTCGGCGCGGATCGCGCGCACCGCCACCGAAACGTCGATCACCAGGCCCATCTGCCGCTCCGCCTCGGCGTCGAAGAAGCGCTCCTCCGTCCCGGGGAACGCGGTGATCATCACCGAGCTCGGCGCGACCGACGGCTTGGGCAGCTGCTGCCAGATCTCCTCGGTGATGAACGGCATGAACGGGTGGAGCAGCCGCAGCGCGGTCTCGAGCGTGTGGGCGAGCGTCCCCTGGGTGACCCGCCGGCGCGCCGCCGCCTCCGGCGACGGCTCGTACAGCGCCGGCTTGGCCAGCTCGATGTACCAGTCGCACAACTCGCTCCAGAAGAAGCGGTACAGGGCGTGCGCCGCGTCGTGGAAGCGGAACGCCTCGAGCGCGTCGTCGACGTCCTTCACTGTTTGCTGCAGGCGCGCCAGGATCCACCGATCCGGCAGCGACAGCCCCGGCTTGCCCTCGCGCAGCGTGTCGGCGAACCGATCGGGTTCGAACCCTTCGAGGTTCATGAGCGCGAAGCGCGCCGCGTTCCAGATCTTGTTGGCGAAGTGGCGGTAGCCCTCGATGCGGGCGATCGACAGGCGCATCGTCCGCCCCTGCCCCGACAGCGCGGCCATCGTGAAGCGCAGCGCGTCGGCGCCGGCCGCGGGGATGCCCTCCGGGAAGCTCTTGGCGATGAACTCCACCGCCGCCTCCGGCGCGCCTTGCTCGCGCGCGCGCGCCACGAGGTCGTCCTGGGTCGCGCCGTGGACGACGTCGAGCGGGTCGATGCCGTTCCCCTTGCTCTTGGACATCTTGTCGCCATTCTCGTCGACGATGAGCGGCGTCAAGTACACCGTGCGGAACGGGATCTTCTTCATGAAGTGGAGGCCGGCCATGATCATGCGGGCCACCCAGAAGAAGATGATGTCGAAGCCGGTCACCAGCACGTTGGTGGGATAGAACGTCGCCAGGTCGCGCGTCTTCTCCGGCCAGCCGAGCGTCGCGAACGGCCACATCCACGACGAGAACCACGTGTCGAGGACGTCGGGATCCTGCTCCCACTCGTCGCCCGTCGGCGGGTCGCGCGCCACCACCAGCTCGCCGGTGCGCCGGTTCGTCCACGCCGGGATGCGGTGCCCCCACCACAGCTGGCGCGAGATGCACCAGTCCTGGATGTTCTTCATCCAGTGCATGTACGTCTTGGTCCAGCCCTCCGGGATGAGCTTGATCCGCCCGTCCTCGACGGCGGCGACCGCCGGCTCGGCGAGCCCCCCCATCTTGCAGAACCACTGCACCGACAGGAGCGGCTCGACCACGGTGTTGGAGCGCGTGCATCGGCCGAGCGGGATCACGTGCGCCTTCTCGCCGACTAGCAGCCCGGCGGCGGCGAGGTCGGCGAGCACCGCCCGGCGCGCCGCGGCGACGTCGAGGCCGCGGTACTTCTCCGGCGCGGGGGCGATGACGCGGCCGTCGAGGTCGAGGATGGAGATCTGCGGAAGATCGTGCCGCAGCCCGGTCTCGAAGTCGTGAAAGTCGTGCCCCGGCGTCACCTTGACCACGCCGGTGCCGAACTCGCGGTCGACGAGGATCGCGTCGGCGATGATGGGGATCTTGCGATCCGTGAGCGGCAGAAGCGCGTGCCGGCCGATGAGGTGCCGGTAGCGCTCGTCCTCGGGGTGGACCGCGACGGCCGTGTCGCCGAGCATCGTCTCCGGGCGCGTGGTCGCGAGGACGAGCTTCTCGTCCGAGCCCTCGACCGGGTAGGCGATGCTCCACAGCGTGCCGGGCTCGTCGGTGACCCTCACCTCGAGGTCGCTGAGCGCCGTCTGGCAGCTCGCGCACCAGTTGATGAGGCGGCGCGCCTTGTAGATGAGGCCCTCCTCGTGCAGGCGCACGAAGCACTCGCGCACCGCGCGCGAGTAGCCCTCGTCCATGGTGAACCGATCGCGCGACCAGTCGAGCGAGAAGCCGAGCGCCTTCTCCTGCTCGGAGATGCGGTGGCCGTACCGCTCCTTCCACGCCCGCACGCGGCGGACGAACTCCTCGCGGCCTAGGTCGTGGCGCGACTTGCCCTCGTCGCGCTGGATCACCCGCTCGACGATGATCTGCGTGGAGATGCCGGCGTGATCGGTGCCGGGGACCCACAGCGCGTTCGCCGCGCGCATGCGGCGCCAGCGGATGAGGATGTCCTGGATCGTCGAGCCGAGCGCATGCCCGATGTGGAGCGAGCCGGTTACGTTCGGCGGGGGGATGGAGATCGAGTACGGCGTTTTGGAGTCGGCGGCGTCCGCGCGGAAGTAATCGTGCTCGAGCCAGATGCGGTACCACTTGGGCTCGACCTCGCGCGGGTCATAGGCCTTGGGCAGCTGCGTCATGGGGCAGACTCGGTGCATAGCACCCGCCGACGAGGGGTCGCAACTACTTCTGCAGCTTGTGCAGGTTCTCGCGCAGCAGCGCTTCGGCCAGCTCGGGAACTACTTCCCACGCGATGCGCTCGATGATCTCGCGGCTCAGCTTGGCGATCGCCTCGTACTCGGGGCCGCGCGCCTCGGCGGGCGCCGGCGCCTGCGCGACGTGCGGGGGCGCCGCGCGCGGCGTCGGCGGCGGCGGCGTGGCGGGCGGCGGCGTGGGCATGGCCCGCGGCGCGACGACCGGCGGCGAGATGGTCACCGGCGCCGGTTTGGCCGCGACCGGTGGCGTGGGCTCGACGCGCGGCGCGATCGGCGTCACGGGCGGCGGCGCGGGTGCGGCCGGCGGCGTTCCGTGCGGATGCGCGGGCGCGGCGGGCGGCGTGCTCACCGCCGGCATGCCCATGATCGTGGCCGAGCGGACGATGGGCGGCCTCGGCGCCGGCGCGGGCGCCGGCCGCATCGGCGGCAGCGGGCCGGTTGCCGAGGGCGACGCGGGCGACGGCAACGGGGCGACGGCGGCCGGCGGCGGGGGCGACGGCGCGACGACGGGCGGGGGCGGAGTCGGCGCCGGGTGCGGCGCGACCACGGGCACCGGCTGCGGCGCGGTCGGCGACGGCGGCGCGGGCTGCGCGGGCAGCGCGCTCGACACGCGCGGCATCGCCGCGGAGGGACGGACGCCGCCGCTCGCGGTCACCGCGCCGCGGATGAGCGGCGGGCGCGGGAGACCGGCGGGCGGCTTGGGCAGCCCGGCGGGCGGCGACGGGATCGGCTTGTGGGCGACGATCGGCGGGGCCGGCGGAATCGGCCGCGGCATCCCCATCATCGTCGGGTTCTGCGGCCCGGTCGCGGGGTGGACCGGCTGGGCGGGCGGCTTGACGGGCACGGGCGGAAGGCTGCTCGGCCGGGTCACGACGTGCGGTCCCGGCGGCGCCGGAGCGGGCGCCGGCGGCATCGACGCCGCGCGCGGGCCCGGCTGCGCCGCGCCCTGCATCGCGGCCCGCGTCACGATCTCGGCCACCTTCTCGAGGAACGTGGTGGTGTCCCACGGCTTGACCAGAAACGAGTCCGCGCCGACCAACCGCCCGCGCACGTCGTCGTACGGCGACGAGTTCCCGCACAGGATCACGACCGGCACGTTCCGCAGCCCCGGGTCCGTCTTCATCACCTGGCACAGGTCGTAGCCCGATCGCCCGGGCATGGAGGCGTCGGCAAGCACCAGGTCGGGCTTGTGGTTCCTGGCCAGGGCGAGCGCCTCATCGGCGCTCCGGGCCTGCGTCACCTGGTACTCGGTGGTCGCGAACGTGATCGCGACCACCTTTTGCATGGTGACGCTGTCATCGGCGCATAGGACATGCTTGGGCATTCGGGCGGCACCCCGGACAGAGGTTGGTGTCCTCCCGGGGTACCATGCGGCCCCGCCGACTGTCAAGGAAATCAGAGTCTTGAGCGACTGTTGACCGCAGCGCGGGAGGCATGGTCAAAATGGCCGGGCCCATGCGCGGGCCCCTCCTCGTACTTCTCGAAACCGACGACTTCGCGCGCGAGCTCCACACCGACTACCTGGTCGCGCGGGGGTTTCGCGTGCGGGCGGAGACCCTCCTCGACGATGCGCTGTCCGCGCTCAAGAAGGGGGCCCCCCTGCTCATCTCCGGCATCCACGCCGGCGGCCCCACCGTGGCCGAGCTCTACGCCGACGTGCGGCGGGTGAGCCCGTCGGCCGCGCTGCTCGTGATCCTGTCGCGATCCGCGGCGGAAGGGCCGCAGCGCGCGCTCCGCGAGGGGGCGCTCGAGGCGCTCATCGCGCCGGTATCGGGCGACGCGCTGGCGCTGGGCGTGGTCCGCTGCCTCGAGACGGTCGCGCTGCTCGGGCGCTCGCCAGAGATGCGCCGCCACGTCGAGCTCTACCACGCGGCGCTGCGCCTCATGCGCGCGCCGGACGCTTCCGCGATCGGCCGAGAGCTCCTCGCCGCCGCGTTCGCCCGCGTGCCGTGCGACGGCGGCGTGCTCGTCGCCGGGCCCGTCCCCACCGGCGGGTACGATCTCCTGGCGGTGCGCGACGTCCCCGAGGACGCGCTGCGCGATCTCCTGGCCGCATGGGACCCGGCCGCGCTCGCCGCGGGGCTGCCCATGGCCGAGGGCGTGCTCACGTTTCCGTCGGGCGGTCCGTTCGCGCGGGCCAAGGGCAAGGCGGCGCGCCTGGCTGCACAGACCCTGGCCATCCCGCTCGCGCCGATCGGCGACGCCGCGGTCACCGCCGCGCTGTTCCTGTCCAAGCCGCGAAAGGAGCGGCCGGAGGACCGCGACCTCGGGCGCGACCTGGCGCTCCTCCGCGCCGAGGCGACGTTCGCGCTCGAGGCGGTCCAGCGATACCCCGAGGGCGGCGCGGAGTGGATCGACGTGGCGACGAACCTGTTCGACGAGCGCTTCCTCCTGCGCGCGCTCGACCACGAGATCCAGCGCAGGAAGCGCACCGGCGGGGGCGAGGCGGCGCTCCTGGTGCTGCACCTGTCGGGCATGGAGGAGGCGGGCAAGACGCACGGGACGGTCGCGCTGTCGCGCCTTCACGCCGAGGCGTCGCGCCTGCTCCTCCGCTCGGTGCGCGAGCTCGACGTCGTGGCGCGCACCGGCCCCGACGAGTTCTCGGTGCTGCTGCTCGGCACCGACCTGGCCGGCGCCCAGCGCACCGCCGATCGCGTGGCCCAGCTCATCGCCGGGCATCGTTTCCTCGCCCGCGAGGGGATCGACCTCCGCCTCGAGGTCAGCGCGGGCGTGGCGGTGCATCCCGACCACGGCGAAGACGCCGCGGCTGTGCGGCGCGCGGCGGCCGACGCGGCGAGGCCGCGGTGAGGCTGCGCGCGCTCGCCCTCGTGAGCCTGTTCGCCGCCTCGGCCGGCGCCGCCGAGCGGGACGAGCCGGCGCTGAAGACGGCGTCGCGCCACCCGATGCAGTACTACCTGTCCCTGCCCCATGGCTTCGCGCCGGGAAAGAAATGGCCGGTCGTGGTGGTGGTGGAGGCGGCCGAGAAAGAGTTCCGGGAGAACGCGCGCCGGTTCGTCAAGGCGCGCGGCGACCTGCCGTTCATCATCGTCGCCCCCATCATCGTCACGAACGGCAATTCCGGGCGGCGGGATCCGTCGATCTACCCCTACTCGCCCGCGACGTGGGACGCCATCGACCGCGCGGGCAACTGCGCGTTCGACCTCGAGGGGCTGGCGCAGGTGCTCGCCGACGTCGAGAAGTCGTACGGCGGGGAGAGCAAAGTGTTCCTCACCGGCTTCGAGGCGGGCGCCCACCTGGTGTGGGCGATGACGTTCCGCGCGCCCGAGCGCCTGCGCGCCGCCGCGCCGGTGGCCGGCAACTACATCGGACGCTGCATGGACGACCCGACGCAGTTCTCCTCGGATCCGTCGCGCAAGCGGTTGCCGGTGCGCGGGTTCTTCGGCCGCGACGACGAGCGGTTCGGCCCCGCCAGCGCGATCTACGGGCAATGGAAGACCGCGCGCGACCTCGCCGCGGCGCACGGCTACGAGAACGTGTCCGAGACGATCGTCCCGGGGAGGGGGCACGTGCCCCTCCCCGACGAGGTCCTCGCGTTCTTCGCGTCCCTCGCCAAGTGACCCGATGGCGCTACACTGACGGGCATGAGGCTGGCGATGTTCGTCTGCTTGGGCCTGTGCGCCTGCTACCGCGGCAGCGGGTCCGCCCCGACGGCGTCGTCGCCGCCGCCGGCGGCGGCGTACTCGTGCTTCACGATGACCAGCGGCGGGACGCGCGGATCGTTCTGCTACGCCGATCCGGCGCGCTGCGAGAGCGAGCGCGGCGCCGCGCAGGCCGACGGCGGGTCCACCAACACCTGCTACCGGCAGGCGCCCGTGTCCTGCTTCCAGCTCCGCGGCGACCCACACCCGGAGCTGGAGATGTGCGCCGCGGCGGCCGCCGACTGCGACCTCCTGCGCCGCATCGATCGCGACAAGAGCGGCGCCAGCGCCGACGCCTGCGAGTGGCGGCACTCCCCGTGAGCCTGCTATAAGTCGGGGTCCATGCACGAGAGTCCCTTCCGTCGCGCCGCCGCCGAGGCGGTGGCCGCCGCGCTCGGCGTGCCGGCCGAGACGCTCGCCGTCACCACGCCGCCCGACGCGGCGCTCGGCGACTACGCGGTCGGCTGCTTCCCCGCCGCCAAGGCGCTGAAGGCGTCGCCGGCGGCGCTGGCGACCCGCGCCGCCGCCGCGTTCCGGCCGACGCCGCTCCTCGCCGCGGCGGCCGCGGCCGGGCCGTACGTGAACTTTCGCGCCGATCGCGGCGCGCTCTACCGTCACGTCTTCGCCGGCGCGGCGATCCCGCGGATCGGCGCCGGACGGACGGTCGTCATCGACTACTCGTCGCCGAACATCGGCAAGGCGCTCGCCTACCACCACATCCGCTCGACGGTGATCGGTCAGGCGCTGTGCAACATCAACCGCGCGCTCGGCTTCCGCGTCGTCGGCATCAACCACCTGGGCGACTGGGGGACGACGTTCGGGATGCTGCTGGCGGCGACCGCGCGCTGGGGCATGCCCGAGCCGCTCACCATCGCGTCGCTGAACGAGCTCTACGTGCGCTTCCGCACCGAGGCCAAGGCGGACCCGACGCTCGACGCCGAGGGGCGCGCGTGGTTCAAGAGGCTCGAGGAGGGCGCCCCCGAGGCGCGCGCGCGCTGGGGGCTGTTCCGCGAGGAATCGCTGGGCGAGTTCCAGGAGGTCTATGACGCCCTGGGCGTGCGCTTCGACGCGGTGCGCGGCGAGTCGGACTACGTGAACGACATGCCGGCGGTCATCGCCGACCTCGAGGCCAAAGGGCTGACGTCGATCTCCGACGGGGCGCTGGTGGTGGACCTCAGGGAGGCGGGCATCCCGCCGCTCCTCCTGCGCAAGGACGACGGCACGACGCTTTACGCCACACGCGACCTGGCGGCGGCGCAGTACCGCTACCGCACCTACGCGTTCGACCGCGCGCTCTACGTCGTCGACAAGGGGCAGGCGCTGCACTTCAAGCAGCTCTTCCTCGTCCTCGAGAAGGCCGGGTACGAGTGGGCGAGGCGGATGCGCCACGTGCCGTTCGGCCTCGTGCGCCTCGGCGGCAAGAAGGCCGGCACCCGCAGCGGGAACGTGGTCTTCCTGAAGGAGGTCCTTGCCGAGGCGCGCGCCCGCGTGCGCGCGCTCCTCGCCGAGACGAACCCCGAGCTCGCCGCCGACAAGGTCGACGTCGTGGCGAACGCGGTGGGCACCGGGGCGGTCGTGTTCGCGAACCTCGTGTCGCAAAGGGAGAAGGACGTCGACTTCGAGTGGGACGATATCGTCAACCTGCAAGGCGACAGCGCGCCCTATGTGCAGTACGCGCACGCGCGGACCGCGAGCATCCTGCGGCGCGCGGGCGACGAAGACGCGACCGGCGCCGACCCGGCGCGCCTCGTTCGTGACGAGGAGTGGGCGCTGGCCAAGATCCTCGCCGACCTGGGCGACGAGACCGCTCGCGCGGCGGAGACCGACGAGCCCCACATCGTGGCGCGCTACCTCCTCGACGTGTGCGCGTCGTTCTCGCGCTGGTATACGCTGGGGAACCAGGACGCGTCGCTCAAGGTCCTGTGCGCCGACGCCGATGTGCGGCGGGCGCGCCTCGCGCTTACCGCGGCTACGCAGGCCGTCCTGGCGACGGGGCTGGCGATGCTGGGGCTGGCGGCGCCGCAGGAAATGTGACGCGAAAGGCAGACCGACACGCCGTGACCAGAATCTGGTACACGGAGCCGTCATGAAACCCCCGGAACCCACCCGTCGCCCCCTCGCGTACCACAACGACGAGTTCCTCGAAAGTGAGGACGCGCGCCCGCTGCGCATCCTCGCCGAGTACCTGGAACCGCTGGGTTGCTTTCGCCGCGAGGGGATCCACGAGACCATCGTCTTCTTCGGCTCGGCGAGGCTGTCGCCCGACGGCCCGCTCGGCCGCTATTACGAGGAAGCGAGGGAGCTCGCGCGTCGGGTGACGGAATGGTCGAAGAGTCTTCCCTCGCACGCCCACCGGTACATCGTCTGCACGGGCGGGGGCGGCGGCATCATGGAGGCCGCCAACCGCGGGGCGTCCGAGGCCAAGGGGAGGACGATCGGCCTCAACATCGGCTTGCCGCACGAGCAGCGGCCGAACCCCTACATCACCCGCGAGCTGTCCTTCGAATTCCACTACTTCTTCATGCGCAAGCTGTGGTTCGCCCACCTGGCGCGCGCGCTGGTGGTGTTTCCTGGAGGCTTCGGCACCCTCGACGAGCTGACCGAGATCCTGACGCTCGTGCAGACCGGCAAGCTGGACCGCCGGATCGCGATCCTGCTTTACGGCACAAGCTACTGGAACGAGATCGTCAACTTCGACGCGCTCGTCAGGCACGGCATGATCGACGCCGACGATCTCCACCTGTTCCAGTTCGCCGACGACCCGGCCACGGCATTCCACCTGCTGCAGGCGGGGTTGGCGGCGCCTGCCTCGCAAGAGGAACAGCCGCCCCCCGCGTTCGCGCGCTCGCGCACGCCGCGCCCTGCGGGCGGGTGATCCATGGGTCACTCTTTCATGCGCACAAGCTCCACCACGAACGCCGGTTTCCACGTCCGACCCCCATCGTCGGAATACGACTCCTCGTACCGGTGCGCCGCGGGGGTGATGTTCGACCAGATCGAGCGAACCAGGATCGAGCGGCCGCCGACGCTGTCGAGCGCGAGGAGCTCGCCGCGCCCGTCCTTGAACCCGCCGATGCCCGGCAGCTCGAGCGTGCCGGTCTTGGCGTTCGCGAAATACTGCCCCCATTGCCGCGCCTTCGGATCGAACAGAAACAGCGTCAATCCCTCCCAGTGGCCGTTCGGTCCATCGGCCTCGATCTCCTCGAGCGCGCCGAGGCCGTCCCACAGCTTGCGCACGCTAACCGTGCCGGCGAGCTCGATCGACGCCGCCCCGCCCGCCAGCGGATCGGTGTAGCGCCGGATGTGGCTCCTCCACAGGCCCACGTTGAAGTCGAAGTCGTGCGAGCCGGCCTGCGCGGCATGCGCGCGTCGCGCCGACGCAGCGGCCGCCGCCGGAACCGC
>DATFWE010000285.1:0-9094 GCA_035259575.1 Haliangiales bacterium
AACATCACCACGGTGGTGACCGCCAGCGCCGCCCCGGCCAGGCCGAACCCGACGGTCAACCGGTTGTCGCGCTGCCCGCGCGAGTAGGCGTCCTGCAGGGTCTGATCGTAAATCTTTCCCATCCCCTGGGCGTCCTCGATCGTCCGCTGCTGCGACTTGGCGTCGATCGCGAACGCCGCCGCCAGGCCGAGGCACACGATGCCCGCGCCGCCGGCGATCCATTTCACCGTCTTGAACGGCCGGCTCGGCCCCTCCGTCGACGGCGCGGAGACCGGAGCCGGGGCCGGCTGCGGCTGCGGCTGGGCCAGCGGCTCCTTCGGAGGCGGCGGCTTGGGCGCCTCCGCCGGGGGGGCCGGCCTGGGCTTCTCGGGGCGCTCCTTCAGCTTCTGATCGAAGACCTTGAGCTTCTCCTGCAGGCCCGGCAGCTCGCCCTCCTCGAGCTCGCCGGCGTCGATGTACTTCTTGAGATAATCGCGCGCGTTCCCATAGTCGCCCTTCTTCTCGTACGCCTGCGAGATGTTGAACAAGAGCGCGTTCGCCTTGCTCAGGCGGTACGCCTCGTTGAACTCGCGGATCGCGTCGTCGTACGAGCCCCCCTCGTAGTACTGGGCGCCCGACTGATAGTGCACCTTCGCCGCCTCGATGTCCGCCTCGGACGGGCCCGCGGCCCGGGCCGGGCGCCCCGCCAGCACCAGCGTCACGACGACGCAAAGGATCCCACTTCGCCACGTCCTCATAGCCGGCGACCTTACCACGGCCCGGTCCGCGCCGCGTGTGCGAGGGGTCACCACCAGACGGCGAGGGGGAGTCAAACGTCCCACCTTCCCTTTTCGCGCCCCGCCCCACATACTTGGTCGACGATGCGCAGCGTCTCGCTCGGCGCGTCGGTCGCGCTCCACGCCGCGGCGCTGTGGGGGTTCTTCTCGCTGCCCGCGGCGACCGACCCCCGCGTACCGGTCACGGTGAGCGTCGACGTGCGCCCGGCGTCCGCGCCCGCGCCGCCGGCGGAGCTCGGCGCCGTCGTGGTCGCGGTCCCGGGTCCCGCGGATTTCGTCTCGCCGTCGCCGGCGAGCCCGTGGCCGCGGGCCGACGTCGATTCTCCCGGCGCCCGCCCGGCCGCGTCGGGCGGCGGGGACGAGGGGGGCGACGAGACGTGGACCGGCCGCCACGACGACGAGGCGTGGCGCGCGCAGCTGTGGAACGACCCGCACGCATATCGCATCCCGCGCGTGCGCACGGCCGCCGATCGCGCGACCGGCGACGCGATCGAGCGCCTGCCCGATCCCCGTCTCGGCGTCGAGGTCCGGCGGGCCTCCCCGATCGCCCGCGCCGGCGCGACGGGCGAGGCGGGCGCGGGCGATCGTCCCCCGGGGCAGAGCGGCGGCGTTCGGCCCGACGCCGCCCGCCCGCTCGTCGCCGCCGGGACGCCCGCCGTCGAGGCGGAGCGGCACGGCGCGGTCCGTGACGACACGACGTCGGCGCAGGCCTCGAGCGAGCGCCATCCCGGCCTGTTCGAGATGACCCAGCCGCGCGCCGGCGGCGGCGAGGGCGAGGGCGTCGCCGGGCCGCACGAGGGCGAGGGCCCCTCGGCGGAGTCGCCGCACGAGCGGGGCGGCGAAGCCGGCACCCGCGCGGACCTCGTCGCGCGTCCGGGCGGCGTGCCGACGACGCGGGCGCGCCCCGAGGACGCGTGGCTCAAGCTGCTCTACGCGCGGGTGCGGGACCGCGTGGTGTTCCCGCGGTCGCTGGCCGTGTCGTTCGATCAGGGGGCGGTCGTCGTCGCGTTCACCGTCAAGAACGCCGACGGGGCCGTCGAGAACGTGGAGGTGACGACCTCGTCGGGATACAGCGAATTCGACAACGCGGTGGTGACGGCGATCCGCTCCGCCGCGCCCTTCGGGCCGGTTCCCCGCGAGCTGGCGACCGCGCGCGGCGCGCTCCGCGTGTCGGCGCCGTTCGCGTTCGAGAACCCGATCATCCGGTGAGAGGCAGTGGCGACGGCGCGGACCGAGGCTATAGTTAGGAGGAAGTCGCAATAGACCAGGCTTCCCATGTCGAAGCGACGACGGACTTCTCCCTGGCGCCTGTTGCCGTTCGCGGGCGCGGCGCTCCCCATCACGGCGGCGGTGTTCCTGCTGCTGTTCCGGGACATCCATATCGCCGATCCGGCCCGCCTCCGCATCACCATGACCCTCGCCGCCGACAAGCGCGACACGCGCCCGATGCAGGTGACGATGCTCGAGCCGCGGCCGCTCGCGCCGTTCGCCACCACGCCGCCCGCCGTCGACGCCGAGCGCGAGAAGAAGATCGAGGAGGCGCGCAAGCCCGAGGAGGATCCCGAAGCCAAGGGCCAGGTCGTCGACACCGCGAAGCCGGCGGTGGAGATCCGTCCCGATCAGGCGAAGTTCCTCGCCGAGCACGACCAGAAGGTGGAAAAGCAGACGCGCGGCAAGATCGGCGACGGCCAGGCCGGGGCGCGCGTCGAGCGGCGGGCCGCGCAGCCGGAGCCGCCGCCGGCGCCGACCCCGCCGCCGCCCGCGCCGGGACGGCGCGGCGTCGACCATCCGGGGCCGCTGGCGATGCGCACGCCGGCGGAGCGCCGCCCGTCGGGGTCGCGCGACGGGCTCGCGCCCAGCCTCGACGGGACCGAGCGCCCGCACGGTGAGCCCGCCGAGCGCGTCGCGCCCACGACCGAGGGGGGCGGCCCGGCGCCGGAGGGGAGCGGGGACGACCAGCAGCCGCCGCCGCGCATGAGCGATCTTCACCCGTCGGACCAAGAAGTATCGCGCGCGCTCGGCCCCGGCTCGCAGGACTACCTGCCCGACGTCGACGAGGGCGAGGAGACGCTGCTCAACACCAAACGGTGGAAGTACGCCACGTTCTTCAACCGAGTGAAGCGGGCCGTGGCCCACAGCTGGCACCCGGAGAATGCATACCGGCTGCGCGACCCCACCGGCCAGATCTATGGCCTCAAGAACCGGATGACGGTGCTCAAGGTGTCGCTCAAGCCCGACGGCTCGCTGCGCGACGTCCTGCTCGAGCGGCCGTGCGGCGTCGATTTCCTCGACGACGAGGCGATCACGGCGTTCAAGGAGGCGCAACCGTTCCCCAACCCGCCGATCGGCCTCGTCGACAAGGAATCGAACCTCATCACGTTCCGCTTCGGTTTCTACTTCGAGATTTCGGGCGCGCCGGTATTCAAGGTATACCGCTACTAGAAAGCCTCACGCGAGCAGTTCGTCGTCGGGCCGCGCGTGCTCACCCGGCGCGGGACGGCCGACGACGACCGTCCGGCGTTCGTTGTCGAGGACGGGCGCTACGTGTCCGCGCGCTGGCCCGGAGACGCGTATCTGTTCACTCGGAAGTTCCTTTCGCGCCTGGCTTCCACCTGAGCTTGAGCTGCCGCGCCGCCCTCGTTTCGTCTAGGCGCCGGATGCCGGTGGCGTGGGGCGCGGTCTTCACCATCTCGGGATCGGTCTTGGCCTCGGCGGCGATCGCGAGCATGGCGCGGGCGAACTCGTCGAGCGTCTCGGGCGTCTCGGTCTCGGTGGGCTCGATCATGAGCGCCCCGGGCACGATGAGCGGGAAGTACACCGTCGGCGGATGGAAGCCGTGGTCGATCAAGCGCTTGGCCACGTCGAGCGTCGTGACGCCCGTCTCCTTCTTGAGGCGCTTGTCCGACACGACGACCTCGTGCATGCACGGCCGGTCGTAGGCGGGGGCGTAGGCCTCCGCCAGCAGGGCCCGCAGGTAGTTCGCGTTCAGGACCGCCATCTCGGTCGCGCGCGTCAGCCCCTCGGCGCCCATCTCGCGGATGTAGGTGTAGGCGCGCACGAACATGCCCCAGTTGCCGTAGAACGACCGCAGCCGCCCCACCGACTTCGGCCGGTTGAGCTCGAAGCGGTAGCGATCGCCGTCCTTCTCCACCGTCGGGACGGGCAGGTACGGCTCGAGCGCCGGCGCGATCGCGACCGGGCCGGCGCCGGGGCCGCCGCCGCCGTGCGGCGTGGTGAACGTCTTGTGCAGGTTGATGTGCATGACGTCGACGCCGGCGTCGCCGGGGCGGAACTTCCCCAGGAGCGCATTCAGGTTCGCGCCGTCCATGTACACGTAGCCGCCGACGCCGTGGATGACGTCGGCGATGGCGGCGATGTTCTCCTCGAACAGCCCCAGCGTCGACGGGTTGGTGATCATGATCGCCGCGGTGTCGGCGTCGGCCGCCTTGCGCACCGTGTCGACCTCGAGCATGCCGCGCGCCCCGGTGGGGAGCGTGACCGTCTCGAAGCCGTTGAGCGTGCACGACGCGGGGTTCGTGCCGTGGGCGCTGTCGGGGATGAGCACCTTCCGGGGCCGGCGCCCGCGATCGGCGTGGGCCGCGCGGATGAGCATGAGGCCGGCGAGCTCGCCGTGCGCCCCGGCCGCCGGCTGCAGCGTCGCGCGCGCCATGCCCACGATCTCGCACAGCGCCCGCTCGAGCGCGTACATGAGCGCCATCGCGCCCTGCAGCGTCTGCTCCGGCTGGTACGGGTGGAGCGCGGCGAAGCCGGGGATGCGCGCCGCCTTCTCGTTGATCTTGGGGTTGTACTTCATCGTGCACGACCCGAGCGGGTAGAGCCCGATATCGATGGCGTAGTTCCAGCGGCTGAGCCGCGTGTAGTGGCGCGTGACCTCGACCTCGGACACCTCGGGCAGCGCCGCCGGGGTCCCGCGCGCGAGCTTCGCCCCCCAGTCGGCGGCGGGGTCGCGCTCGGGGACGTCGAGGCGCGGCAGCGACGCGCCGGTGCGGCCGGGCGAGCCTTGCTCGAAGATGAGCGGCGTCGTGTGCAGGAGATGGCGGGGATTGTTCATCGTCGTGCGTTCCTTCGCGCCGGCTCGGCGCTCCAGGTCGCTGCGCTGCGCGTCGCTCCAGGGTCGCTTCCTCCTCGCCGGCGCTCCGTCACGGCCGCACGTCCTTCAGCGTCGCCACCAGCTGATCGAGGTCCTCCTTGCGATGGAGCTCCGACACGCCGACGAGGAGCAGGTCGCTCTCCGCGGCATCGAACCGCCCCAGCGGCACGCCCGGGATGACGCCCCGGGCGAGCGCGCGATCGACGAGCTTCTGCGCGTCCTCCGACGTGCGCAGGCACACCTCGTTGAAGATGGGCGCGTCTGGGTAGGCGAGGGTGAAGCCGGCCTTCACGAGCTCCCCGCGCAGGTACATCGTCTTGCCGTAGACGAGGCGCGCCAGCTCGCGCAGCCCCGTCTTGCCCAGGAGGGACAGGTGGATCGCGAACGCGAGCGCGACGAGGCCGGTGTTGGTGCAGATGTTCGACGTCGCCTTCTCGCGCCGGATGTGCTGCTCGCGCGTGGACAGCGTCAGCACGAACCCGCGGCGCCCGTCCTTGTCGACTGTCTCGCCGCACAGGCGCCCCGGCATCTGGCGGACGTGCGCCGCGCGGCAGGCGAACAGGCCCAGCCCGGGCCCGCCGAGCGACGCGCCCAGCGCCAGCCCGATCCCCTCCCCGACGGCGATGTCCGCGCCCGCCTCGCCGGGCGACCGGCCCACCGCGTAGAACGCCGGATCGGTCGTCACCACCACGCACATCGCGCCGTGCCTGTGGGCGACCTCGACGAACGGCGCGACATCGAGCACCACCCCGTAGAACGTCGGATTCTGCACGACCACGCAGGCCACGTCGGGCCCCATCGTCTTGTCGACCTCGGCGGGATCGGTCGCGCCCGTGCGCGGATTGCGCGGGACCACGTCGACCGAGCCCGGGAGCGCCGACAGCACCGTCCGGCACACCTCGAGATACTCGGGGTGCTTGCCGCCGAGAAACAACGTGCGATCGCGCCCGGTCACCCGCCGCGCCATGAGCACCGCCTCGGCGCAGGCGGTCGCGCCGTCGTACATGCTGGCGTTGGCCACCTCCAGCCCGGTCAGCTCGGCGACGATCGTCTGGAACTCGAAGATCGCCTGCAGCGTCCCCTGCGACACCTCGGGCTGGTACGGCGTGTACGAGGTGTAAAACTCCGACCGCTGGAGCAGCATGTCCACCGCCGCGGGGATCGTGTGCGGGTGGACGCCGGCGCCCAGGAACGCGAGCGGCCCGGCGCCGGCGGCGTAGGGGCGCGCCGCCGCGTTGCGGCCCGCGAGCTCGTGCAGGTGCGCGCGCAGCGTCGGCTCGTCGAGCGGCGGCGGCAGGTCGAGCGGGCCCTTCCGGCGCAGCGCGTCCGGGATCAGCTCCTTCCACAGGGCTTCGAGCGAGGGGGCCCCGATGGACCGGAGCATCCGCTCCACGTCGGCGGGGGTGTGCGGGATGTAGCGCATTGGCTCCTTTGGGCTAGGCGTTCTCTTGCTCGCGCAGGAACGCCTCGTACGCGGCGGCGTCCATGAGCTCGGCGAGCTCGGCGGGATTTTCGGCCTCGATTTGGACCATCCAGCCGTCGTCGTACGGGTCGTCGGAGAGATACTCCGGCGAGTCGGTGAGGGGCGTGTTCACCTTGACGATTTTTCCCGAGACGGGTGAGTAGATGTCGGACACCGCCTTGACGCTCTCCACCGAGCCGAAAACGTCGTTCTTTTTGACCTTCTCCCCCTCCTTCGGCAAGTCGACCATGGTGATGTCGCCGAGCTGCTCCACCGCGAACCGGGTGATGCCGACGGTCACGATCGTGCCGTCGACGCGCGCCCACTCGTGCTCGCGCGAGTACTTGAGGTCACTGGGGTAGTCCGCCATTTACTTGCTCCTCTTGTAGAACGGTCCGGTGTGAAGCTCGATGGGGAAGATCTTGCCGCGGCAGTCGACCTTGAGGCCGGGCGCGGCGAGCGCCGTCGGCACGTAGCCGAGCCCGATGGGGACGCCGAGCGTGGGGGAGGTCGTGCCGCTCGTCACCTTGCCGACCGGTGCGTCCGCCGCGTCGAGGATGGGGTAGTCGTGGCGGGCGATGCCGCGCCCCGCGACCTTGAAGCCGATGAGCTTTCTCGGGATGCCCTCCGCCTTCTGCTTGGCGAGCGCCTCCCGCCCGATGAACTCGCCAGCGTCGAACTTCACCACCCACCCGAGGCCGGCCTCGAGCGGCGTCGTCGTCTGATCGATGTCGTTGCCGTAGAGGGACAGGCGCGCCTCGAGCCGCAGCGTGTCGCGCGCGCCCAGGCCGCACGGCTTGGCGCCGGCGCCGATGATCGCGTCCCACACGCCGCGCGCTTTGCTGCCCGGGATGAACACCTCGAAGCCGTCCTCGCCGGTGTAGCCGGTGCGCGCCAGCGACACGCGCACGCCGGCGACGTCGGCGAAGCCCCAGTGGAACGGCGCGATGCGCTCGCCGAGCGGTTGGCCGGCGAGCCCCGACATCAGCGCGACGGCGCGCGGCCCCTGCACCGCGACGAGCGCGGTCTCGTCGGAGATGTCGATCGGCTGGCAGATCGGCCCGGCGTTCTCCTGCATCCAGGCGAAGTCCTTGTGCCGGTTGGCCGCGTTGACGACGATGAGGAAGTCCTCGGCGTTGCTGCGGTACACGATGAAGTCGTCGACGATGCCGCCGTCGGGGTAGCACATCACGGTGTACATCGCCTGGTAGTCGACGAGCTTGCCGACGTGGTTGGTGACCACGCGCTGGACCGCCTCGGCGGCGCGCGGGCCGCGGAACCAGATCTCGCCCATGTGCGACACGTCGAACGCGCCGACGTCCTGGCGCACGGCGCGATGCTCATCGACGATGCCCGTGTACTGGACCGGCATCTCCCAGCCGGCGAACGGGACGAGGCGCGCGCCCAGCGCCTGGTGCGCCTCGTACAGGGGTGTGCGAAAGAGCATGGGGTTCCGGGATGGTAGCCGCCCGGCGGGCCGGGTCAAGCCCGGAGGTGGCGCGCGGCGATCGCGGGGTCGGGGGTGCGGCCGGTCAGCTCAAAGTGCGCGGTTTTCGGGGCGCGCAGGACCGCCTGCTCCTCCCAGCGGCTGAGGCGCGAGGATCGGCGCCACACGCGCACCGAGGCGTCGCCGACCTCGGTGTTCTGGCAGAACAGCTTTTCCCCGTCGGGATCGACGTACTCGGCGAGAATCATGTCCTGGGGTCGGCAGGTGAATTCGCCGTGGAGGCGGACCGTCTTGCCGCGGGCGTGGAACTCGTAGCGGCAGGTGGCGTAGCGCCCGCGCGTCAGCAGCGTGTCGGCGAGCTCGGTGAAGCGGAGCTCCTCGCCGTCGAGGTAGAGCGTGAGCAGCGTCAGCGGCGGCAGGACGATGCCGCCGCGCTTGAGGCGAACGGTGATCGACTCGAGCGCCGCGCCGCGCTTGCCCTCGAACGCGTTGACGTGCGCCCAGGCGTGGGTGAACGCGTGCTTGCGCCCCCAGATGTGCGTCTGGCCGCCCGGCTCCCCCTCGAGGAGAAACTCGCGGCCGTCGACGACTACGCGGCCGCGCAGCGGCACGTCGAGGTTGGGCGACAGGACGCGGGTGTCGGCGAAGCTCGTGCGGTAGATGACGTCGGGCAGCCAGCGGTGGGTGCGCTCGGCGGCGAGCCAGGCGAGGTCCCACGACACGTCGTGGCCGGCGCCGCGGATCGCCCCGACGGCGCCGTCGTGGCGGAAAACGGCCTCGCCGATGCGGAGCGAGAACGGCGAGCCCTGCGCCTCGAAGTCGGCGATGGAGTAGCGCTTGCGCACCGCCACGTTCCGGTCGGGGTCGCGCGCGTCGAACGCGGCGAACCACAGCTCGGCGTAGGGCGGCTCGTGCGTCGGGGACTCGAGGGTGTAGCGGATCCAGAAGCCGGTCTGCGTCGGCCGGTGGTTGAAGGTGACGTAGTACACCTCGTAGTGCGGCTCCGCCGATCGCGTCCACTGGAGCCGGTTGTCCGCCTCCGACGCCGTCCCCGCGGTGGCGGCCTGGGTCGCGTACCCGCTCATCGGAGAGAGGATGCCATGGCTAGCGGATCCCGCGGATGAGGAACTGCACGATCGTCGCGAGAATGATGACGGCGATGACGACGGGGATCTTCCAGCTGAGCTCGTGGGTGAACACGTGGGCGCAGTGGCAGCAGAGCTTCTCCACCTTGGGCGTCATCCGCTTGCACGCCGGGCAGATCCGCCGCGGGGCGGTCGGGTTGCGGCGGCAGGCGG
>DATFWE010000286.1:0-14744 GCA_035259575.1 Haliangiales bacterium
CGTCGTCGACGGCAACCGCGCCGCCGAGATCGAGCGCCCGTCGGCGCGGCTCGTGCCCGTCGTCTCGCCGGAGAGCGCCGGCGCCGCCGTCATTTACCGCTTCTAGCTCCTCGTCTAAGATCAGATCCATGGAAGACACGCGGGCGCTCATTCGTGAGGCGCAGGATCCGAAGACCACCCCCGACCGGCTGGCCGAGCTGGGGAAGAACCCCGACGAGAACGTCCGCCGCACGGTCGCGCGCAACGGATCCACGCCGGGGACGACGCTCGCGGCGCTACTCGCGGATCCGTCCTGGGAGGTGCGGGCGATGGCCGCGCACGCCAAGAAGGCGGCGCCCGACCGCGCGGTGGCGATCGTCCAGGAGCTGGGGACGTCGGCGGACGCGATGCAGCGCCGGCTCGCCGCGCGCAGCCCGCTCGCGCCGCCGGCGCTGCTGACGAAGCTCGCCGAGGACGCGGATGCCGAGACGAGATCCAACGCGGCGAAGAACGCCAAGACGCCGGCGGACGTCGCGCGCGCGCGCCTCACCGACGGAGAGCCCAGCGTCGTGCTCGGCGCGCTCGGGCACCCGTCGGTGTCGCGCGAGGAGCGGCGCGCGTTCGTCAACGAGGACCTGCTGACGCGCTTCTTCGAGGCGCACGCCGACGGCGACGTCCTGTTCGAGGCGCTGTGCGAGCGTTTCCTGTGGGACGTGCTCGAGCGCACGTTCCCCGATCCCGAGCGGTTCGACGACGTGTGGCAAGAGCTGGTGCAGAAGCACTTCGAGCTGATCGAGATCCCGTCGCGCCAGAGCGTCTTGGCGGGCGTGCACCGCGATCACTGGAAGCCGGTCATCACCCGGCTCGCGAGCGAAATTCGCGGCGGAGAGCGACAGTTTGACTGACGGGCCGTTGTGGTAGAGTGCCGCCATGGCGAAGCCGAAAAAGAAGACCTCCGCGAAGAAGTCGGCGCCTACATCGAAGTCGGGCAAGTCGGGGAAGGCCAAGAAGGCGGCAGCTAAGGCCGCGAAATCCAAGGCAAAACCAGCAGCCAAGATGAAGAAGGCCGCGGCGATGAAGAAGGGCGCCGCGGCCAAGGTCAAGCCGAAGATGAAAGCGAAGGCGCCGCCCTCGAAGGCGAAGGCGAAGCCCGCGAAGGCTGCGGCGCCGGAGAAGGCGCGCGCGACGGAGCCGGAAGAGTTCGTGGTTCGCGAGGAGGTCATCGAGGTGGAGGAGGTGCACGAGCCGATGGGACGGCCCGGCACGGGCGAGGTGGGCGGGCGCAAGGACGGAGAGTTCGGCGACTTCGAGAACGACCTCGACGAGGACACGGAGGACTTCAGCCCCAAGGCGAGCGACCCCGACGTGACGATGGACGACCACGACTGGGGCGACGAGGACGAGGAAGACGACCCCGAGCACGAGGAGTAGTCGACCTTTCCCCTACCTCCCGCTATTCTTCACGCGGAAGCACTTCTCGGACTGGTGCCGGGCTCGGTCTTCAAAACCGATGGGCCCCCGTGAGAGCGGCGGGCCGGCGGGTTCGATTCCCGTGTGTTTCCGCCAAGCATCCCGTCAGTGCGCGAGCACCGTGACCGCCGCGACCTGCCCCTGCCGCGCGTAGTCGATCGCCTCGCCGAGGATGCGTGCCGCCTCCTGCGGCGCGTGGAATCCCATACTGTTTTCGGCGGCGATGAAGTCGAGGCGCCACTGCGCGCGCCGCTGCAGCTTCAGCGCCGGCGCGAGCTGCTCGGGGGTCGCGCCCTTGGCCTTGGCGGCCTGCACCGCGTCGAGCAGCGCCATCAGCGCCTGCCCCCCGCGCTGGAGGAGATCGTAGTTGCGCTGCTGGATCACGTCGACGCGCGCCTTGATCTCCTCCTCGGAGAAACGATGGCACGTCTGACACGCCCGGTTGATGTTGAGGAGCGGGCTGCGCACCCAGTGATCGCTCACCTTGGTCGCCCCCTCGCGCATGTAGGGCATGTGGCAGTCGGCGCACGACACGCCGCTCCGCGCGTGCACGCCCTGGTTCCACAGCTCGAACTCGGGGTGCTGCGCCTTGAGGACCTCCGCGCCCGTCTCGGCGTGCGCGTAGTCGTAAAACGCGTGTCCGTCGGGGAACGTCGTCGCGTCCCAGAACGCCTCGACGTCGTCGGCGCGCAGGCCCTTCCCCCAGGGGAACGTGAGCGGCATCTTCCCCGCGCAGTAGTACTCGACGTGGCACTGGCCGCACACGAACGACCGCATCTCCTGGCGGCTCGCGTCGGCGTTGGGGTCGTAGGGACGCGCGCGCTTGCCGCGCCGCCACTCGGCGATCGACGCCAGCGCGGGGACGGGCGCGTCGGATTGCGCGAGCGCCTGGATGCCGCGGATGAACGCGGGCCGCGTCACGCGCAGCGCCATCGTCTTGGGATCGTGGCAGTCCACGCAGCCGACCGGGTGCGCGTGGCCGGAGTCGTGGAGGAGCTTGCTCATCTCCTGGTAGGTGTGCTTGTACGTCTCGTCCAGGCCCTTGAAGACGTCGCCGCCGCCCAGCTGGCGATAAAGCGGCATCACCGACGCGTGGCAATGGAGGCACGACCCCGACTGCGGCTTGGTGAGGCGCTGCGTCGCCTCCTGATCCGCCAGCATGTAGGCGTGGCCGCGCCGGTCGCGGTAGTCTATCGAGAACGCGTAGCCGAGGAACATGCGTTTGAGCCACGGGTCGCGCTCGATCTTCTCCTCGGGCATGGCCTCGCTGCCGCCGTGGCCGCCGAAGCGCGTCCGCGTGGTGATCGCCGTGCGCAGGTAGCTGTCGTACTCGGCCGGCCAGTTCTTGCCCCACTTGGCCGGGTCGGTGTCGTCCTCGCCCACGTCGACCACGCGCACGTAGGGCGAGCGCTCCTCCGCCTTGCGCTCGAAGATGCTGACGAGGAGCGCGGTCGCGCCCGCGGTGGCCGCGGCGACGCCGGCGAGAAGCAGCAGGAAAAAGGCGCGTCCGCGCGTCATTTCGTCCTCCCTTCCGTGGGCCGCTCGTCGTCGCGCGGCGGCCCGCCGAGGCCCGCCCGCTCGCCGTGCCCGACGGTCGCGTGGCAGTGCACGCACTCGACCGCGTCGCGATCGGTGCGCGCGCCCGACACCAGCTCGTGGACCATGTCCTCGTGGCAGCGGAGGCAGTTCGCCTGCAGGATCGCCGCGTTCGCCGGCTTGATGCGGATGGGCTCCTCGAAGTCCTGGAACGTGAACCCCTTCGAGTGATGCCAGCCGTTCCGGGCCTTGGCGAAATACTTGGCGAAGAAGCTCTGGGGCAGGTGGCAGTCCACGCAGGTTGCCGCCGCGTGGTGGCTCGCCTTCTGCCACGCGTCGTAGTGCCTCCGCATGATGTGGCAGTTCGCGCAGGCTCGGGGATCGGTCGAGAAGTAGGACAGCCCCTCGGCGTAGCGGAACGTGAACCCGGCCAGACCGAGGAGCACGCCCAGGGCGGCGGCGAGCGCAATTCGGCGCACAGCCTACCCTACCTTGACAGGCCGTGCTTCGGCACCCACGATGAGCACGACATGCGGCACGTCCCCTCGCGCGCGCTGAGCCTGGTCCTGTGTATGGGGCTCCTCGCGTCCGCCGCGCCCGCCGCGCTGGCGTGCCCCGACGCGGCCGCAACGGCCGCCAACGCGTGCTGCTGCGATCCGCCGTCCGACGCCGCCGCGTCCGACGCGCCGGTGCGCATCGAGCGGTCGTGTTGCTGCGTGAGCGGCGCCCCGCGCGAGCTCCCCGCCCCGACCCGCGTCAAGTCGGCGACGCCGCCCCGCGATGGGGACAGTCTCGCCTTCCATCCGCCCGTCGCTTCGCCCGCGGCCCCGCCGCGCCCCGTCGCCGCCCCCGCGTTCGATCTGCGTCGGGCGAGCGGCCCACCCTTCCCCCCTACGCTCCTCGGCCACCGCACCGCGTTTCTCTGCTGATCGCGCGTCTCTCGCCCCGTTCATGACGTCACGCGTGTTCCTGCGGAAGGAGACTGCATGCGGTCGTTTCGTCTTGCCTTGTTTGCGGCCTTGACCGCGTCGGGCGCGAGCTGCGCGCCGTCGCGGGCCTATCTCTTCGACCCGGTGGAGCAGACGGTGCGCGAGCGCACCGGCCTCGCGCCGGAGTGGCGGCTCGGGGGGCCGCCCGCCCCGGCCGTCGAGCGGCGGATCCGGGAGCTCCTCGCCCGACCCCTCACCGACGAGAACGCGGCGCTCGTCGCCGTGCTCGCCAGCCCTCGCCTGCAGGCGGACTACGAGCGCCTCGGCGTCGCCGGCGCCGCGCTCGCGGGGGCGCGCGCCCTCCCCAATCCCGAGGCGGACCTGGCGGTGAGGTTCCCCGTCGACGGAGGCTCGACGCAGATCGAGCTCATGGCCGTCGAGAGCATCTCCGGGCTCGTCGGCGCGCTCCTGCGCACGAACGCGGCCGACGCCGATCTCCGCGCCGCCCGCCGGCGCGCCGTCGCGCGCACGATCGACGTCGCCGCGGCGGCGAAGATCGCATTCTACCGCGCGAGCGCCGCGGAGAGCCTGCGCGCGCTCCGGCGCACGATCGCCGACGCGACGGCGGCGTCCGCCAGCCTGGCGCGCGGGCTCCACCAGGCCGGCAACGTCACCCAGCTGCAGCTCGCGCGCGAGCTCGTCGCCGAGGAGACCGCCGCCCTGGCCGCGCAGGCGGCGGAGGCCGAGGCCGTCGCCGCGCGCGCCGAGCTCGCCGCCGCGCTCGGCCTGGGCGCGGACGCGCCCGAGGTCGG
Source organism: Haliangiales bacterium (assembly GCA_035259575.1). GTDB lineage: Bacteria > Myxococcota_A > Polyangia > Haliangiales > SHYZ01 > DATFWE01. Next base: position 4,727 of record DATFWE010000286.1, read on the forward strand.
CATCGGGCCGCTCGCCGACGCGCCCGCGGCTCCGCCGGACGTGACGAACCTCGAGGCCGACGCCGTGGCCGCCAGCCTCGACCTCGACTCGCTCCGGCTCGACCTCGAGGCCGCCGGCGACCGCGTGGACCTCGCGCGCTTCCAGAGCTTCGTCCCCGACGTCGCCGCCGGGGTGAGCGCCAAGCGCGAAGCCGACGAATGGGGCGTCGGGCCGGCGGTGCGCGTGTCGATCCCGCTCTTCGACTGGGGCGAGGGCAAGCGGGCCGCCGCCGCGGCCCAGGTGCGCCGCCTCCGCCAGGAGCTGGCCGCCGCCGCGCTCGACGTGCGGGCCGCGGCACGCGCGGCCCGGGCGCGCCTCGCCGCCGCGCACGCCCTCGCGCTGCGCATGCGCGCGACCGTGCTGCCGCTCCGCGCGCAGCTCGACGACGAGAGCCTGCGCCAGTACAACGCCATGAACCTCAGCGCGTTCGAGCTGCTCGTCGCGCGCCGCGAGCACGTCGCCGCCGAGGAACGGGCGGTGGCGGCGCTGCGCGACTACTGGATCGCCCGCGCGGAGGTGGACCAGCTACGCGCCGGCGCGCTGCCGCGCGGACGCGCGCGGCTCGACGACACGAAGGGAGACGAACCATGAGCGGGATCTCGCGACGCGACCTTCTCTTGACCGGCGCCGCGCTGGGCGGCGCCGCGCTCGCGCGGGGCAACGCCCGCGCCCAGGAGCACGACCACGAGCACGAGCACGAGCACCACCACCCCGCGCCGCCGCCCAAGGCGACGCCCGGGGCCCGCACGGCGCCCCGCGCCACGCCGACGGGCTGGAGACAGAACGGTAGCGTCACGACGCCGAACGGGGTCCGCGCGCCGTGGAACGTCGTCGACGGGGTGAAGGTGTTCCACCTCGTGGCCGAGCCGGTGCGCCACGAGCTCGTCGATGGGCTCACCGTCGAATGCTGGGGCTACAACGGCCGCACGCCCGGGCCGACCATCGAGGTGACCGAAGGCGACCGCTGCCGCTTCTACGTGCAGAACCGCCTCCCCGAGGCGACGAGCATCCACTGGCACGGCGTGTTCCTGCCCAACGGCATGGACGGCGTCGTCGGGCTCACCCAGAAGGCGATCGGCCCCGGCGAGACCTACGTCTACGAGTTCACGTTCACCAGGCCCGGCACGTTCATGTACCACCCCCACGCCGACGAGATGACGCAGATCGCGTTCGGCATGATGGGGATGATCGTCGTCCACCCGCGGAACCGCCCGGCGCGGCGCGTGCGCGACTACGCGATCCTGCTCCACGAGTGGAAGGTCGTCCCCGGCGCGCGGCGGCCCGACCCCCTGGCGATGAACGACTTCAACGTGCTCACCATGAACAGCAAGGCGTACCCCGCGACCGAGCCGCTCGTCGCCGAGCTCGGCGACCTCGTGCGCATCCGTCTCGGCAACCTGAGCCCGATGGACCACCATCCCATCCACATCCACGGCCACGCGTTCCGCGTCGTCGAGACCGACGGGGGCGCGGTGCCGGCGGGCGCGCGCGTGCCGGAGACCACGGCGTTCGTGCCCGTCGGGACGGTGCGCGTAATCGAATTCGTCGCCGACGCGCCGGGCGACTGGCCGTTCCACTGCCACATGACCCACCACGTGATGAACCAGATGGGCCACGATTCGCCGATCCTGGTCGGCGCGGACCTCGACGAGGCCGACGCGCGCATCCGCAAGCTCGTGCCCGGCTACATGTCGATGGGGCAAGGCGGCATGGGGGGCATGGGCGAGATGGGCATGGACGTCCCCGCCAACAGCGTGCCGATGAAGGGCGCCGCCGGGCCGTTCGGGTTCATCGACATGGGCGGAATGTTCACGATCGTGAAGATCCGCGAGCGCCTGTCCGGCGAACCCGGGTGGTACCGCCATCCCGCGGGGACGGTGGCCGTCCCGGCGACGGAGGCGCAGCTCCGGCGCGACGGCGTGGAGGTCGACGGATGACCGGGACGACCGAGTACGTCTGCCCGATGCACCCCCAGATCGTGCGGAGCCAGCCGGGGAGCTGCCCCATCTGCGGCATGGCGCTCGAGCCGCGCGTCGCGACGCTCGGCGACGAGCCCAACCCGGAGCTCGTCGACATGACGCGGCGGTTCCGGTGGAGCCTCCTCTTCACCCTGCCCACGTTCGCGCTGGCGATGTCCGATCTCCTCCCCGGCCGGCCGGTGCAGCGCGCGATCGACCCGCGGGTCCTGGCCTGGATCGAGCTCGCGCTCGCGGCGCCCGTCGTCGTCTGGGGCGGGTCGCCGCTGTTCCGGCGCGGCTGGGATTCGCTCGTCGCCCGTAGCCTGAACATGTTCACGCTCATCGCCCTCGGCACGGGCGCGGCGTTCGCGTTCAGCGTCTTCGCCACGCTGTTCCCATCGGCGTTGCCCCACGCGATGCGCCACGGCGGCGCCGCCCCCGTCTACTACGAGGCCGCGGCCGTGATCGTGACGCTCGTCCTCCTCGGGCAGGTGCTCGAGCTCAGGGCCCGCGGCGCCACGTCGAACGCGATCCGCGCCCTCCTCGGGCTCGCGCCGCGCAGCGCCCGCCGCGTCCGCGCCGACGGCGTCGACGAGGACGTGCCCCTCGACGAGGTGCGCCCGGGCGACCGCCTGCGCGTCCGCCCCGGCGAGAAGATCCCCGTCGACGGCGTGGTCGAGTCGGGGGCGAGCGCGGTCGACGAGTCGATGCTCACCGGCGAGCCCATCCCCGTCGAGAAGCAGGCGGGCAGCGCCGTCACCGGCGGCACGCTGAACGGCACCGGCAGCCTGGTCATGCGCGCCGAGCGCGTGGGCGCGGACACGCTCCTCGCGCAGATCGTGCGCATGGTGGGCGACGCGCAGCGCAGCCGCGCGCCCATCCAGCGGCTCGCCGACGTCGTGTCGAGCTGGTTCGTCCCGACGGTCGTCGCGGTCGCCGCGCTCACCGCGATCGTGTGGGGGTCCTCCGGCCCGGAGCCGCGCCTGGCGTACGCGCTGGTGAACGCCGTCGCCGTCCTCATCATTGCCTGCCCCTGCGCCCTGGGTCTGGCCACGCCGATGTCGATCATGGTGGGCGTCGGGCGCGGCGCCCAGGCGGGCGTCCTGGTCAAGGACGCGGCCGCGCTCGAGCGCATGGAGAAGGTCGACACGCTCGTCGTCGACAAGACCGGCACGCTCACCGAGGGCAAGCCGCGGCTCGCGTCGGTGCGCGCCGCGGCCGGGCGCGACGAGCGCGACCTCCTCGCCGTCGCCGCCGCGCTGGAGGTGGCGAGCGAGCACCCGCTCGCCGCCGCGATCGTCGACGCCGCGCGCGGCCGCGGCATCGAGCCCCGCCCCGCGGACGCGTTCGCGTCGGTCCCCGGCAAGGGGGTGACCGGGACGGTCGACGGGCGGCGGGCGGCGCTCGGCAACGCGGCGTTCCTCGCGGACCTCGGCGCAGACGCCGGCGCGCTCGCCGCCGAGGCCGAGGCGCTGCGGCGCGACGGGCAGACGGTCGTCTTCGTCGCCGTCGACGGCGCGCCCGCCGGCCTCCTCGGCGTCGCCGACCCGATCAAGCCGACCGCCGCCGAGGCGGTGCACCTGCTCCACGCCGACGGCGTCCGGCTCGTCATGGTCACCGGGGACAGCGAGACGACCGCGCGCGCCGTCGCCGCCAGGCTCGGCATCGACGACGTCCTCGCGGGTGTGCTCCCCGCCGGCAAGCGCGCGGCGGTCGCGCGCCTCCAGGAGGAGGGGCGCACCGTCGCCATGGCGGGCGACGGCATCAACGACGCGCCCGCGCTGGCGCAGGCCGACGTGGGCATCGCCATGGGCACCGGAACCGACGTCGCGATCGCGAGCGCCGGGATCACGCTGGTCAAGGGCGACCTGCGCGGCATCGCGCGCGCGCGCCGGCTGTCGCGCGCCACGCTCGCCAACATCCGCCAGAACCTGTTCTTCGCGTTCGTCTACAACGCGATCGGCGTGCCCGTCGCGGCCGGCGTCCTCTACCCGGCGCTCGGCCTCCTCCTGAGCCCCATGATCGCCGGCGCGGCGATGAGCCTGAGCTCGGTGTCCGTCATCGCCAACGCGCTGCGCCTGCGGCGCGTCGCGCTGTGACCGCCCGGTGCTTCGTGCTAGGGTTTCGCATGATCAAGATCGGCGATTCGCTCCCCGACGCGACGCTGTCGGAGACGACGGAGTTCGGCGAGGCCTGCCCGCTCCCGCCCAAGAAGGTGAGCGTGGCGGCGTCGACAAAGGGCAAGCGCGTGGTGATCTTCGGTCTCCCCGGCGCGTACACCCCCACCTGCTCCGCGCAGCACGTCCCCGGCTACGTCCGCCACCTCGACGACCTGCGCGGCAAGGGCATCGACGAGGTGTGGTGCGTGGCGGTGAACGACGGCTACGTCATGGCCGCATGGGGCCGCGACCAGCACGCGATCGGCAAGGTCCGCATGCTCGGCGACGGCTCGGCCGAGCTGGCGCGCAAGCTCGGCGTCGAGGTCGAGATCCCCGGGATGGGCGTGCGCATGCGCCGCTTCTCGCTCCTCGCCGACGACGGCGTCGTGAAGCAGCTCAACGTCGAGGCGCCCGGCAAGTTCGAGGTCAGCGGCGCCGACACGATGCTGAAGCAGCTCGGCTAACGCCGCTTCCTGGCCTCCTCCTCGAGGTAACGGGCCAGCTCGCGCAGCCTCTCGTCCCAGAACCGTTCGTAGTCCGCCACCCATTCGCGGACGGGCCGCAGCGGACGCGGGTCGATGCGGTACAGCCGCCGGCGCCCGTCGCGCCGCGTCGCCACCAGCCCGGCGTCGCGCAGCACCTTGAGGTGCTGCGACAGCGCCGGCTGGCTCATCGCGAACGGCTCGCACAGCTCGGTCACGCTCAGCTCGCCGCGGGCGAGCAGGTCGAGCACCGCCCGGCGCGTCGGGTCGGAGATCGCGCGGAACGCGTCGGTCTTGCCGGCGGCGGCGCGCACGCTAGGCCACCGGCTCGACGAGGTCGAACGTGTTGCCGTAGAGATCCTCGCACGCCACCTCCGTGCCCCACGGCTGACGGCTCGGCTCGCCGCGGAACTTGACCCCACGCGCCAGGAGCTCCTCGTACGTGCGCAGCACGTCGTCGACCTGCAGCACCCACGTCGTGCCCTTGCCGACCTGGGCGGCGCGACCGTCGACGGCGCGTTGCAGGACGATCGCCACGTCGCCGCCGCGCGGCACCACGGTGAGCCAGCGAAAGTCCCCCATCGTCACGTCGTCCCGTTTGTCGAAGCCGAGGCGCTCGGTGTAGAAGCGCAGCGCTTCGTCCTGGTCGTGCACGAGAACGGTGACGTGGCTGAGACGCTGGATCGCCATGACAGCCTCCTGGTGAAACATATAAGCGATTACTTATATGTTGTCAAGCACGGGATCCGGGACGCCGCGGCCGGGCGCGCGGAGCTACTCGAGATCGAGGCTCTGGTACTTGCCCTGCTCGTCGATCACGGTCCCCCACACCTTGTGGGATCCCTGGTGCTCGGCGAGCCCGTAGGTGATGGGGGTGCCGATGCCGAGGTCGAGGTTCTTGATCTGCTCCATCGTGTCGATGAGCTTCTCGGTGTCGACGTCGCGGCCGACGCGCCGGAGGCCCTCGGCGAGCACCTGGGCGGCGAGGAAGCCCTCGAGCGACACGAAGTCGGGGTTCTCGCCGGGGAAGTACTTGACGAGCGCGTCCTTGTACTTGAGGACGGCGGTCGAGTGGCTGTCGACGGGCGGCACCACCTGGGTCACGATCACGCCAGCGGCGTACTTGGGACCGAGGAGGTTCAGCTCCTCGGCGAGCGCCGTCGATCCGACGAACGACACGTTGGTGAAGATCATCGTCGCGTTGAGGTCGCGCATCTTCTCGATGAACTTCGCCGCCGCCCGGTAGGTCCCAACCATGACCACCGCCTTGATCGCGGTCGGGTGCTCGCGCAGACGCGCCACCGCCTCGGCCACGTCGATGGTGTTGCGCTTGTAGCCGACGCGCAGGACGTTGATCGCTTCGCCGCCGCGCAGCATGCGGACCGCCTTGGTCACCCCGAAATAGCCGGCGTCGCCGTACGCGTCCTGCTGGGCGAACACGGCGATCTGGTCCGGGCGCAGGCGGCGCACCTTCACGAGATACTTCACGACCGCCGCCGTCTCCTCGGGGTAGCTGGCGCGGAAGTTGAGAACGTAGCGATCGGGCGGGTCGCGCCGGAGCAGACCTGCGCCGGTGAACGCGCCGTAGAAGAGGAGTTTGTGATCGAGCGCATACGGGACCGCGACCACCGCGGTGGGCGTGCCGACGTTGCCGATGATGCCGAACACGCGGTGCTTGTCGTAGAGCTCCGGCATCGTCACCTGGGTGCGCGTGGGCTCGTAGCCGTCGTCCACCGCGATGAGGCGCAGGTTCCGGCCGTGGATCCCGCCGGCGTCGTTGATCGAGTTGAACGCGGACTCGATGCCGATCTTCATCTGCCGCCCGAGCTCCTTGGCCGAGCCGGTGAGCGGACAGGAGATGCCGAAAAGGATCTCTTTGTCCGTCACGCCGCGGACCCCGGCTTCGGGCTGCGGGGCGGGCGCGGGCGCCGGGGCCGGCGCGGTCTCCTTGGGCGCGGGCTTCTGCTGCTCGACGGGCGCTTGCTTGGCGGGCGCTTCCACGACGGACGCCGCGCCGGCGGGCGCGGGCGTGCGCGGCGGCGGAGCGGCCTCGTCGGACGCGATGCCGCGCGGACGGCGGACCCAGATCACGCCCAGGACGATGAGGACGACCGCGAGCCCGGCGGCGGCGATCCACCAGCCGCGGACCGCCGGGCTGCGCTGCGACAGCGGTGCGGGCGGAGGGATCGTCCTCCCCGACGGCGGTACGTCGAGCTGCGCCGGTCCGCCCGGGACCACCAGGCGGACTCCGTCGTCGGGACAAATCTCCCCGGAGATGAAGTGCTTGCCACAGGAGGGGCAAACTCGTCCCTTCACTTCTGCACCGGCCATGTCGTCACCTTCACTTTGTCCGACGTCGGAATCGCCGACGGGCGAGCGTACCAGCTTGAGTGTCGCCTCGCGCGGCGCCGGAGTCGACAGCGGCACCTTCGCGCCGCCCGCGGCCTCCGCCGCATACCCCGCCTCGTCCATGCGCCGCATACCCTCGAGCAGCAGCGCCCCGATCGGCTCGAAGATGCGCCGTCGCGGGCTCCTCCCATGCAAGACGACGTGGAACGTCCCCTCCTTGAGCTCCATGGCGCGATAGACGGCCTCGAGCCCCTCGACCTCGCCCAGCTCCGCGTCGACGAGGTCGCCACCCTCGAAGTAGAAGAATCCCAATGCTTTCCCAGTTTTGGGACAGTTGACCACGAGCATGGCCGTTCGGCGCGAGTGGGAATAGAGCTGCACCACATCGGAAAACGGGATGTCTCGGAAGTCTCCGGCGAGCGCCATGCGCGATGAACCTTCCCTCCCGCCGTTCTACAGCGAATCCGCATTTTCCCTCGTTTTGGGCGCATTCGTCAAGATGCAGGTCTTGGCCTCGCATGTCCGGTGTAACCGGGCGCCCCGGCCCTCGCACGATCGTCCGGAGGGTTCGATTGCCCGGACTCTGGTGCGACCTGCGCTACGGCCTGCGGATGCTGTTCAAGAATCCCACCTTCACCTCCGTCGCGGTGATGACGCTCGGCCTCGGCATCGGCGCGATTACCGCGATCTTCAGCGTCGTCCACGCCGTCCTGCTCGAGCCGCTTCCCTTCCCCCGTCCGGACGAGCTGGTGCAGTTTTACACGCAGTTCCCGGCACAGCACTTCGATAAGTTCTGGCTGTCCGGACCGGAGTACCTCGACCTTCGGCGCGACGCGCGGTCCTTCCGCTCGGTCGCGGCCTACTACCTCGACGGCGCGGCGCTGGTGGCGAAGGAGGAGCCGGTCCGCGTGCCGGTCGCGCTCGCGACCCACACGTTCGCGGAGACGGTGGGCATCGCGCCGGCGCGCGGCCGCTGGTTCGCCGATTACGAGGACCTCCCCGGCGACCCGACGGTGGCGGTGATCAGCGATCGCCTGTGGACGCACGCGTTCAAGCGCGACCCGGACGTGGTGGGGCGCCGGGCCCTCGTCGACGGCATGCCGCTCACCATCGTCGGCGTCATGCCGGCCGGGTTCGCGTTTCCCCGCGCGGACACGGACATGTGGCTGCCGGCCCGGATCAACCCGGTCGTGAGCCCCCGCGGCAACCATCGTTGGACCGTCGTCGGCCGGCTCGTTTCCGGGACGTCGCTGGCGAGCGCGCGCGCCGAGCTCGCCACGCTCGTCGGCGCGTGGAACGACGCGCGCGCCGGTCACGCGCTCGGCCCGTCCGACCACCCGATGGTCGTGCATGCGCTCAAGGACGAGGTGATCGGCTCGGTGCGGTCCACGCTGTGGCTGTTGCAGATCGCGGTGGGGCTGGTGCTGCTCATCGCGACCGCGAACGTGTCCAACCTGCTCCTGGCGCGCGCCGAGGCGCGCGGGCGCGAGATCGCCGTGCGCAACGCGCTCGGCGCCGATCGCGCGCGCCTCATGCGCCAGTTTCTCAGCGAGAGCCTCATCCTGGGCGTCCTCGGCGGCATCGTCGGGCTGGTGATGACGATCTGGGGTGTCGACCTCACGATCGCCATGCTCCCCGACGGGGCGCCGCGCGCCGGCGAGATCCGCATCGACGTCACGGTGCTCGCGTTCGGAATGGTCGCGGCGCTGGGGACGAGCCTCCTCGTCGGCCTGGCGCCGATGCTCCACACCCGCGTCGGCGAGCTCGGCGCGGCGTTGAAGGAGGGGCAGCGCAGCGCGGCGCCGCCGCGGCAGCGCCTGCGCCATGCGCTCGTGGTCAGCGAGGTGGCGCTCGCGGTCGTCCTGGTCATCGCCTGCGGGCTGGTCATCAAGAGCTTCGTGCGCCTGCAGCACGTGGACCCCGGTTTCCGACCGAGCGGGCTGGTGACCGGGCAGATCGAGCTCACGCCCAAGACCTACCCGCGCGACGACGACGTGGTCGCGTTCTTCCTGCGCCTGGAGGAGGCGCTGCGCGTGGAACCGGGCGTGGAGTCGACGACCCTCATGAGCGGCCTCCCGCCCGCGCGGCGCATCAATGCCAGCGACGCCGCGTTCGAGGGTTATGCCGAGGCGAAGGACCGCCCGGTCGCAAACATCGACTTTTGGCAGTTCGTGGGCGACGATTTCTTCGCGACGCTGGGCATGCGCCTGGTGCGCGGCCGCCGGCTCCTTCCGAGCGACGCGGCCGACGCCCCGCCGGTCGTGGTCGTCAACGAGGCGCTGGCGCGCAAGTACTTCCCCGGCGTGGACCCGGTGGGCCGCCGGCTCAAGGTCGCGCCCTGGCGCAAGGACGCGCCGTGGCAGACGATCGTCGGCGTCGTCGCCGACGTGAAGCAGCAGGGGCTGGACGCGCCCACCGGCACGGAGGTGTTCATCCCGCTGCGCCAGGCGCGGACGTTCATGGGGTGGACGCCGCGGACACTCTACGCCGTGGTGCGCGGCGAGCTCGATTCTACGTCGGGGCCCGCCGCGCTCGCGGCGTCGATCCGCGGCACGGTGGCCAAGATGGACAAGTCGCTGCCGGTGGCCGAGCTGCGGTCGATGGACCGGGTCATGTACGACGCGGTCGGCAAGCCGCGGTTCATGGCGCTCCTCCTCGGCACGTTCTCGGCGCTCGCGCTGGTGCTCGCGGCGATCGGCGTGTACGGCGTCATGTCCTATTCGGTCGAGCGGCGGACGCGCGAGCTCGGGATCCGCATCGCGCTCGGCGCGCGCGCCGCGGGCGTGCGGCGGATCGTCATGGCGGAGGGGCTGCGCCTGGCGGGGATCGGCATCGGGCTGGGCATGGCGACGGCGTTCGCGGTCAACCGCGGGCTGGCGACGAAGATCGCCGCGCTGCTGTACGACGTGAAGCCGATCGACCCGCCCACGTTCGCCGGCGTCGCGGCGGTCGTGCTGGCGGTGGCCGCGCTGGCGTGCTTCGTGCCCGCGTGGCGGGCCACGCGCGTCGATCCGATGATCGCGCTCCGGC
>DATFWE010000287.1:0-12531 GCA_035259575.1 Haliangiales bacterium
CACGCGGCGTGGCTGGGTCAGGCTTGCGCCCATTGCCCAATATTCCCCACTGCTGCCTCCCGTAGGAGTCTGGGCCGTGTCTCAGTCCCAGTGTGGCTGATCATCCTCTCAGACCAGCTACCCGTCTTCGCCTTGGTAGGCTTTTACCCTGCCAACTAGCTGATGGGACGCGGGTTCCTCCTCCTGCGCCAGCTTTCATGAAGTGGCCGGCTTTCCCGCCAAGGACCGGGGTCCTCGGCGACGTATTCGGTATTAGCCATCCTTTCGGAAGGTTATCCCCAACAGAAGGGCAGATTGCCCACGCGTTACTCACCCGTTCGCCACTTTACTCAGGGCCGAAGCCCCTTTCTCGTTCGACTTGCATGTGTTAGGCCCGCCGCTAACGTTCGCTCTGAGCCAGGATCAAACTCTCCAGTTCACTTGCTTCAGCCGACGACCCCTTCCGAGGTCGCCGGCGGACGTACTGGAGTACTGCTTACTGCTAAAACTCAGCTCCGTTCCTTCGCTATTCAGTTTTCAGAGACCGACCGTCTGGCGAAGCGGGCAACCTACATCCCCCCACCCGCCAGCAAAGTGCGCGTATCTTAGAGATTCGCGCATCAAAGTCAAGACCTTTTTTCAGCGATCGCCGCCCGGACACTGCGACGGCGGGGATCAGTAAGATATTCGGATTCGTCCTTGCGTCAAGGAAATTTTTCCAGCCTGTAACACCCGCAAAACGCATGAAAATACCGGCGGTTGGCAGCGGATCGCAGGTTCTAGTAGAGTGGGTCCCATCGTGCTCGACCGGATCGGAAACTGCCGGATCCTGTCGGAGATCGCCTCGGGCGGCATGGCGGTCGTCTACAAGGCCGTCCAGGAGTCGCTGAACCGCACCGTCGCCGTCAAGGCGCTCAAGACGGCCGTGGCGGTCGACTCGCAGTTCGTCATCCGGTTCGAGCGGGAGGCGCTGTCCCTCGCCCAGCTCCAGCACGAAAACATCATCCACGTCTACGACTTCTACAAGGAGCGGGGCGCGCTGTTCATCGTGATGGAGTACGTGGAGGGCATCGACCTCTACGACCTCCTCGAGCGGTGCGGCCGGCTCCCCCTCGACGTCGCCGCGATCATCGCCATGCAGGTCGCGCGCGCGCTCGATTACGCGCATTACCGCGGCGTCATCCACCGCGACATCAAGCCGGCCAACATCATGGTGTCGCGCGCCGGCGGCGTGAAGCTGATGGATTTCGGTATCGCGCGCGACCAGTCGTTCTCCGACCTGACGCAGACCGGGACCGGGCTCGGCACGCCGTCGTACATGTCCCCGGAGCAGATCCTCGGCGACAAGGTCGACTTCCGCTCCGACGTGTTCTCCCTCGGCATCGTGCTCTACCAGATGACGACCGGACGCAAGCCGTTCATCGAGGACGAGCACAAATCGGTGATGCACAAGATCCGTCTCGAACGGCCGCCGCGCCCGCGCTCGCTCAATCCGGACATCCCGCGCGAGCTGGAGCGGATCATGCTGCGCTGCATGCAGAAGGCGCCGCGCGACCGCTGGCGCGGCGCCCAGGACATCGTGCTCGCGCTCGAGCGGTTCCTCGCCCGCCGCGTCGACATGAACTACCACGCCCGCCTGGTGCAGTTCCTGAAGAGCACGGGCATGGTGACGCCCGAGGAGGCGGCCGAGTACCTCAAGGAGGTCAGCCCGCAGGCCACCGACACCGTGACGCGCCAGCTCGTCCGGCGCGTCGCCGCGGTGAACGGCGGGATCGCCGCCGCGGTCGCGCTGACCACCGCGCTGGTCGCGCTCGCGCCGGTGGGCGTCCCGCCCGTCGAGGCCCGGCGCGCGACGGGGGCCGCCGGCGCGGCCCTGGCCCCGCCGGCCCGCCCGCACGGGCGCGTGCGCGTCGTGGCGCACCCCTGGGCGGAGATCTGGATCGACGGCAGGCTCGTCGACACGACGCCGGTCGCGGCGCCGATCGACCTCGACGCGGGTGCGCACGCGCTCGTCCTCAAGAACCCCTATTTCGCCGAGCTCAAGCGCGAGCTCACCGTGGCGCCGGGCGACGCCGGCGAGGCGCAGATCTTCACGCTCGCCGGGCGCAAGGTCGCGCCGCGGCAGGCGACACTCGAAGCGCCGCGCCCCGTCGGGGAGCTGGCGCGGACGCCGGTCCTCCTCCACACCGTGCGCCGCGGCGACACGCTCGAGCTCCTCGCCGCCGAGTATTACGGGCGGCGCGACTACTACGTCTACCTGCTCCTCGCCAACGGGCTGGCGCGGTCGCACGCGCTCCGGCCCGGGGAGAAGGTGTCGATCCCCACGGCGTGGCGCTACCGGATCGTCGAGGGCGATACGTTCTCGGGGCTGGCCAAGCGCCTCCTCGGCGACGAGCGGCGCGCCGCATTCCTCGCCGACGCGAACCGCATCCCGCTCACCGCCACGCTGTCCATCGGCGACGACCTGGTCATCCCGTACCACGGCGTCCACGTGGCCCCGGGCCGCGAGGACCTGGCGACGCTCGCCGCCACGTACTACGGCGACCGCGACCGCGCCGACATGCTGCGCCGCTACAACTTCCGGACCGGGCGGACGCTCGCGCGCGGGGACTCGATCATCATCCCGCTCACCGACGTCCGCGCGCGCCTCCCCGAGGACCCGGAGTCGGACAGGCGCGCCCGCCAGCAGCGGGACATGGCCGCCAAGGCGCGCGACGCGTTGACGCGCGCCCAGGAGGCCTGGCGCGTGGGCGACTACGAGGCCGCCCGCAGCGCGCTGGTGCCGCTCGACCACGGCCTGCTCGACGCCGACCTGTCGGCGCGGGCGGCGTTCCTCCTGGCGTCGGCGTACATCGCGCTCGGCGATCGCGATTCGGCGCTGCGCGAGCTGCGCGTGGTGCGCGAGCGGCGGCCCGATTTCGTCGTGCGCGCCGACGAGACCTCGCCCAAGATCGGCGACGCGTGGAAAAAGGCCGGGGGCAAGGTCGAAGATCCGCGCTAACATCGATGTGACGAGCGCGGCGACCGACCTCATCTGCCCCTCCTGCCGAACGTCGTTGGAGACGGGGGGGAATTATTGTCCGCGCTGCGGCGCGAGCCTGCGCGAGGGCGTCCCGGTCGAGGTCGTCGAGCTGGACCCGCTCGTCGGACGGCTCATCGACGGCCGGTATCGCGTGCTCGAGCGCGTGGGTACGGGCGGCATGGGCGTCGTGTACAAGGTCGAGCACCAGCGGATGGGCAAGCTCGCCGCGATGAAGGTCCTCCACGGCGATCTCGCCAAGGACCGCGAGGTCATGAAGCGGTTCCGCCGCGAGGCCGAGGCCGTGTCGCAGCTGACCCACCCCAACGCGGTGCAGACGTTCGACTTCGGCACCACGGCCGACGGCGCGCTCTACCTGGTGATGGAGCTCGTCCGCGGCGAGGACCTGGGCTCGATCCTGAAGCGCGACGGGCCGCTGCCGTTCCGCCGCGCGGCGCCGATCTTCCTCCAGATCTGCGGCGCGCTGGGCGAGGCCCACGAGCTCGGCATCATCCACCGCGACCTCAAGCCGGAGAACATCCTGGTGTCGCGGACGAAGGACGGGCTCGACCACATCAAGGTGCTCGATTTCGGCCTCGCCAAGCTGAGCGAGCGCGAGGAGTGGTCGGAGGTCACCGGCAAGGGCGAGGTCATCGGCACGCCGTACTACATGTCGCCGGAGCAGATCCGCGGCGAGGACCTCGACAAGCGCTCCGACCTCTACTCGCTGGGCGCGCTGATGTACCGCGTCCTGGCGGGACAGCCGGTGTTCACCGCCAAGACGCCGGTGGGCGTGCTCACCAAGCACATCAGCGACGATCCCATCCCGCTCGCCGAGCGCGCGCCGGTGACCGCCGAGGTGGAGGCGGTGGTGATGCGCTGCCTGGCCAAGCGGCCGGAGGATCGCTTCGCCAGCGCGGACGCGCTGCGCGAGGCGCTGGCGCCGCTCGCCGACGCCGCGCGCGCGACGTCGCAGTCGCGCCCGCCGACGGATCCAGGCATGCCCCCGGTCGGCCCCTCCCCCACGCCGCGGCGGATCGAGAAGCGACGCGGGCCCACGATCGGCGACGAGCGGCGCCTGCGGCGCGAGGACCTGGACGCGTTCGAGCGGTCGCTGCGCCGGAGGCAGATGTGGCGCAGCGTGGTGATCCCGCTCCTCCTCGTCGCCGCGGCGGCGGCGGTGGTGGTGTGGCTGCGCGTGCAGAAGAAGGGGCCGCGCCAGTACGAGATCGAGCCGAACAACGACCTGGCCACGGCGACGATCATCGCGCCGGACACGACGGTGCGGGGCAAGATCGGCCAGCGCCTCCAGCCCGACCAGGGCGACCGCGACTTCTTCGAGCTGCGCACCGGCGCGCGGCCCGGCGCGCCCAAGCGGCTCGCCATCCGCCTGCAGTCGCTCCCCAACATGGACCTGGCGCTCGCGGTGTACGACGAGAACGGCAAGATCCTCGCGGTCGCCGACGCGCTCGGCGTGGGCGAGCCCGAGGTCGTGCCCAACCTGGGGGTGACGGCGGATCGCGTCTACGTGGCGGTGCTGGAGAGCCACGAGGGCCCGGAGCACGTGCCGAGCGAGAACCTCACCGACGAGTATTCGTTCACCGTCGACGTCGACGACCCGCACCCGGATGAGGAGCTCGAGCCGAACGACGCCGACAGCGACGCGACGCCGCTCACGACCACGATGAAGGGCTACCTGGGGCGGCCCGCGGACGTGGACAAGTACCGCTTCACCGGCGCGGCCGGGGCGTACGAGGTCGAGGTCGTGGGCCCGGAAGGCGTGACCGCGCGGCTGCGCCTGCCCGACGGCAGCCTGGCCCGCGGCAAGAAGGCGCGCGTCGGCCTCAAGCCCGGGGATATCCTCACCGTCGAGCGCGTCGACGAGCCGCGCCCGGGCGCGCGCATGGTGGCGCGCGGCGTCGACGTGCCCTACACGATCACGGTGCGGAAGCCGGGCGGGTGAATGCGACGAACGCCATCGCCGGACGCTTGGAGCTCTCGCGCACGACGAAGTGAATGCCGTCGAAGGCCCAGCCCTTCTGGACCCATTCGTTCACGACGCGATCGAGCTCCTCGTCGGTGACGGTGGCGACCTCGACGAACTTGTACTCCAGGGTCATTGTTGTATCGCCCGCTCGCTCCGGCTCGGCGCTCCACGTCGCTCGGCGGCGCCTCGCTCCAGGGTCGCGTCTCTCCTCGCCTCCGCTCGCGGGCTCACTTGAGCAGTCTCGCCGCTTCCTTGGCGTGGTAGGTGAGAATGAGGTCCGCGCCGGCGCGGCGGATGCCGAGGAGCGTCTCCATCATCACGCGGTCGTAGTCGATCCACCCCCGCTCGGCGGCGGCCTTCAGCATGGCGTACTCGCCCGACACGTTGTAGGCGGCGACGGGCAGGTCGACCTCGTCGCGCACGCGTGCGATGACGTCGAGGTAGGCAAGCGCCGGCTTGACCATGACGATGTCGGCGCCCTCGGCGACGTCCATGCTCACCTCGCGGATCGCCTCGCGCGCGTTGGCCGGATCCATCTGGTAGCCGCGGCGATCGCCCTCGCGGGGGGCGGACTGGACGGCCTCGCGGAACGGGCCGTAGTAGCCGCTGGCGTACTTGGCACTGTAGGCGAGGATCGCCGTCTGCTCGTAGCCCTCCTCGTCGAGGCCCTCGCGCACAGTGCCGACGAAGCCGTCGAGCATCCCGGACGGCGCGACGATGTCGACGCCGGCGGCGGCATACGACACGCACGCGCGCACCAGGTTGTCGAGGGTCGCGTCGTTGTCGAGCTCACCGTCGACGAGGACGCCGCAGTGGCCGTGGTCGGTGTACTCGCAGAAGCAGGCGTCGGCCAGGACGACAAGGTCGGGGAGCGCGCGCTTGAGCTCGCGCGCGGCGCGCTGCACCACGCCGCGCTCGTCCCACGCCTCGGAGCCGACCGCGTCCTTCTTCTCGGGAAGGCCGAACAGGATCACCGACGGGATGCCCAGGTCCCACGCCTCGCGCGCCGAGTCCACCACCTTGTCCACCGACAGGTGGCGCTGGCCCGGCAGCGACGAGATCTCCGTGGCGACGTTCCTCCCCGGGACGACGAAGAGGGGATAGATGAAGCCGTCGGGGGTGAGGCGCGTCTCGCGGATCATCCGGCGGATCGGCTCGCTGCGGCGCATCCGGCGCGCACGGTACTCGGGGAACTGCATTTACGGGTTCTTGTACCGTAAGGCGATGGCGCGTGCCAGGGCCTCGGCGGTGGGCTCGGGGGCCACGACGTCGACCCGGGCGCCGGCGGCGCGCAGGGCGTCCGCGGTGGTGGGGCCGATCGCGGCGATGAGGCCGACGCGATCGAGGGCCCCGGCCAGGGGGGCGACCTGCGACGGGGCGAAGAACGCGGCCGCGCCGATGTCGCCCGCGACGAGGCGCGCGACGAGGGGGGCGAGCTCGGCCGGGGCGAGCGGGACGTTGCGGTAGGCGGCGACGACGGTCACGCGCGCCCCGGCGGCGCGGAGCCCGTCGGCGAGATCGTCCCGCCCCTCGGCGGCGTGCGGCACCAGGATGCGCGCCCGCTTGATCCCCGCCGCGGCCAGCGCGCGCGCCAGGCCGGCACCGGTCTTCTCGGCGGCGACGAGATCGACCGCCAGGCCGGCCTTGCGCAGGGCCTCCGCGGTGCGATCGCCGACGGCGGCGACGCGCCCCTTGGGCCGGCCGCGCGCGAGGGTGAACGCCACGGCGTTGGCGCTGGCGAACGCGACCCAGCGCCACCGCCGGCGCAGCGCCCGGTCGAGCGGCGCCGGGTCGGCGGCGACGATGCGCGTGACCTCGGCCACGACCGCCTCGAGCCCCTCGGCGCGCAGCGCGGCGGCGAATGCCTCCGCTTGCCCCCGCGGCCGGGGGACGAGGACTTTCAGCATGGCTCGTCGTGAAGTATAAGATGACACCGTGCCTTGGGCCGATGTGGGTCTCGTGCTTCTGCTGTGCCTGTCCATGTCCGCCTGCAAGAAAGCCGCGCCGCTCCCCGTGGCCGCTCCGGACGCCACGGCGGAGAAAGCGCCGGTGAGCGGTGCCGAGGTGGTGCTCCGGCCCGCCGGCGGCCCGCCGGTGCGGGTGCGGGTGCGGGTGGCACGCACCGAGGAGCAGCGGCGGCGCGGGCTGATGTACGTGCAGAACCTTCCCGTCGACGAGGGGATGCTGTTCCTGTTCCCGCAGGAGGACATGCAGGTGTTCTGGATGCACAACACGCTGATCTCGCTCGACATGATCTTCATCCGCTCCGACATGACCGTCGCCGGCGTGGTGGAGAACGCCGAGCCGCTGTCGCTCGAGAACCGCGGCGTGGGGACGCCCTCGCGCTACGTGCTCGAGGTGAACGGCGGCCTGGCGAAGAAGTGGGGCGTGGCGGCGGGGACGCCGGTCACGTTCGACAAGGTGCCGGGATATACTGCCCGCCCATGAGACGACTGTCCGCGCTCATCATCCTCCTGGCGTGCAACGCCGAGGCGAAGAAGGCCTCGGAGGAGATCACCTACAAGGAGCTCACGCTGGCGGAGGCGACCGCCGGCCTCCCCGACAAGGGCAAGCTCGCCGCGGAGATCACGACCGAGCAGGGCAAGATCACCTGCGAGCTGTTCCCTTCGTCCGCGCCGCGCACCGTCGCCTCGTTCGTCGGGCTGGCGCGCGGGCTGCAGCCGTGGAAGGACCCCAAGACGGGCAAGTGGGTGAGGTCGCCGTTCTTCGACGGGCTGGCGTTCCACCGCGTGATCCCCGAGTTCATGATCCAGGGCGGCGACCCGCTGTCGCGCGACTACGACGCGCCCGACACCGGCACCGGCGGGCCGGGCTACAACGTGCCCGACGAGATCGATCCCAAGCTGCTCTACGACCGGGGCGGGCGGCTGGCGATGGCGAACAAGGGGCCCAAGACCGCGTCGGGCGGATCGCAGTTCTTCATCACCGAGAAGGAGACTCCGCCGCTGAACGGCGGCTACGTCATCTTCGGCCAGTGCGACGGCCTCGACGTCGTCAAGGCGATCGCGCGCGTCCCGCGCGGCCCGCGCGACAAGCCGACGAAGGCGGTGACGATGACGGTCAAGATCGTCAAGAAGTAGGCCTCGGCGTCACGTGCGGGCGGCTACCCGATTGCCGCCCCCGACGCGACCTTGGCTCCCGCGATGAGCGCCTTCATCCGGTAGTACGTGGGGAGATCGCTCGTTCTCGGATACGCCGGAGGAATGTAGAGCGTATAGCCGGCCGAGAGCGGCTCGGTCGTGAGCTGATGCGCGGTGATCGGGCGGATCACGGGCTCGCAGCCATGGAATACCGCCGCCTCGTAGAGGTACATCGTGTGCGTGGCCGGGTAGATCGACAGCAGCCGTTCGACGAGCAACGGCATCGCCGAGAGGTCGTAGCCCATCGGTTTGAACGTCGCGTCACCCACCACGCCGATCTGCCACAAGACGAGGGAGCTCGTCGGATCGCACGCCCGGCTGTTGAGAAGGAAGTCGGTCGCCTCGAAGGATTGGCAACCGCTGATGCCCGGATCGATGCCGAGATCGGCGAAAAGGCAATCCTCCGCCGAAATGCCCGGCAGCATGCGTGCGGCGTAGCCCTCCGCGCGCGCGCGGCGTATCGACTCGTGGGAGGGATACACGAACACGCCGGGGTGTCCGTAGCACGCCATGCACGTGAGCATGCCCGACCGCACGCAGGCTAGCGTGCGCTCGACCATCTGATTGTATGTATCGATCCGCGGCTTCCCCTCTGCATACAGGACGGTCAACGACTCCGCACCCTGCGGATTCAGCTCCTTCAACATGGCTTCGGCGATGGGATCGCCCACGACGTAGAGCACCTTGTCGGCCTGCTTGATCCACGCCACCGCCTCCATGGTCAGATGGCCGACGGTGCGGATCCCGGTGCCGACGACCACCAGAGAGCCACGTCGCGGAGCGCCGCGGCCGTCGTCTTTGCTTGCCTTGTCCCGCTCGCTGCTCATGATGCATGACCTCGCGCGGCTAACCGCCGTACGGACTGACTTGCGGGTAGACCAGTGGATGCACCTGCGGGAAGATCGGGTGAATCTGCGGGTAGATCTGCGGGTGGATCACGAGCTGCGGATGCACCTGCGGAAAAATCTGGGGCTGGACCTGCGGGAAAATCGGAAGCGGGATGTTCGGGTACATGGCGACACTCCATGGAGCAGGTTGGGCCCATTGCCCCGAAGTGCGAACTACCGGCTGCGCCTCGCCCTCTGCTCCCTCCGGCGGACGCACCAGATCGACCACGAGCGCCGGGATGGCCACGGCGGGTGTAAAGGCGAGCTTCTGTCCACTCAATCGTGCGTGAATGGCGGCCGGGTAGCCGCTCTTGAGGATGATCCGATCGACGTCACTGATCCCGGCCGCCTTCATCACCTCGTCGGGATCTTTGAGAAACGCTCCTAGCTTCGCAGGATCGACCGCCAGCGCGACCAGAAACCTGCGAAACTCGTCCGGCGGCGCGGCGCTCCCCTCGCCCACCGACTTCCCCTCGACGCCCCCTTTCGGCTCCGCCATCGTCCCACCTCCTCCGCCCCCGCCTCCACCTCGCCGCCGCTGTTTGCGACGCGGACGAGCGTCCCTGAGCATGGACGCACCGCGCCGATGCTTTTTCCCGTGACGGGCGCGGTTATCGCGATGCGGGCGGAGGACCGCATCGTCGACGTGCGGTCCATGTCGGAGCGCTCTGCCTGAGGCCCGAGGCCTCCCTCACGCCTCCGGCTCGTTCTTCTTCACCGTGACCTTCGGCTTGATCTGCGGCTTGATGCCGCCGACCGCCTCGTCGTTGGGGATGAAGCGGAACTCCGTCTTGATCTCGATCGACAGCATGGTGAGGAGCTTGGCGATCTCCTGCGGGAGGTTGAGGTTCTCCAGGAACTGGCGCAGCTCGCGCGCCACGATCTTGAACAGCTCGTCCTTCGTCGTGTTCGCGCTCGACACCAGGTAGTTCACGACGTCCTTGGGGAGGGAGAACTCGCTGGCGATCTTGCGGATCCCCTCCTCGGTGGTGAACACGGCGCCCAGGCCGGCGTAGAACGTTCGCTTGACCAGGTCGGGCACGAGGCCTTCCAGCCGTTTGCGCAGGCTGCGTTCGTCCTCGTCTCGGCCGTCGTCCTCGGTGGGCATACCCCAAGCGTACGCGGTATCATCGCGGTCATGCAACCGGCACCGCGGCTCGCCGAGGTCCAACCGCTCCGCGAGGAGACGACCTCGCCGCTGCCGATCGACGTGCCCACGGCGACCCCGCCCGCGCGCACCCTCCGCCTCGTCAAGGCGTACTGGGTCACGATCGTCGTGCTGGCGAGCTACGTCTCGGTGAGCATCCAGGCGCGCTTCCGCTCGCGCGCCGCCGTCGACCGCCTGCTCATGGAGAAGCACCTGCGCAACGCGCGGCGCATCCAGCGGGCGATCCTCGCCCTCCAGGGGCTGTTCATCAAGGTCGGGCAGCTCATCAGCATCATGACCAACTTCCTCCCGCGCGAGTTCCGCCGCGAGCTCGAGGGGCTGCAGGACGCGGTGCCGCCCCGCCCGTTCCGCGACATCGAGAAGCGCGTGCGCGACGAGCTGGGCGGCTCCCCGCGCGAGCTGTTCGCCGAGTTCTGCGAGCGCCCCATCGCCGCGGCGTCGATCGGACAGGTCCACATCGCCCGCCTCAAGACGGGCGAGAAGGTCGCCGTCAAGGTCCAGTACCCCGACATCGAGGAGATCGCGCGCGTCGACCTGCGCGCGCTGCACCGCATCTTCCGGCTGGTGCAGTGGTTCGTGCCGTTCCAGGGGCTGGACGGCGTGTTCCGCGAGGTGCGGGCGATGGTCCTGTCCGAGCTGGATTTCCGCGCCGAGGCGGAGAACTCGCGCCGCATCGCCGACAACTTCAAGGACCGGCAGGACGTCGCCTTCCCGCGCGTCGTGGAGGAGATGACGACCACGCGCATCCTCACCACCTACTGGGAGGACGGGATCAAGATCGCCGACCTGGCGCGGCTCGATGCCGCCCAGATCGACCGCCGGCGCCTCGCCGAGCTCGTCGTCGAGGCCTACTGCCAGCAGATCTTCGTCGACGGCATCTACCACGCCGATCCGCACCCGGGGAACGTGCTGGTGCGCAAGGGGCCAAGCGTGGTGTTCCTCGATTTCGGCGCGGTGGCCGAGGTCCCGCCTGAGATGCGCGACGGCATGGTGGAGTTCCTCCAGGCGGCGATCCACCGCGACACCCCGAAGATCGTCGGGGCGATGCGCAAGATGGGGTTCATCCCGCGCGGCGCCGACGACCGCGTGTTCGACCAGGTGATCGAGCACTTCCACCAGCGCTTCCAGGAAGAGATCCAGATCGACTCGTTCAGCCTCAAGGACGTCAAGTTCGACCCGGACAAGATGTTCGAGAGCCTGGCCGACCTGCGCCGCATGGACGTGTCGCTGCGCGAGTTGTCCGCGAGCTTCTTCGTGCCCAAGGAGTGGATCCTGCTCGAGCGGACGCTCCTTCTGCTCATGGGCCTGTGCACGGCGCTGGCGCCCGATCTGAACCCGATGCAGGTCATCCGCCCGTACATCGAGCGGTTCGTGCTGGGCGAGGGGCGCGACTGGACCGATTTCGTCGTCGCGACGACCAAGGACCTGGCGCTGTCGGCGGTGGCCCTTCCCGGGGAGATGCGGCGGTTCCTCGCCGGCGCGCAGCGCGGCGAGCTCCAGGTCACGTTCCGCAACGTGGACGAGGCGGCGCAGCTCGTGTACGCGGTGGGGCACCAGGCGATCTGGGTCGCGATCGGGATCGCCGCGACGGCGGTGGCGCTCGTCTTTTCGGGGCGGGGACAGGCGACCGAGGCGAGCGTCGCGTGGTGGGTCTCCGGCGGGGCGGGCGCGTTGTTCCTTGGCTCGCTGTGGGCGACGCGGCGCCGGTTGGCGAGAAAGCGACGGAGGTAGGAACGTCAGTCTCCCGCGGCCGGCCCGCGGACCGGCTTCTCCAGCCAGCGCCGCACGGCGCGCGCGTCGGCCTCGCCGCCGAACCGCGCCAGGTAGAGATCGTAGAGCCGGCGCGCGCGGTCGTCCTCCCCCGCGGTGGCCGCGGCGTCGGCGAGGGCGCGCAGCGGGCGTGGGGACCCGGGCGCCGCCGCCAGGGCGAGCGGCGCTTCTCCCCCCGCGTCGGCGCCGATCGCCAGGCGCGCCTCGACGCGGAGGAGCGCGGCCTCCGGCGCGCCGACGTCCTCGACGAGCGCCCCGGCGCTCGCCGCCCGCCCGCGCACCAGCAACGCCCGCGCCCGCGCGAGCCGGGCGGTATCATCCTCGGGCGCGCGTCCGCGGAACAGCTCCAGGTTTCTGCGCGCGCGCGCCTGCTGCGGGTCGAGCAGCAACGCCCGCTCCCACGCGTCGAGCGCGCCGGGCACGTCGCCGGCCGCGACGAGCGCCACGCCCAGGCGGTAGGTGGCCTCCGGATCCTCGGGCGCCGCGCGGAACGCGGCCGCTGCCTCGGCGTAGCGGCGCGCCTGGAACGCCTCGGTCCCGCGCAGGAGCGGCGTGTCGGC
>DATFWE010000288.1:0-4844 GCA_035259575.1 Haliangiales bacterium
CCCGCCCGTCGTCGTCCGCGGGTAGATGAACGGGCGCAGCGTGGCCAGCAGCTCCTCGCCCAGCGCCGCCGAGCCCGCCGACGGCCGCGCCTTGAGCCACGCCTGCCGCTCCCACGGGCGCCCCCAGCTCTCGTAGTAGCGCTCGAGCGAGGGGAGGGCGTTGACCAGCGTGCCGCGCGTCCCCTCGGGGCGGAGGCGGAGGTCCACGCGGAACACGGCGCCGTCCTCGGTGGCCTCGCCGATGGTGCGCGCCACCCGCCGGGCCAGCTTATCGAAGTACTCATGCAAGGACAGCGGGCCGGCGCCGCCCGCGTCGGAGCTGTAGACGAAGATGAGGTCCACGTCCGAGGAGAAATTGAGCTCCTCGCCGCCGAGCTTGCCCATGCCCATGACGACCATCTCCGCCCGGCCGCGCTCGTCGCGCGGCTCGCCGTGGAGCGCGGCGAGCTCGGCGTCGTGGAACGCCAGCGCCGCCGCGAGCGCCGCGTCGGCCAGCGCCGACAGCTCGCGCCCCACCTCGGCGGGATCGCCCAGGCCGCACTCGCGCGCGCCCAGACGGATGTACTCGCGCGCGCGGTAGGCGCGCAGGGCGCGCATCAGCGCCGGGGCGTCTGCGGCGCCGGCGACGGCCTCGGCGAGCTCGGCGGCGATGCGCTCGCGCGGCTTCTCCCGCCGGAGGAACGGGTCATCGGCCGCCTGCACCAGGCGCGCCGGATCGCGCACCGCGAGCGTCGCCAGGTAGGGCGCCTGCGTGCAGGCGATCCACATCACGTCGGCGACGTCGGGATCGCCGTACCCGCCGACGCCGGCCTCGACGAGCCGGTCGAACCGGCGCCGGGCGTCCTCCGGATCGGGGGCGAGCCGCAGCCGCTCGGGGTGGAACCACACCGTCAGCCAAGATAGAACATCTATCCATGGGCCTCCACGTAGTGATTCTCGCCGCCGGGCTCGGCACCCGCATGAGGAGCGACATCCCCAAGGTGCTGCACCGCGTCGCGGGCCGTCCG
This sequence comes from Haliangiales bacterium, assembly GCA_035259575.1. Classification (GTDB taxonomy): domain Bacteria; phylum Myxococcota_A; class Polyangia; order Haliangiales; family SHYZ01; genus DATFWE01. Next base: position 1,008 of record DATFWE010000288.1, read on the forward strand.
CTCCTACACTGGCCGGTCGCGCTGGCGCGCGAGGTCGGCGCCGCGTCGATCGTCGCCGTCCTGGGGCACGGCCGTGACGCCGTCGCCGCGGCGCTCGAGGCGCGCTTCCCCGGCGCCGTCGCCGTCGTCGTCCAGGATCCGCCGCGCGGCACCGGCGACGCGGTCCGCTGCGCGCTCCCCGCGCTCCCCGCCGACCCGGACACGCGCGTCCTCATCCTGAGCGGCGACGTGCCGCTCCTCACCCGCGCGACGATCGACCGCCTGCTCGCGACCGACGCCACGCTGGCGGTCGTGACGACGCGGCCGCCGTCCCCCGACGGGTACGGCCGGATCCTCCGGCGCGACGGGCGCGTCGCCGGCGTCGTCGAGCACCGCGACGCGACCCCGTCGGAGCGCCGCATCGGCGAGATCAATGCCGGCATCTACCTCGCCCGCCTCGGCTTCCTGCGCGAGGCGATCGCCGGCCTGGGCACGAACAACGCGCAGGGCGAGCTGTACCTCACCGACATCGTCGCCCAGGCGGACGGCGTCGCCGACGTCGACGCTCCGTTCGAGGAGGTGGCCGGCGTGAACGATCGCGTCGACCTCGCGCGCGCCGACGCGGCCGCGCGGCGGCGCATCGCCGAGGCGTGGATGCGCGAGGGCGTCACCATCACCCTGCCCGAGACGGTCGCCATCGATGCCGACGTCGAGCTCGCGCGCGACGTCGAGATCGGCCCGGGGGTGTGCCTCTACGGCGCGACCAGCGTCGGCACGGGGACGACGATCAAGGCCTACTCGGTCCTCAACGACGCGAAGATCGGCCCGCGCGCCCAGGTCGGCCCGTTCACCCACATGCGCCCGGGGTGCGAGCTCGGGCCCGAGGTCCACCTGGGCAACTTCGTCGAGACCAAGAAGGCGCGCCTCGGCGCGGGCGCCAAGGCCAACCACCACGCCTACCTCGGCGACGTGGACATCGGGCCGCGCGTCAACGTCGGCGCGGGGACGATCACCTGCAACTACGACGGCGAGAAGAAGCACCAGACGGTGATCGAGGAGGGCGCGTTCATCGGATCGGACACGCAGCTCGTCGCGCCCGTGCGCGTGGGCAAGGGCGCCTATGTGGCCGCCGGGACCACCGTCACCGAGGATGTGCCGGCCGGCGCGCTCGTCCTCACGCGCGCCCCGACGACGATCAAGGAAGGCTACGTCGAGCGCCGCCGGAAGCGTGAACCGAAGAACACGTGAACTGCGGTTGACGGTGTGGCGATTCGCCACAATACCCTCGACAAATCCATGAGTTAGAGCGCGGCACGCGGCTCGCATTGGTCCGCGCAACAAGGAGAGATGCCACCATGAAGCGAGCCACCACAGCCCTTCTCTGCATCGCCGTCCTCGGCGCGTGCCTCGAGAAACAAGGTACCGGCGGCGGCGACGTCAACGAGGCGCGCAACGCCCTGCCGTCCGCGGACTACCTCAAGATCGACGTGCCGGCGAGCCAGGGGAAAGACCTCGGCACGCTCAGCGGCGCGTACGTGCTCACCCGCGGCGTCACCACGATCGTGAACGGCGGCGCGGCCGCCATCTTGATCCTCGCGCGCACCATCACGCTGTTCCCGCCGTCGTCGATCCAAGACGGCACGCTCATCTGGGGCCCGTGGGACGGGAACGCCCTCCAGCCGTCGCAGTACCGCATGACCGCGACGCTCCAGTCGAACGGCGACTGGACGTGGACGTTCGAGGGCCGGCGCAAGGCCGACGGCTCGAGCGCGCCGTTCAGGGCGTTCCTGACCGGCATCGCCACGCCGGGGCACCCGGGCCGCGGCAGCGGCAGCTTCACGATCGACTTCTCCGTGGCCGAGGCGCTCGACCCGGTCGGCAACGCCGGTCAGGGCACGCTCGCGGTGGCCTACGACCTCGAGTCCGAGCCCAAGACGCTGACCGTGAACTGGGACAACGTCGTGAACCTGCCGCAGGGCGCGACGCCGGAATCGGTCGAGTACCGCTACTCCGAGGACGCGCACGGCGCGGGCGACTTCCAGTTCACCGCGTTCGGCGACACCCCCGACCCCGGGCCGCTCGCCGAGACGATCGAGATGCGCTCGCGCTGGAACGCGACCGGCGCCGGCCGCGGCGACGCGCGCATCCACAGCGGCGATCTCAACGTGACGGTCACCGCCAGCGAGTGCTGGGACGCCTCGTTCCTCGTCGTGTACCGCACCGACTCCGCCAACTGGAAGCCCACGGAAGGCGATCCCGCCGCCTGCGCGTTCGCCACCGCCGCCTACCCCCAGTAGGTATTGACAGTCGATCCTCCCGCGCGCTACACCCCGCGTACAACTCTCGGAGGACCGTACTAATGGCCACAGAACCGAAGGACGCGAAGGAGCTCTTCGACGAGATGGTGCCCGCCGCGCTCAAGGCGCACGCCGAGAAAGCCAAGGCGGTGAACGCCATCTACTGCTTCAAGATCTCCGGCGACGGCGGCGGCGAGTGGACGGTGGATCTGGTGAACGAGCCGCCCACCTGCACCCCTGGCGACACCGGCAAGGCCCAGTGCACGATCGAGGTCGCGCACGAGGACTTCAAGCAGATGCTCGGGAACCCGCAGATGGGCATGCAGCTCTACTTCCAGGGCAAGCTCCGCGTCACCGGCGACCCCATGCTCGCCACCAAGCTGCAGCAGTTCTTCGCGATCGCGACCTGATGCCGGCGCCTCCCCTCGAGGGCGTACGCGTCCTCGACCTCTCCCGGCTGCTGCCGGGCCCGTTTCTCACCCTCATCCTCGCCGACCTGGGCGCCGACGTCGTCAAGGTGGAGGATCCGCGCCTGGGCGACTACCTGCGCGGGATGCCGCCGCACGTGGACGGCATGAGCGCGCGCTTCCGCGCGCTGAACCGCGACAAGCGATCGATCGCGCTCGACCTCAAGGCGCCGGCCGGGCGCGACGCGTTCCTGCGCATGGCCGAGCGGACGGACGTGGTGGTGGAGAGCTTCCGCCCGGGCGTCCTCGACAAGCTCGGCGTCGGGTACGCCGCGCTCTCGGCGCGGAACGCGCGCATCGTCGTGTGCTCGATCAGCGGCTACGGCAAGGATGGGCCCTACCGCGATCGCGCCGGGCACGATCTCAACTACATCGGTCTCGGCGGCGTGCTCGCGATGACCGGGGCGGCGGGCGGGCCGCCGCAGATGCCGGGCGTCCAGATCGCGGACATCGCGGGCGGCGCGCTGTGGGGCGCGGTGGGGATCCTGGGCGCGCTCCTCGGCGCGCGGGCGACGGGACAGGGGAGCCACGTCGACGTGTCGATGACCGAGGGGGCGATGGCGCTCCTCGCCGCCGAGCTCGGTAACCTGTCCCTCGGCGCGCGGCCGACGCGCGGGCGCGAGACGCTGAACGGCGGGATCGCCTGCTACGCCGTGTACCGCACCAAGGACGATCGGTACCTGTCGCTGGGCGCGCTCGAGCCCAAATTCTGGATCGCGTTCAACGAGGCGATCGGCCGGCGCGCCGACGCGCTGGAGCTCGTGGCGCCCCCCGACGTGCAGGAGCGCGTCCGCGGCGAGATCCAGACGATCCTCGCCGGGCGGACGCGCGACGAGTGGCTGGCGGCGTTCGCCGGCAAGGACGTGTGCTGCGAGCCGGTGCTCGAGGCCGACGAGCTCCCCGGTCACCCCCTCCACGTCGCGCGGCGGAACTTCTTCGACGCGTTCGGCCAGACGGTGATGCGCACGCCCATCGGCCGCCCGGAGGCGCGCCGCCGCGCGCCCGCGCTGGGGGAGCACACGGCCGAGGTGCTTCGCGAGCATGGGTTCACCGCTGACGAGATCGCCGCGCTCACCTGAGGCTCACTCGTTCCT
>DATFWE010000289.1:0-20311 GCA_035259575.1 Haliangiales bacterium
GGGCGGAGGCGGCGGCGGGGGCGGCGGCGCCGCCACCGGCGGCAGCGGCGGCGGTGGCACGCCGAGGAGCGTCTTCTGCACCGGGACCGTCGGCACCTGCCCATCGGGGAACACGTCGGTCAGCGGCGTCCCCGGGATCGACGCCGGCGGCGCCGGCAGCGGGAACGACACGGCGCCGGAGATCCCCTGCGACTGGATCTCCGCCGCCCGCGCCAGCGCGCGCCGCACCGCCGCAGCGACGTCGGCGCGGCCTCCCGGAAGCGACGCCCGCCGCAGCGATCCGTCGAGCGCGTCGGCGAACGCGCCCGCGTCGGGAAACCGGTCCTCGGCGCGCACGAGAAAGGCGCGGCGGAACACCTCGGCCACCGGGTCGGGCACATCGGGCGGGCGCGGCGCCCCCACCGCGACGCGCGCCGCGATTTCCGCCCCGGTCTTGCCGGCGAACGCGCGCTCGCCCGTGACCAGCTCGTAGCCCAGCGTCGCCAGCGCGAAGACGTCGGTCATCGGCGTGCCCGGAGCCCCGGCGGCCTGCTCGGGGGCGAGATAGGGCAGACGTGTGGAAAGCGTCGCGTCGTCGGCGGGACGGCCCCGCAGCCGTGCGCGCAATATTCCGAAATCGCACACCTTTACGTCACCCTCGGGCGTGACCAGCGCGTTCGTCGGACATATCCCTAGATGCGGCACGCCCCGGCCATGCGCGTAGGCGAGCACGCGCGCGACCTGCGCCAGGATCGCCAGCCGCGCGCCGAGCGGCATGGGGTCGCCGGCGCCGCTGGTCCCAGCGAGCAGGCGCGCGACATCGAGCCCTTCCACCAGCTCCACCGCCATGAACGCGCCGCCGAGCTCGTGCATCGCCGCGATCCGCGGGTGGGAGAGACCGCCGTACGCGCGCGCCGACACGGCCAGGATCTCCGACGCCGCCGGATCCTGGACCAGCGCCGCGTGGAACCGCTTCACCGCGAACTGGCGCTCGAATCCCGCGAGGCCGTACACCTTGGCGCGGAACACCTCTCCGGTCGGACCACCGCCCAGGGGCTCGACGAGGTGATACCTGCCCAGGACCTCAGTCACCGGAAACACCTGTCAAGTTGCCGTACACGCTCCGCTTCGGCATGATGCCCGGGAGTGTCCCGCATCCGCAAGCTCGCTGGCGACGTGGTCATGGGCTGGCTCGACCGCGCGTCGGCGGTGAGCCAGGACCTTCTCGGCGGGCGCCACGCTCTCTCTTATCTGCGCCATCTCGCGCGCGGGAACCGCATCCGGCGCCAGGCCTTCTACCAGACCGTCACCGACAAACATCCGCCCGTCCTGCTCCTCCACGGATTCCTCGGCACGCGCGGCTCGATGTACCCGCTCGAGCGGCGCCTCGTCCAGGACGGGGTCACCGTCTTCTCTTTCAACCTGGGGACGTTCAACGTCCGCGACATCCGCCGCTCCGCGTTCCTCATCCATCGCAAGATCGAGGCGATCCTCGCCCAGACCCCCGTGCGCCGCATCGACATCCTCGGCCACTCCATGGGCGGGCTCATCGGCCTCTACTACGTGAAGAAGCTCGGCGGCCACGAGAAGGTCCGCAAGATGCTGATGCTGGGGACGCCGCTCCAGGGCACGTGGGCGGCGCTGCCGGGCGTGATCGCGCTCGGCCTGTTCTCGCAGAGCTCGTGGCAGCTCCTGCCCGGCTCGAGCTTCCTGCGCGAGCTCGCCCAGGGCCCGCTTCCGCCGGATGTGTCCTACTACACCATCGCGGCGGCGCGTGATTGGGTCTGCCCGCTGCCGTCGACCGAGCTGCCGGGGGCGACGTCGGTCACCGTCCCGCTCGGGCACTCGAGCCTGGTCGTGTCCGAGGAAGTCTACCAGCGGATTCTTTGGGCTTTGCAGTCTCCCGAACCGGAGCCGGTTCCTTGACCCACCGGAAACGGTCACACTAATATCGAGAAGCCGTGGGGACGGACCTGTCCAATCCACCGCAGTTCGCGCTGCGGTTCATTTCGGGAAAGTACCAGGGCGGCGAGTTTCCGCTGCGCATGGATCGCGAGATCGTGATCGGGCGGTCGAGCGACCTCGACATGGTGCTCGTCGAGGACATGGTATCGCGCAAGCACGCCAAGATCACGTCGACGAGCGGCCAGATCGTCATCCAGGACATGGGCTCGACCAACGGCACGTTCGTGAACGGGGAGAAGATCCGGAAATCGCGCCTCAAGGAGGGGGATCGCATCCTCATCGGCACATCGATCATCAAGCTGGTGGCGGTGGACGGGGCGCAGGCGACCGAGGCCGAGGCGCGTGCCAAGCTCGAGTCCAACGCGCAGCGGCGCCAGGCCGGCCCGGCGGGCCGCCCCATGTCCGGCTCGGTCGAGGAGATCCCGCTCCCCGACCTCCTCCAGCTCTTGTCGACCTCCAAGAAGGGCGGCGTCCTGAGCATCCGCACCGACCGCGGTCTGGGCCGCATCTATCTGCGCAAAGGGCAGATTTACTACGCCTCGATCGACGACAACTTCAGCATGAAGCCGCAGAAGGCGATCTACCGCATGCTGACGTGGCAGGCCGGCAGCTTCGAGCTCGAGGCTCCCGACGACCGCCAGGTGATGGAGGAGATCACCGAGTCCACCGAGGCCCTACTCATGGAGGGGATGCGGCAGATCGACGAGATCGTCCGGGTGGACCCGCCGCCGTGGGGGTCGCGGCTCGCGGTGCCGACGCCGCTGGCGGGGCGCCTGCGCGACCTCAGCCCCGGCGAGCTCGACATCTTCCAGCTGGTCCTCGACCACGGCGAGCTCAAGGCCGTGCTCGACGGCTACGACGGAAGCGACCTCGAGGCGTACAAGAACCTGCACGAGCTCCTGAAGAAGGAGTTCGTGGTTGTCACGTAACGCGGGGCACGACGCTCCGCTGGACTACCACCGGCGGATGCTCGCCGACCCCCACCGGATGGACGCGTACGAGCGGGCGATCCGGCGGCTGGTGCGCCCGGGCGACGTGGTGCTTGACCTCGGCGCGGGGACGGGCGTCCTCGCCATGCTCGCGGCGCGCGCCGGCGCGGCGCGGGTGCACGCCGTGGAATCGATGCCGATCGCGCGTCTGGCGGGGGCGCTGGTGCGCGAGAACGGCCTCGCCGACCGCGTGATCGTCCACGAGGCGGACGCGACGCGCCTTGCGCCCGTCGAGCCGGTGGACCTGGTGGTGTCGGACTTCCTCGGCTGCTTCCTCGTCGACGACGACATGATCCCGGCGACGGCCGCGGCCGGGCGGTGGCTCAAGCCGGCCGGGCGGTTCAGCCCCTCGGCGGTGCGCCTGTGGCTCGCGCCGGTGGGCGATCTGCGGTTCGCGCCCATCGACGACCTCGCCGACCGCTTCTACGGACTGAGCTTCGGCGCGGCGCACCGTCGCGCCCTCGCGGGCTCGTACCGCGCCGACCTGCGCCCCGAGCAGCTCCTCGCGCCGGCGGCGCGCTTCGCCGAATATCTGCCCCCGGCCGCCGAGCCGCCGGCCGGGGCGGAGATGCGCTTCGCGCTGCGATCCGGGCGCCTGCGCGGCCTGGGCGGCTGGTTCGACGCCGACCTCGCCTCGGGGGTCGGGATGTCCAATGCGCCCGGGACCGACACGCACTGGGCGCAGCAGTTCTTTCCGCTGCCCGAGACGGCCGTGTGGGCCGGGGACGTCCTCACCGTGCGTCTCGACGTCCGCGCGCCGGAATGGACGCTCGCCGGCGAGCTCGCGCGCGGCGGGGCGGTCGCCGCGCGCTACGCCTGGAGCTCCGCCGGGGAGGCGGCGGCGATCGAGCCGTCGCCGCCCCCGCACGACGATCGTCCGTCGGTCGCGGAGCTCAACGCCGCGGGCGCGGCGGCCTACGCCGCGGCGCGCTTCGTCGAGGCCGCGGCCGCATGGGAGGAGGCGGTGCGCCTCGCCGGCCCGCGCGCGCCCGCCGAGCTGTTCGAGAACCTCGGCCTCGGCCTGCTCGCGTCGGGGCGCCCCCTGCCGGCGATGCGGGCGCTCCTGCGCGCGCTCGACGGCGCGCCGGCGTCCGCGCGGCAGGCGCTGGAGTTCCTGGTGCGCGCGTGCGCCGCCGCCGGCCGCGCGGGCGACGCCGCCTACTACCGCGCGCTCTACGAGGCGACGTTCGGCCCGTATCCCTGAGCTAACCTGTTGCCATGACCGACCTCGTCGTGCGCCGCGCCGAGGAGCGCGATCTGCCCGCGCTCGGGCGTCTCGGCGCGATGCTGATGCGCACCCACCACGCCTTCGATCCGCAGCGCTTTCTCGCGCCCGGCAGCCACCCGGAGCAGGGCTACACGTGGTTCCTCGGCACCCAGCTCCGCGACCCCGACGCCGTCATCTTCGTCGCCGAGGAGGCCGGCGAGGTGGTCGGCTACGTCTTCGCCGGCATCGAGGAGAAGTCGTGGAAGGAGCTCCGCGACGTCGCGGGCTTCATCCACGACGTCGCGACCGACGAGCCGGCGCGCCGGCGCGGGATTGCCGAGCGCCTCGTCGAGGAAGCGGCCGCGTGGCTCGAGGCGCGCGGGATGGCGCGGGTGATGCTGTGGACCGCGGAGGCGAACGCGCCGGCGCAGCGCGTGTTCGCCAAGCTGGGCTTCCGCCGCACGATGATCGAGATGACCCGCGAGGTCGGACGCCGGATAGGTCCAAAACGGGCCTAATGTGCTAGTATGGGAGCGATGGTGCGCCTCCGCCGTTCCGACCCCGAGGCCTGGCTCCCCCTGAAGCCGGCCCACTACCTCCTCCTCGTCGTCCTCGCGGACGGCGACTGCCACGCCTACGCCTTGAAGAAAGAAGTCGCCCTCCGCACCGACGGGCGCGTCCGGCTCGGCCCGGGGACGCTGCACCGCGCCCTGGGCTGGCTGCTCGAGGCCACCCTTGTCGAGGAATCGCCCGACCGGCCGGCCCGCACGCTCGACGACGAGCGCCGCCGGTACTACCGGCTGACGCCGCTCGGGCGCCGGGTGGCGGCGGCCGAGACCGAGCGGCTCGCGGCGCTCGTGGCCGCGGCCCGCGGGCGGCTCACGCGCCGGGAGCCGATCCGATGAGCCGCCACGGCTGGCTGCTGCGGCTCTACCCGCGCCGCTTCCGCCGCGCGCACGGCGAGGAGGTGCTCCGCTCCCTCGACGAGGAGCTCGCCGACACGGTGAAGCTCGGCGGCCTGCGCGGCCGCGCGGCCGCGCTGTGGGCGATCGTCGACGTCCTCGTCGCGGCGCTGGCCGAAAGGCTGCGCCCGCCGCCGTCCCTGTCGCCGGCGCCCCTCCTCAACGACCTCCGCCTCTCCGTCCGCGCCCTGCGGCGGACGCCCGGCTTCACCCTGGTGGCGGCGCTCACCCTCGCCCTCCCCATCGGCGCGGCCACCACGATCTTCAGCCTCGTGAACGGCGTGCTCCTCAAGCCGCTCCCCTATCGCGCCTCGGACCGGCTGGTGAACATCTGGAACGACCTCGGCCAGGGCGCGCAGTCGCTGCCCGCCGTGCACACGCTCGACTTCCGCGACTACCAGGCGTGGAGCCACCGGTTCGAGGCGTTTGCCGCCGCCTCGGGCGGCGACATGGTGCAGGCCACCGGCATCCTCACCGGCGACGGCGCCGAGGCGGAGCAGGTCGAGGTCTCGTCGGTGACCGCGAACCTGTTCCCGCTCCTCGGCGTCGAGCCGGCCCTGGGGCGGCAGCTCACCGCCGCCGACGAGGCCCTCACCGCCGAGCCGGTCGCGCTGATCTCGCACGGCCTGTGGCGCGGCCGCTACGGCGCCGACCCGGCGCTGGTCGGCCGCACCATCGCGATGGACGGCCGCCGCTACCAGGTCGCCGGCGTCCTGCCGGCGTCGTTCCACCTCCAGCTTCCGGCCGAGGCGTTCCTCGTGACCGACGCGCAGGTGTGGGTGCCGCTGCGCATCGACATGACGAAGATCCCGCCGCGCAACTACACGCCGCTGACGGTGTTCGGCCGGCTCAAGCCGGGCGTGACGCTGGCGCAGGCGCAGGAGGAGATGGACGCGATCGCGGCGCGCCTGCGCGCGGAGCACCCCGTCCACGCCGCCTCCAACCTGCGCATCCGCGCGGTGAAGCTCCACGACGACGTGGTCAAGGGCGTGGGGCCGCTGCTCATGACCCTCCTCGCCGCGGTCGGCGTCGTGCTCCTCATCGGCTGCGCCAACGTGGCCGGGCTGCTGCTCGCGCGCGGCGCGCGGCGGCGGCGCGAGCTGGCGGTGCACGCGGCGATGGGGGCCAGCCGCGGGCGGCTGGCGCTTCGCCTCCTCGTCGAGAGCTTGCTGATCGCGCTGCTCGGCGCCGCGGCGGGTCTGGCCCTAACCCTGGCAGTGCTGCGGGCGCTCCCCGCGATCGTGCCCGCGTCGATGCCGCGCATGGGCGAGGTCGCGGTCGACGCGTCGGTGCTCGCGGTCGCGTCGCTGGTCACGATCGGCACCGCGCTCCTCGTCGGCGTGCTGCCTGCCTGGCTCGCGCCGCAGATGGACCTCAGCGCCGAGCTCCGCAGCGGCAGCGGCGGGTCGCCGCCGCGGCAGGATCGCCTGCGCCGCGCGCTCGTCGTCGGCGAGGTCGCCCTGGCGATCGTGCTCCTCGTCGGCAGCGGCCTCCTCGTCCGCACCCTGGCCGCCTTGCAGAAGGTGCGCCCCGGCTTCGACGCGGAGCAGGTGCTCACGTTCCGCATGGCGCTGCCGTCCCCCCGATACGCGCCCACCGCCAAGCGGATGGACCTCGTCCAGCGGCTCGAACGCGAGCTCCGCGCGTTGCCCGGGGTCGAGGCCGTCGGGACGGTTACGCAGCTCCCGCTCACCGGCGCCGGCTCGCTCCAGCCCTACGCCTACGACGAGGAGACCGCGCGCCACTGGGAGAGCGTCACCGCCGACAACCGCCGGGTCACGCCCGACTTCTTCCGCACCATGCACGTCAAGGTCGTGGCCGGTCGCGCCTTCACCGACGCCGACGGGAACACGCCGCCGGTGGCCATCATCGACACCGAGCTGGCGCGACGCGCCTGGCCCGGCGAGTCGGCGGTGGGGAAGCGCCTCCAGATCGCCCCCGCCGGCGACCGCATCCCCTTCGTCGAGGTGGTGGGCGTCGTCGAGCACGTGCACCTCCATGACCTCACGCGGCCGGTGCACCCGCAGATCTGGCGGCCGTTGCGCGACAACATGGACACGCAGCTGGCGTTCGCGGTGCGCGTCGCGGGCGATCCGACGCGGCTCGCCGGCGCGGTCCGCGACACGGTCGCCGCGATCGACGGGAACCTGGCGGTGACCCACCTCGTGCCGATGACCCACTACGTCGAGGACGGCTCGGCGCGGGCGCGCCTCGGCGTGTGGGTAATGACGGCGTTCGGCGTGCTCGCCCTGATCCTCGCCGGCATCGGGGTGTACTCGGTCGTCGCCTACTCGGTGGCGCAGCGCACGCGCGAGTACGGCATCCGCCTCGCCCTCGGCCAGGATCCACGCGCGCTCCGCGGCATGGTGCTCACCCAGGGCGTGCGGCTGGGCCTGCCGGCGGTGCTGCTCGGCGTCGGCGCGGCGCTGGCGGCGGCGCAGCTCCTGCGGCGGTTCCTTTACGGCGTGACGTCGGCCGACCCGCTGACGTTCGCGGCGGCGGCGCTGCTCGTCCTCGGGGTGCTGCTGCTGGCGACGTGGGTGCCCGCCTGGCGGGCGTCGCGCGTCGATCCCCGGTCGGCGCTGGGCGCCGAGTGACGCTCAGCTCCTAAACCGCGTCTCCAGGTTGGACAATCTCGCCTTGAGCTCGTCGATCTCCGCGCTGATGGCGCTCTCGGCGCCGCGGTGCTGGAGGAGCTTGCGCAGGAACGACAGCGGCAGGAGCTCGGTGCGGCGGCGCTGCTCCTCGATCAGGATGAGCTTGGTCACGACGCGTTTGGTGAGGTCCTCGCCGCTCTTGGAGTCGACGATGCGCACCTCCTCGCCCGCGGCGATGGATCCGGCGAGCTCCTCGAGCGTGATGTAGCGCGATCGGCGCGTGTCGTAGAGGCGCCGGTTGCCGTACTTCTTGATGAGGGTGAGCGCGGGGTCGAGCGTCTCTCGGACCGGTGGGCGGCCCCGCCTGCCGCGCTTCTTTGTGCGCTGCACAAGACGAATGTGGCAGACCCGGCCGCCGCGTGCAAAGATTTCGGCTGCGATGAAACTGGATGCCCAGGCCCTCGTCGGCCGCACGTTGAATGACACCTACCGTCTGGTGCGGCCGATCGGCTCGGGAGGCATGGGCGCGATCCTCGAAGCGTGCTCGACCCGCCTCCACCACAAACGCTACGCGGTGAAGCTCCTCCATCCCTCGCTGGCGATGGACCCCGAGACGTTCCAGCGTTTCCGTCGGGAAGCGGAGATCGCCAGCTCCCTCGGGCACGACCACATCATCGAGGTGCACGACTTCAACGTGACGCCCCAGGGCGAGCCGTACATGGTGATGGAGTACCTCGACGGGGAGGATCTGGCCGCCCGCCTCAAGGCGCGCGGGCCGCTCTCGCTCGCCGAGACGGCGACGATCCTGGCCCAGGCGGCGTCGGCGCTGGAGGCCGCGCACGCCGCCGGCATCGTCCACCGCGACCTCAAGCCGCAGAACATTTTCTTGTGCAAACGGCTCGGGCGGGACGACTTCGTCAAGGTGCTCGATTTCGGCGTGTCCAAGATGCGCCACTCGTCGAGCGTGGTGACGCGCGACCACGCGCTCCTCGGCACGCCCTACTACATGTCGCCCGAGCAGGCGGACGGGCGCGTCGCCGAGATCGACGGCCGCACCGACGTGTTTGCGCTGGGGGCGATCGTCTACGAGGCCCTGACCGGGCGGATGGCGTTCTATGCCGACTCGCCGATGGCGGCGCTGTACAGGGTGGTGCACGTCGATGCGCCCGACGTCACCGCCGTGCGCCCCGACGTGCCGCGCGCCGTCGCGGCGGTCGTGCGGCGCGCGCTCGCCAAGGCGAAGGCGGATCGCTACGAGTCGGCGGCCGACCTGTCGGCCGCGTTCAACGAGGCGGTGGGCGCGGCGCCGGGCGCGTTCGCGCGACCCTCCTCGGTGCCCGGCGTGCACCCGGAGCTCGCGTTCGCCCACACCGCGACGCCGGCGCCGGCCACGGTCACGACGCCCCATTCGCTGCCGCCGGAGCCCCCGCTGCCGCCGGCCGCGACGGGGAGCATCGCCACGATGTCGCGCGCGACGGGACAAGTCGTCGACAGCTCGCCGCCGCGCCGTTCGCGCGCGCTCGTGTGGGCGGTGGCCGGCCTGGCCGTCGCGGCGGGCGCGGGCGGGGTGGTGGTCGTGGCGCGCGGCGGAGATTCGCGGCCGGCGGTCGTGCCGGCCGGATCGCCGACGGTGCCGCCGCCGCCCGCGCCGACCCCGGCGCAGACCGCGCCCGAGCCGCCGCCGGCGCCGCCGATAAAGCCCGTCAAGATCGAGCCGCCGCCCCCGGCAGAGGTGACGCTCACCGTCGAGGTGTCGCCCGCCAAGGCCCGGCCGACGTTCAAGGTGAACGGCAAGCGCGCGGCCGGCCCGGCGCTGGCCGTGCCGCGCGGCGCCGACGAGGTGGTCGTCGACGTGGAGGCGCCCGGTTACCTGCCCGCGCAAGTGAAGATCGTCCCCGACGGGGACAAGCCGGTCGCGGTCACGCTCAAGCCCGCCAAATCGAGCGGCAGCTACAACCGCGAGTTCCTGAAGAAGGGCGGATACTGAGGATCTAGGGGCCCGCGTCCGCCGGGGAAGCGGTCGCGCAGTTCTTCGGCGGGGGCGGCAAGGCATTGCCCATCGTGCCCGGAGCCACCCGGATCGCGCCGTAGGTCGTGTGCTGCGCAGCCAGACTTCCAATGGCCGGCGACGTGACGTTCCCGTCGAGCGTCCCACAATGCGCATTCGCGGTCAGGATCTGGCCGTGGATCACGATGCTGTCCGCGACGATGTCGATAGGCGCGAGCGTGTTGGCCGCGGCAGGGATGGTCAGCGACGCGACGCTCGCGTTGAACGAGCCGTTGGCCGCGACCTCGACCGGCGCGTACCCGATCGGCGAGCCGACCGGCAGCCGCGTCGTCTTGTCGAGCGGTTGAAGCGAAAGCGTCAGCATGTACTTGCCGCTGCTCTTGTCCACGGTCTGAGTCGAGAGAAACTGTATCGGCCCGGGCGCCCCCGCCAGGATGTCGGCCGTCAGCCCGGTGAGGAACGTTCCCGACACATCGGGAATCGTCTCGAACGGGGGCACGTCGGGCTGCACCACCACTCGCGCGTCGACGATCCGGCTCGCGTAGTCATTGAATCGCTGCTCGGGATCGACGCATGCGCCGAAGAGAACCACCAGCAGCACCGGCACGAGATTGCTTGACAGGCTAAGCGCTCTACAGGTACTGCTAAGCATCTTTTCCTCATCGCGTTTTTTGGCGCAGTTGTCAAGCGAGAGGGGTTGATGACTAGAATGCACACCGTCCTCTGGGCACGCTGGGCCACCTTCTTCGCCGGGACGCTGCTGGTGCCGGCCACGCTGCACGCCGGTGGGTTCATGGTCGCCCGATTCGGGGGCGAGCACGGCAACCCGACGGCGTCGAACGTCACGTCGATCTATTACAACCCGGCGGGGCTCGCGGGCATCAAGGGTACCGACATTTATGTCGAGAATCTACTCGCCGTGCGATCGCTGACCTACGATCGCAACCCCGCGGCGATCGATCGGCAGAGCCCGTCCTCGGACTACATCGCCGCCGACTCGGGCAGGGGCGAGCTCGCGAACGTGATCCCATCGCCGTTTCTCGGCGTGGCGTCGAACTTCGGCATCGAAGACTTGGGCGTCGGGCTCGCCTTCTTCACGCCGTTCGGCGGGCACGCGAACTTCGACAAGAACGACGCATTCAAGACCAACACCCAGTACCCCGGCGCCTACGACGGGGCACAGCGGTGGCAGGACATCGAGGGGCAGATTCGCTCCAGCTACATCAGCCTGGCCGGGGGCTACCGCCTGCCGTTCGGCCTGAGCGTGGGCCTGTCCGCCAGCGCGGTGGTGAGCACCATCAACGACGTCCGCGCCTACAACCCCGACGGCAGCGACGATCTCACCATCAGCTCCACCGACGGCACGGTGAAGGAAGGCCGCGGCTGGGTCGATGTGTCGAACGTCACGCTCGCGCTCGGCGTCGGCGTCATCTATTCGCCGCCGGACCTCCCCGAGCTCAAGATCGGCCTCTCCTACCAGTCCCAGCCGGGCTTCGGCAAGAACACGCTCAAGGGTTCGGTCCACATCAAGCTCGGCGCTGCGCCGATCTCCGTGTTTCCCGATGGGGGCGTCGAGCAGTCGCTCCCCGACGTCATCCACCTCGGCGTCTCCTACAAGGTGATGAAGGACCTCGAGCTCAACCTGTGGGGCAAGTTCGAGCGGTGGAGCGTGCTCAAGTCGCAGTGCATCTTCGACAGGAGCGACAGCGCACAGCAGTGCAACATCGACGATCGCGGCCAAACCGCGCCGGGCACGCAGGTCATCTCCAACATCCCGCGCAACTGGAACAACTCCTTCGCCATCCACCTGTCGAGCTTCTACCAGGCGACCCCGGACCTCGAGCTCGGCGGCGGGATCAGCTTCACCAGCAAGGCCGTGCCCAACGAGACGCTCGAGGTGGGGCTGCCCGACTTCAACGACCTCGCCTTCAACATCGCGGGCACCTACGCGCTCCTCGATGGGAAGCTCAAGCTCACCCTCGGCTTCACCCAGTTCATCTTCTTCTCCCGCGACGTCGACCCGCAGCCCCGCTCGGGGGGCGTGCGCCAGGCGCCCTATACCGCGCCCACGCGTCAGCCCGACAACGCCGGCCACTACAAGGAGTCGGTCAGCCTGCTGACGCTCGGCGTGGGCTACAGCTTCTAGCTTGCTCGGCGCGCTCTTCCGCCTCGTCTTTCTCAACCTCCTCGGCAATCTCGTCCTCCTGCCGTTCGCGCTCGTCGGCCTTGTGCGCCGCCCGCGCTGGGTGCGCATCGACATCAAGGAGCCGCTGCCGGCGCGGCCGGCCCGCCGCGGCCTGCGCCGCGGCCCGTCGCTGGCGCGCCTGGCGGAGTCGATCGATGAGCTTTCGCACGACGCCCGGCTCGAGGGCGTCGTGGTCTCGCTCGGCCACCTGGGAGGCGGCTGGGCGAAGGCGCAGTCGCTCCGCGGCGTGCTCGCGCGCCTGCCCGAGCGGGGGAAGCGCCTCGTCGTCCACCTGTCCTCCCCGGGGCTGCACGAGTACTACGTCGCCACTGCCGCCGACACGATCGCCGTCGACGAGAGCGGACCGATGGCGCTCCTCGGCCTCAGCGCCGAGGTGACGTTCTTCGGCGGCGCGCTCGCCAAGGTCGGCGCGGAGGCGCAGGCCGAGTACCGCGGCCGCTACAAGAGCTTCGCCGAGACGTTCACGCGCGACGACATGAGCCCCGCGCACCGCGAGGCGCTCGACGCCGTGCTCGACGATCTCCACGCCGACATCGTCGGGGCCGTGGCGGCCGCGCGCGGGATCGAGCGCGAGCGCGCCGCCGCGCTCATCGCCGGCGGCCCCTACCAGGCCGACGCCGCCGTCGCGGCCGGCCTCGTCGACCACGCGGCCTACGCCGACGAGCTCGAGGAGCGGCTCGGCGCGAAGCTCGCCCCGTTCCGCCGGCGCGCGCGCCTGCGCTGGCGCCCGCTGCGGCGGCGCCGCTCGGTCCGCGTCGTCGCGCTCCACGGCACGATCGTCCCCGGCGAGCCGGGCCTGCTCCCCCGCCCAGCGTTGGCCGCCGACGCCGCGGTCCGCGCGCTCGCCGCCGCGCGCGAGAGCCGCCGCGTCGCCGCGGTCGTGCTCCACCTCGACAGCCGGGGCGGCAGCGCCGCCGCGTCGGACCTCATCTGGCACGAGGCCGCACGCACCGCCAAGAAGAAGCCCGTCGTCGCGTACATGGAGGACGTCGCCGCGTCGGGCGGGTACTACATCGCCTGCGCCGCGAAGAAAATCGTCGCGCAGCCGGGAACGCTCACCGGCTCGATCGGCGTCGTGGCGGGCAAGCTCTCCCTCGCCGGGCTATACGAGCGCCTCGGTCTGCGCGCAGTGACGCTCGTCCGGGGCGACGCGGCGGCGATGAACCGCGCGTCGCGCCCCTATTCCGACGAGGAACGGCGCCGCCTCGCCGCCGAGGTCGACGCGCTCTATCGCCAGTTCGTCGCCAAGGTCGCCGCCGGCCGCGGGCTCGGCGTCGACGAGGTCGAGGCTGCGGCCGGCGGGCGGGTATGGACGGGGCGCTCCGCCCTCGCCCACCGTCTGGTCGACGTGCTCGGCAGCGTCGACGACGCGCTGCGCGCCGCCGAGGATCTGGCGCGCCGCCGCCCGGGCGAGCGCTTCGACGTGGAGGACGTGGCGGTGCACGCGCGGCGCCGCGGCCTCCTCCAGCTCCTCCCGGCCTCGCTGGCCGATCTCGCACTCCTCGGCGAGGAGCGCGCGCTCCTCTACGCGCCCGACGTCAGCGTTTCTTGACCGGGATGACCAGCTTCTCCGCCGTGTGGGAGTCGGAGAACGCGACCACCTTCACGTCGACGAGGCCCGCCGCCTTGCCCGCCGCCATCACCGCCTTCTCGCTGACCGGCCCGCCGCCTTTGCGGCGGATGACCCAGATCGCGCCCGCCGGCGCCAGCTTCGCGCGCAGCGCCTCGAGCCGATCGAGATCGGCGGGCTTCTCCGCCGCGAAGAAGATCGCGTCCATGCCGGCGCCGAGGCGCACCGGCGGGGCGCGGCTCACCAGCTCGGCGCGAAAGTCCTTGTCGATCTCGCCGACGAGCGCGACCTTCATCCCCGCCTTGAGCCCCAGCTTGTCGATGCGCGACCGCGGGTGCTCGATCGCCTGCGCCCAGCTGCCGGCGGCGGTCGGGCCCAGCTCGAGCGCGGCCTTCTCGCCTCCGAACGTAACCTCGAGCGCGCCGTCGACCGCGCGCACCTCGGCGCCCTCGAGCGTCACCTGGAGGCGAAGGTCGGGCGAGCGGAAGGTGATGGTCTTCTGCTCGAGGCTCGCCTTCCCCTTGCGGCGCTTGCCCCGGTAGACGATGGTCGTGTCCGCTTCTTTTCCCATGGGGAGACGGCCCGGAGTATATCGTTCGCAGCGGGAAAGTCCATGTGTTGGGCCGGGTTAGGGCAAGGACGAGCTGAGCCCTGAACACGCAGTAGAGGATGTGAGAGGCGTGGTACTATTCGCGGGATGGCCTTCGAGGACCCCAAGCTGCGTCAAGAAGAGAAGGTCCTCAAGGTGTTCGAGAAGGCGCTGAACCCGGAACATCGCGAGCAGGACAAGGGACCGACGCCCCCTCCGAAGGACGTGACCGGCGGTCAGAAGCCGCTCGCCGAGGTCGTCAAGCAGATCGTCTCGCACTGGACGGACGACAGCGACATCAAGGGCGCAGGCCGCGACAAGGCGGGGCGGGACGACCCCGAGAGGGCATTCGAGGCGCCCATGAAGAGCGACGGAATGCCGCACTTCCAGTCCGGAATCGTTCAGGACTTCGTCGCCGACTCTGCCGGGCCGGTGGCGGACGTCGGCATGCCGTCCACGCGGCCCATCGGGGGAACGAAGCTCGGCGGCGGCGGTGGCGGCGGTGGCGGGGGAGGCGGTGGCGGAGGCGGTGGAGGTGGGGGCGGAGGCGGCGGTGGCGCAGGCGGTGGGAGCGGGGATGACGAAGGCGATATCCCCGATGAGGGCGATGACGAGGGCAAACCAGCTGGAAGCGGCGGGACGGGCGGCGGAGGCGGCAGTGCCGGCGGAGCTGACTAAATGGACGACATCACAAGGAAGACCATGAGCCAACAGGAGTCCGACGAGCGGGCGCTGGCCGACCAGTGGCTCAGCGCGGAGCTGAACCGCGTGTGGATCGTCGCCGAGCGGTGCCTGCGCCAGTTCCAGCGCGCGCAGCTTCGCCCGCAGCCGGATCATCCGTCGGTCGCCGAGATCGAGGGCATCTTCACCGCCCGGCGCACGGCGCGCGCGATGGGGTCGACGGGCCCGATGGACGAGGCCGAGCTCCAGCGCGCGCTGGACGACGCCGACGGGAAGCTCAAGGACCTTCGTCGCTCGGCGCCGATCGGGCGCATCGTCGAGAACCTGCGCCTGCGGCCGCTGGAGGTGGAGACGCTCGTCGTCACGATGGCGCCCCACATCGACGCGCCGCTGGCGGAGGTGTTCGGCCTCCTGCGCGGCAACCAGACGCGGCGCGGCGTCGACCTGGCGCTGGTGTCGCAGCTGTTCCGGCTCAAGCGCGGCGAGCGCGTGGCGCTGCTCGACGCGCTCGATCCCGAGCGGCCGCTGCTCAACTGGAAGCTCATCAGCGTCATGTCCAACGAGTCGTACGAGGCGTACGGCTCGGTCACCCACCGCGCGATGCAGCCCACGTTCGATCTCCTGTCGGTGCTGTGCGGACGTTCGGAGCTGTCGCCGGCGCTGCAGCGCACCTCCCAGCTGATCCATGCCAAGCCCACGCTAGACGACCTGGTGCTCGACGCGCCGGTGCGCGAGCGCGTGCAGGCGATGTGCGACGCGGCCACGGTCCTCTCCCGCGAGGCGCGCCTGCACGAAGCGCCGTGGCCGCTCCTGTGGGGCGCCAAGGGCGCGGGGAAGAAGACCATCGCCGCGCGCGTCGCCGCCTACGCCGGCCGCCCGCTGATGGCGTTCAACCCGCTGGTGGCGGAGAAAGGCACGCTCGACGACCTGGTCCGGCGCGCCCAGCGCGAGGCGCTGCTCCGCGGCGCGGTGCTCTACATCGGCCCGCTCCACGGCGAGATCGTCCAGGACAACGGCGTCGAGCTGGCCAAGCGCATCGCCGACTATCCGGCGATGATCGCGCTCGGCGTCGAGGGGCTGCAGCCGCCGCGGATGAAGCTCGACCGTCCGGCGCAGGAGCTCCAGATCGCGCTGCCGGGCGAGCCGTCCCGCCTGAAGCTGTGGGAGATGGGTATCCCGGCGAAGGGGCGCGACAAGGACGTCGACCTGGCGTCGGTGGCGCGCGGCTTCATGCTCACGCCGGGCGAGATCCTCGACACGGCGCTGGAGTCGGTCGTCATCGCCCGCTCCGAGAAGAACCGCCTCATCGTCCACGCGGACCTGCGCCGCGGGATCGAGCGGCGGCTGCGCAACGAGCTCGGCGATTCGGCGCGCCGGCTGACGATCACCGCCAAGTGGGAGGACCTCGTCCTGTCCAGCGACGAGCTGGCGCGCATCAAGGAGTTCATCTCGCGCAAGCTCTACTCCGACAAGGTGTTCAACGACTGGGGCTACGGCGACCGCGTCGGCGGCTACGGCAAGGGCATGATCGCCCTGTTCTCGGGCCCGCCCGGCACCGGGAAGACCATGCTCGCCGGCCTCATCGCCAAGGCGCTCGATCTCGACATCTACCAGGTCGACCTCGCGACGATCGTGTCCAAGTGGGTCGGCGAGACGGAGAAGCAGCTGTCCAAGGTGTTCGACCAGGCCGAGCGCGCCCACGCGGTGCTCCTGTTCGACGAGGCGGACTCGCTGTTCGCCAAGCGCACCGAGGTGAAGAGCTCGAACGATCGCTACGGCAACCTCGCCGTCAACTACCTGCTCCAGCGGCTCGAGCAGTACTCCGGCGTCGCCATCCTCACCACCAACAAGGACGCGGCCCTCGACGAGGCGCTCCAGCGCCGCTTGAGCCTCCACCTGCACCTGCAGATCCCGGAGGTCGACGAGCGCATCGCCCTGTGGAAGTCGTTCATGCCGAAGAAGGCGCCGTTCGAGGACGGGCTGAACTTCCAGGAGATCGCCGAGGAGTTCGAGCTCAGCGGCGGCTACATCAAGAACGCGGTGCTCCGCGCGGCGTTCCTGGCGGCCTCCGAGGGGACGAAGATCACCATGGCGATGCTCAAGCGCGCCGCCGCCCTCGAGCTCGAGGACATGGGCCGCGTCGTCATGCGCAGCAAGGAAGCGGATGCGGCGGTCAACGCCGCCGACTTCAAACCCCGCCCGTCCCTGGCCAGCTGACGTCTACTTCTCGGGGTCGGCCAGCGCGTCCGCCGGAGGCGGCGGCGGCGCGACCGCCTCGCGCTTGTGGCTCTGGGGATCGTCGATCACCAGCACCTTGACGCGGAAGTCGAGATCCTTGCCGAAGACGGGCGGCAGGAAGCGGACGTGGGCCTTGGCCTTGTCGACGGCGATCACCTTGAACATCACCGGCTGGCCGGTCGGCCCCTTGGCCTGAAAGACGCGCCCGACCTCGATCTTCTCCCCCTTGGGGAACTCGTCGAGTGGGATGTCCCGCGCCGGAAGGCTCTCCTCGGGGAACGCCTCGGCGGCGGGGATCGTGCCCGTCCTCTCGGCGCCGATCTCCATCCCCTCGAGCCGTTTCTCCAGGGCGGGTAGGAGCCTGCCTTCGCCGTGGACGTACTGGATCGGACCGCTTTGCGCGGACGTTTCGAGGACTTCCCCACCCTTGACCCGCAGCTCGTATTCGAGCCGGACGATGTTTCCTTTGGCGACCTTCACCCTCCCATTTTAACCCCGACCCGGAGGTCGTGTCGTACCAAAGAGCCGTCGAAGACTAGCGAGCGAGCGGAGGCGAGGATTGCGCGACCCGGAGCGAGGCGCAGCCGAAGCGACTTGGAGCGCCGAGCCGACGCGAGCGAGCGATGTCCAAGCGAGCGAGCGGAGGCGAGGATTGCGCGACCCGGAGCGAGGCGCAGCCGAAGCGACTTGGAGCGCCGAGCCGACGCGAGCGAGCGATGTCCAAAGGAGAGATGCATGCGTATGGCCCCCAGCCTGTTTCTTGGTTTGAGCCTCCTTGCCGGAAGCGCGTTCGCCGGCGATCCCGCCAAGGACGCGAAGGAAATCCGCCGCGACACCAAGGAGGTTCGCCGCGATCGGCGCGAGGTGCAGAAGGACAACCGTGAGGTCCGCCAGGACCGGCGGGAGATCCGGCAGGACAAGGCGGAGCGGCGGGAGGACGCCAAGGAGCTGCGCAACGACGTGCGCGAGGGCGATATCGCCGGCGCGAAGCGGGACCTGCGCGACATCCACAAGGACAACCGCGATCTGCGCGGCGACCGCAAGGACCTGCGCCAGGACAAGCGCGACCGCCGCCAGGACGTGCGCGAGCTGCGCAGCGACAAGCGCGAGCGGCGCCAGGACGTCCGCGATCTCAAGCGGGACGCGGCGAAATGACCATCCGCAACCGACCTTCCACCACGTAGAACAAGCCCGGCAACAGCGCGGTCAGCACCATGGACACGGCGGCCACCGTCGGCATGCCGACGAGCCGATGGTCGGGAAGCTCGACGAGGAGCCGCGCCGACGTGAACGCGCCCAGCGACGACGCCAGGTGCTGGACCGTCGACTGGATGGACATGAAACGCGCCCGCTCCGTCGGGCCGGGCACCTTGGTGATGAGCGTCTGGTGCGCGACGTTGCGGAACGAGTTCGCCACCATGTAGCCGACGAAGAAGATGATGATGGGCGTCCCGGGGATGAAGTGGATGAACCAGAAGTACGCGAGCACGAGCAGCGCCGCCGACGCGCCGGCCGCGGCGCGGAAGGCGCCGTAGCGATCGACGACCCACCCCGCCACGCGCATCGTGAAGAAGCTCGCCGCGCCGCCGGCCATGTACAGGAGATCGATGTACTGGCGCTCGAACCCGAGGTTGAACTGGATGTACGCCGACAGGTTGGGGATGAGGATGAAGCCCGCCATCATCACGGTGGCGGTCATCGTGTAGGACAGGCGCACGAGCGGACGCGAAAGCAGCGTCGCGAGCGCGCGCCACGAATCCTGCGTGGGGCGCGGGCCCTGAAGGTGCATGCGCAGGCTGGGCAGGAGCGAGCTCGAGAGCGCGACGACGACGAGCCCGAGCCCGCCGACGAAGAAGAACGGCATCTGCCACCCGCCGTGGAGCGACAGGCGCAGGCTGAGCGGCACGCCCACCACCGACGCGACGGAGAACGCGCCCATGACCGCGCCCAGCGCCTTGCCGCGCCGCTCGACCGGTATGACGTCGGCGATGATGGCGAGCGCGATCGACGTCGCCGGGCCGCCGAACATGCCGGCGACGACGCGCGCGGCCATGAGCGAGGCGAGCCCGGTCGCGAGCCCGCCGGCGACGGTGCCGATGACGAGCCCGGTCATCGCGACGGCCAGCGCCTTGCGCCGATCGAAGCGGTCGAGGAAAAACGATCCGGCGAAGCCGGCGACCGCCGCCG
This sequence comes from Haliangiales bacterium, assembly GCA_035259575.1. Classification (GTDB taxonomy): domain Bacteria; phylum Myxococcota_A; class Polyangia; order Haliangiales; family SHYZ01; genus DATFWE01. The sequence goes on from DATFWE010000289.1 coordinate 19,179, forward strand.
CCGCCGTGTAGCTGCCGCCGATGTAGCCGAGGAGGGCATTGGGAATGCCGAGCGCCTTGGCGAAGTCCGGCCCGAGCGGCAGGACCATCATGAAATCGAGGATGTTGATGAACTGCACCGCGCCGACGAGAAAGATGATGGAGCGCTCCGAGCGCATCTTGGTGTCTTATCCGGCGCCCGCCGCGGCGACGCAAGGGGCTGTCACCAACCGTCGCCATCGGGCATCTTATGGGAGCGGTATTTGCATGAACCCGCCCGACAGCGTCATCCGCGAGCTTCTCGTTACGTCGAAGACCATCGCCGTCGTCGGACTCTCCTCGAACCCCGAGCGCTCGTCGAACGGCGTGGCCGGGCGGCTGCAGGCGGCGGGCTATCGGATCATCCCCGTCAACCCCAATGAGAAGGAGGTGTGGGGGGAGCGGGCCTACGCCGATCTCGCCTCGGTTCCCGTCGCGATCGACATCGTGGACGTGTTCCGGCGCCCGGAGTACACGCCGCCCATCGCGGCCGACGCGGTCAAGCTGGGCGCGCGCGCCCTCTGGCTGCAGCAGGGCGTGGTGAACGAGGAGGCCGAGCGCATCGCCCGCGCCGGGGGTCTGATCGTCGTGATGGACGCGTGCCTGGCGGTGATGGTGAGTCGGATGAGGGTGCGGGTCGGCTAGCCGTCTCCCGGGCAGTGGGCGCACCGCGGCGCCGATCCTCGACGCGCCCCCACGTGAGGGCAACTCTCTCTCTCTCTCTCTAAATCAAAACCTCCGCCAGCAGCAGCAACCTGTGGAGGGTGTGGACAGACCGCGAACCGAGCGCCGCGCGGGGTCCGACCGTCGCTGCGCGGTCGCGGTCTGTCCAAGCGCCGGTGGGCGGCCGCACCCGATTGCACCGCCGGCACCGACGCGGCCGTCCACCAGGCGCGGCACCATCCACAGGCAATGCGCGCATCGCGGCGCCGATCTTCCACGCGCCCCCACGTGAGGGCAAACTCTCTCTCTCCCCAAATCAAATCTCTGCCAGCAGCAGCACCCTGTGGAGGGTGTGGACAGACCGCGAACCGGGGGGCGCGCGCGGACGCGGGAGCTCCCCGCGGTCGCGGTCTGTCCAAGCGCCTGTGGGCGGCCGCACCCGATTGCACCGCC
>DATFWE010000290.1:0-36389 GCA_035259575.1 Haliangiales bacterium
CCGAACCTGCACCGCCTGCGGTCGATCTCCCTGTTCGGCCTGTCGTTCGTCACGCTGACGTTCGAGGACCCCACCGATCCGCTCATCGCCCGCCAGCAGGTGGTCGAGCGCCTGGCCGACGCCGAGCTGCCCGAGGGCGTCAAGCCCGGCCTCGGGCCGCTCGCCACCCCGATCGGCGAGGTCTACCGCTACACGCTCAAGGGCCCGAGCTCCGATCCGATGACGCTGCGCACGCTCCAGGACTGGGTGGTGCGGCCGGCGCTGCTGCGCGTCCCCGGCGTCGCCGACGTCGTGTCCTACGGCGGCCTGGTGCGCGAGATCCACGTCACGCCCGATCCGACCAAGATGGCGGCGCTGGGCGTGTCCCTGTCGGATCTGTTCGGGGCGCTGGCCAAGTCGAGCGCGAACGCCACCGGCGGCACGATGGAGCGCGGCAACCAGCAGTTCGTCATCAAGAGCCTGGGCGTGCTGAAGTCGATCGACGACATCGGCGAGGTGCGCGTGTCGTGGCACCAGGGCATTCCGGTGCACGTGCGCGACGTCGCCCTGGTGCGCGAGGGCTACGCGCCCCGCCAGGGCGTGGTGACGCGCGACAATGACGAGGACGCGATCGAGGGGATCGTGCTCATGCGGCGCGGGCAGAACCCGTCCGTGGTGCTGGCGAGCGCGCGCGAGGCGGTCGGCCACCTCAACGAGCGCAGCCTGCCCGACAAGGTGAAGGTGCTGCCGTTCTACGACCGCACCGATCTGGTGAAGACGACGCTCCACACCGTGTTCCACAACCTCCTCGAGGGGGCGGTCCTGGTCACCGCGGTGCTGTTCGTGTTCATGCTGTCGATCCAGGCGTCGCTGATCGTGGCGGTGGTCATCCCCCTCAGCCTGGCGGCGTCGTTCCTCTACCTGTGGTCGCGCGGCATGTCGGCGAACCTCCTGTCGATGGGGGCGATCGACTTCGGCATCATCGTCGACGGCGCCGTCATCCTGGTGGAGCACATCTTCCACCACGAGCCCACCGGCCCGCGCGACACCAAGCACCTCGTCGGCCACATCTTCCGCTCGGCGCGCGAGGTCGCGCGGCCGACGCTGTTCTCCCTGCTCATCATCATCGCCGCGTACCTCCCCATCTTCGCCCTGCAGCGGGTGGAGGGGCGGATCTTCTCCCCCATGGCGAACACGGTGGTGTCGGCGCTGCTCGGCGCGCTGCTCATGAGCTTTACCTTGGTGCCGGTCCTGTGTCTGTTCTCGCTGCGGCGCCCCAAGAACCTCAAGGACTCGCCGGTGCTCACCTGGGCCAAGCGCGCGTACCAGCCGACGCTGCGGGCGGCCCTGCTGCGGCCGGAGACGACGCTCGTCCTCGCCCTCGGCGCGCTGGTCGCCGGGATCGTGCTCATCCCCCGGCTGGGGTCGGAGTTCCTCCCCGAGCTCAACGAAGGGTCGCTGTACGTCACGTACACGCTGCCGGCCACGATGTCGCTCACCGATGCGCGCAAGCTCACGCCGCGCATCAAGACGCTCCTCCGCCGGACCCCCGAAGTGGACAGCCTGCTGACCCAGCTCGGCCGGCCCGAGGACGGCACCGACCCGACGCTCACGAACAACCTCGAGATCTTCGTCAAGCTGAAGCCGCTGGACAAATGGCGCCCCCGGAAGCAGACGCTCGACGATCTCATCGCCGAGATGACCCAGAACCTCAAGGAGATCCCGGGGATCGAGTACAACTTCTCGCAGCCCATCCGCGACAACGTGAACGAGAACATCTCGGGGCAGTTCGGTCAGATCGCCGTGAAGATCTACGGCGACGACCTCGACACGCTGCAGGCGCTCGCCAACAAGGCCGAGGACGCGATCGCCCTGGTGCCGGGCGTGGCCGATCTCGGCATCGTCAAGGCCAGCGCGTCGCCGGCGATCTCGGTGAAGCTGGACCGGAAGGCGCTGGCGCGGTACGACCTCGACATGGCCGACGTGCAGGACTACGTCGAGACCGCGCTCGGGGGGCACACCGCCACGCAGCTGTGGGAAGGGGAGCGGAAATTCGACGTGGTGGTGCGCTTTCCCCCGGCCACGCGCGAGGACGTGGGCGCGATCCGGCAGCTGCGCCTGCCGCTCAAGGACGGGTCGCTGGTGCCGCTGTCGGCGATCGCCGACACGCGCGTCGACATGGGGCGCGCCGCGATCACCCGCGAGAACGGCAAGCGCTACATCGGCATCCGCATGAACGTGCGCAACCGCGATCTCGGCTCGTTCGTCGGCGAGGCAATGGGGCGGGTCGACGCCGCGGTCACGATCCCGACGGGGTACGAGATGACGTGGGGCGGCGAGTTCGAGAACCAGCAGCGGGCGATGGCGCGGCTCAAGCTCGTCCTGCCCCTGGCACTGGCGATCACGTTCCTGCTCCTGTTCTCGTCGTTCGGCTCGGTGTGGGACGCGACGCTCATCATGCTCAACGTGCCGTTCGCTCTGCTCGGCGGCGTCCTCGGGCTGGCGCTCGCCCGCATGACGCTGTCGGTGTCCGCGGCGGTGGGGTTCATCGCGCTCCTCGGGCAGGCGGTGCTGAACGGCGTGCTGGTGGTGGCGGCGATCAAGGGGCGGCGCGAGGAGGGCGAGGAGCTGTGGGACGCCGTCGTCGGCGGGGCCAACGACCGGCTGCGCGCGGTGCTCATGACCGCGCTGCTCGCGTCGCTGGGCCTGGTGCCGGCGGCGATGTCGCACGCCATCGGCTCGGAGACGCAGCGCCCCATCGCCGTGGTGGTCGTGTGGGGGACGATCAGCGCGGCGCTGCTGACGCTCGTCGTCCTGCCCGTGACCTACTACTGGGCGACGCGCCTGCGCGAGCGCGTGGCGCGGCGGTTCGCCCGCGAGGACGTGGCGGAAAGTGAAGCGTGACGCGCCGCGCAGCGATCTCGCCGAGCTCCAGCGGCGCTTCGGCCGCACGGTGCTTCTCCTCCACCTGTGCGGCGCCGGCGTGGGCATCGCGCTACTGGTTGGCGTGCTGGTGACCGACCTCGCGTTCCAGAAGGCGACCGTGCGCGACAACCTCCTCATCGAGACGCAGGCCCGGTCGCACTATTTCGGCCACGAGCTGGGGCTCCTGCGCGGCGAGCTCCGCCGCCTCGGCCTGCGCTCGGAGGTGAACCTCCTCGACGAGAACCTCGAGCCGGAGCAGAGCCTCCTGCGCCTGTCGCACGAGAAGAGCGCGTTCTTCAACGTCGGCGTGGCAATCGTGGACAAGGACGGCAAGGCGATGTGGTCGACGCCGGAGAACTTCCTTCCCACCGGGAAGGATGTGTCCCGGCAGCACTGGTTCATCGCCGCCACGACCGCGCGCGACGTCGACATCTGGCCGGTGCCGCCGGAGGCCGAGCGCGAATCGCTCGTCTTCCTGGTGGCGCCGGTGGTGCGCAACGGCGAGTTCTCCGGCGCGCTCGTCGGCGGCATCGACCTCGCGCGCGGGTTCGACCCCGACAGCGGCGGCCCCGAGGGAGTGGTTACGGTCCTCACCGCAAAAGACGGCTCGGTCGTCTTCCCGGCCGCGCCGCCCAAGTTCACCGGCCAGCGCGGCTGGGCGGAGACGTTCGCCATGCTGTCGTGGCAGCCGTTCGTCACGCAGGCGACGCTGGGCGATCGGTCGTACGTCCTCGCCGGCGACCCGGTGGTCGGGACGAACATCGTGTATCTGGCGGTGGCGCCCGAGGACGACCTCGACGCGCCGGCGCGGGCCCGCCTGGTGACGCGCCTGGGCATCGGGATCGCCGCCGCGCTGGTGCCGCTGGGGATCCTCATCGTGGTGCTGCGGCGGACGCTGCGCGTGTTCCTCGACGCGCAGGAGGCGGCGGCGCGCGACGAGCGCCTGCGCCACATCGGCGAGGCGGCGAACCTCATCGCCCACGAGATCAAGAACTCGCTCAACGGCCTTCAGGTCGGGCTGGAGCTGGTGACGCGCGGCGACGCCACCAAGAAGGACAAGACCGTCGGGGCGCTCAAGAGCGAGATGAACCGCCTGTCGGAGTTCACGACCCGGCTCCTCACCTTCGCCAAGGGCGTCAGCCCGCGCCCGCAGCCCCTGGAGCTGGGCCAGTTCGTGCGCCGCGTGGTGGAGCTGTTCGAGGAGCAGGCGGCCGACGCCGGCGTCACGATCGCCGTCGACGCGCCCGCGGAGGACATCCAGCTCCGCGCCGATTCGAGCCTGCTCCACGTCGTCATCTCCAACCTGGTGGCCAACGCGCTCGACGCGCTGGCCGGCTATCCGGGCGGACGGATCGACATCCAGGTCCGGCGCGAGGGGACGTCCGCGCTGGTGCGCGTCGCGGACAACGGGCCGGGGGTCGCGCCCTCCGTGGCGGCCAGCCTGTTCGAGCCGTTCGTGACGGGCAAGCCGAGCGGCACCGGCATGGGGTTGACGGTGTCGCGCAAGATCGCCGCCGCCCACGGCGGGGATCTCGTGCTGCAGCCGGGGGGAAAGGGGGCAAGCTTTGTCATGACATTGCCGATACGGAGCACGTGAGGCAGTAGACATGAGTGCGAGCGGAAGCGAGGAGAAACGCGACTTCGAGCGAGGCGCCGCCGAGCGAGGTGGAGCGCCGAGCTGACGCGAGCGCGAAGGACCACAATGAGCGCGAGCATCCTGGTAGTCGACGACGATAAGGCCTTCCGGCTGCTGGCCGAGGAGGCGCTCCACGCCGAGGGCTTCGAGGTGCGGGCGGTCGGTTCGCTCGCCCGCGCGGAGCAGGAGATTTCCGCGTCCATGCCCGACGTGGTCGTGCTGGACCGTCGCCTCCCCGACGGGGACGGCATCGATTTCGTGCCCAAGCTCTCCGCCGAGGGGGGATCGGCGCCGGTGGTGATCGTGGTCACCGCCTACGGCGACGTGGAGAACGCGGTCGAGGCGCTGCGCCTGGGCGCGTGGGACTACCTCACCAAGCCGGTGCAGCTCACCGACCTGGTGGTGAAGATCCACAAGGTGCTGGAGACGCGCGGGCTGCGCGACCGCCTGACCATCGCGCGGGCCAGCGCGGCGGGGCCGCCGGCGGTGCCGCCGAAGAGCGCGGCCATGCAGCAGGTGGTGGAGGTGCTGTCGCGGGTGGCGCAGAGCCCGCTGACGCCGGTGCTGCTGGTGGGTCCGTCGGGCTCGGGCAAGCAGCGCTGCGCCGAGGTGCTGCACGAGCAGACGTTCGCCGGCCGCGAGGAGCACGCGTTCATCCAGGTCAACTGCGCGGCGCTGCCGGAAGACCTGATCGAGAACGAGCTGTTCGGCCACGAGAAGGGCGCGTTCACCGACGCGAAGGCGACGCAGCGCGGCCTGATCGAGCTGGCGGCGGGCGGGACGCTGTTTCTCGACGAGGTCACCGAGATGCCGCTGCGCTCGCAGGCCAAGCTGCTCAAGTTCCTCGACAGCATGCGTTTCCGCCGCCTGGGCGGGCAGCGCGAGATCGGCGTGGAGCTGCGCGTCGTGGCGGCGACCAACTCCAACATCCGCGAGCGCGTCGCGCGCGGCGCGTTCCGCGAGGACCTGTACCACCGCCTGTCGGTATTCTCGATCACCATCCCGGCGCTGTCCGACCGCAAGGAAGACATCCCCGACCTGGCGGAATCATTCGTGCGCTATTTCGCGTCGCGGGTGAAGAAGCGCATCACCGGCATCGCGCCCGAGGCGATGGCCGCGCTGGTGGCCTATCCGTATCCGGGGAACGTGCGCGAGCTGCGCAACGTCATCGAGCGGGCGGTGATCCTGGCGAGCGGTCCGAGCGTCGGCAAGCGCGATCTGATGTTCCTGGAGACGGCCACGGCGCTGCACGCCTCGGACGCGTCGTTCTTCCACGTGACGCTCCACGACGACGGCACGCCGCCGCCGCTGGAGATGGTCGAGCGCGCCTACGTGCGCCGCCTGCTCGACCACTGCGCCGGCCACCGCACCGCCGCGGCGCACGCGCTGGGAATCTCGTATCCGACGTTCTTGAAGCGGTTGCGCGAGCTGGGGCTAGAGTAGTCTAGTCTCAGCCGACCATCGCCGCGATCGCCGGGTCGTTCTTCGCGTCGTCGACGACCTTCGCCACGGCCTTGATCTGCGCCTCGGTCAGGCCGCTGTGCGCGACGAACGGCACGAGGTTCAGCTCCTCCACGCGATGGTCCGCCGTCTTCGCGGGGATGTCGTCGGCGAGGTCGGCGATGGCCACCGCCAGGGTCATCGTCGCGTCCTCGGTCGCCCCCTCGGGATTGTGGTGCGCGCGCGCGACGTTCTTGATGTGGTGCAGGCCCCAGCGCGACAACACGAGGTAGCCGACCTCCTCGTGCAGCGAGGTCAGCGTCTGGCGCACGAACTGGGGATGGAGCCAGGTCTTGTCCTTCTCGCCCCGCTGGGCGAGCGAAGACAGCAACGCAAGCCGCCCGACGTCGTGGAGCAGGCCGCACAGGAAGCCGTGCTGCGCGTCGAGCCCGAACGCGCGCGCCACCAAGGCGGAGGCGCAGGCAGTCACGTAGCCGTGGCGAAGCTCGGCCTTCATGTGCGTCTCGAGCGCGGGGCAGCGGAACACCTGCCCCAGCGTGAGCGCGTAGGCGATGTCGCGCAGGCCGAGCAGCCCGATGCGCACGACCGCCTGCTTGAGGTCGGACACCTGACCCAGGCCGAACGCGGCCGAGGAAGCCACCCGCAGCACCTTGGCGGCGAACTGCGGCTCGCGCTCCACCATGCGCACCGCGGCGCGCGCGTCGCTCGTCGGCGTGTTCGCCAGGCGCGTCAGCTCCACCACCGTCTTGGGCAGCGGCGGGATGCGGAACTTGTCCGACCGCACCTCCTCGAGCAGGCTCTTGGTGAGCTCGTTGATCCGGTCATCGGCGCTCGTCGGCTCGTCGTGGACGTGGTAGGTCTTGTGCTCGCTGGCGCGGAGCTCTTTGCGGAGGGGGTGCATGATTCGGGGAGTCGGCCGCGCGGGGCGGGGCTTGAGAGTTACGCGGCTCCGGCCACCGTCGCCGCGCCCGCGACCACCGCGAGGTTCGCCCACTCCGTGGTGACCAGCTGCGCGCCCGGAAACATCGCCGCATACGCCCGTCGCACCTGGGGAATGAGCGTGGTTCCACCGACGAGGACCACCTGGGCCACGTCCTCGCAGGCCCACCCGGTCTTGGCCAGGAGAGCCTGGAGCACGCCCGTGCTGCGGTCGACGAGCGGAGCCCAGCGGGGCGCCACGCGGTCGCGGTCGAGCACGAGGTCGATGTCGTGGCCGCGTCCCTGCAACGCGACGGCGTCCTTCATGCGCAGGCGCGCCTCCGGCGCCGTCGACAGCTGGCGCTTGACCGACTCGCAACGCCACAGGAGCTCGGTCCACTTGCAGAAGTCCCGGTGCAGGTCGACCCTGGTGGCCCGATACAAGTGCCCGGCCACCTCCTCGGCCAGCGCCGCGTCGAAGTCGTCGCCGCCGAGGAACGGATCGCCGCCGGACGCCACCGGCGTGAACGTCTTGCCGCTCTGGCGCACCAGCGTCGCGTCGAACGTGCCGCCGCCGAAGTCGCACACCACCACGTTGCGCTGCGACGGATCGGCGTGCAGGCCGTGGGCGAGCATGCCGGCGACCGGCTCGGGCACCCAGCGGATGACCTCGAGCCCGGCCATCGCGGCCGCCTTGGTGAGCTGCGCCTGGTAGTCGGCGGCGACGATCACGGGGAGCGTGAGGACCGCCTTGCGCACCGCGCCGCCGAAGCGGCGCTCCGCTAGCGAGCGGAGGCGCGACAGCACGCCGGCCGCGAGCTGCGCCGGCGCCCAGTCGGCGTCGCGCACCCGCACCACCACGCCGCCGGAGGGGCCGGAGCGGATGGGGAAGCGCACGCCCACACCAAGGGCGCGGATGGCGGGGTCGTCCGCCCGCCGCCCGAGCAGGCGCTTGACCGACACCACCGTCGACGTGGGGTCGCCGACGATGTGGCGCACCGCGTCCTTGCCCACGACGAGGTCGCCCCGCGCTGGGACGTGGACCACGGTCGGGATCTGGGCGTCGCCCGCGTCCACGGCGAGCTGGACCTGCCCGTCGACCATGGCGGCTGCCGACGAGTACGACGTCCCGAAATCGATCCCCAGCACCACCTCTTTGGGCATTCGAGAAGTGATTCGACCGCGCGAGGGAGCTCTTGACGCCGCGCCAGGGCGGGCGACATCGCGCGGGGCGTGCCGCCCCGGCAACCGCCCGAAACCGCTGTCGCGCGCCGCCGGTACGTGGCTTGCACCGAAACGGGGTCGTGCGCCTCCTTCCGTGCCTCGTGGTCCTCGCCGCCGCGATCCCCACCGCAGCCGCCGCGGACCCGCCGATCCTGTCCGTCGAGCCCCGGGTCGGACGCGGCATCTCGCTCGGCGGCGGGGCGGGCGAGGGGCACGTGCGCATCTCGCCGATGACGGTCGGCGTGCTCGTCGAGTACGCCCTGCGCGCCGACCCGTGGATCGCCGCCTACGGCGGCCCGTACGCCGAGGTGCTCGACCGCGGCGCCATCGGCGTGTCCGGCGGCGTGCGCCTGCATCCGGGCGACGGATGGGCCCGCTTCGGCCTCGGCGGCGTCGGCGTCCTCGCGCCCTACACGCTCGCCGGCGTGACGGCGTCGGTCGGGGCCCGCGTCCGCCTTCTCGGGTCGATCCCGGTGTCGTTCGACGTCGAAGGGGCGGCGTTCTTCGTCGGCAGCGATCTGCCCGAGGGCAGGGTGGCCGGCCAGATCCAGCTCGTCGTCGGCTTCCCGCTGGAGGTCTACTGATGGCGCGCTGGCGCGCGGCGCTGCTCCTCGCCGTCCTCGCGTCGTGTGGCTACGAGCCCGCCGCCCCGTGCACGCGTCACTCCGATTGCGCGCCCGGCGACACCTGCTCCGCGCGCGGCCACTGCGAGGCCGCGTCGGATGCCGCCCCCGACGGTGGCAACGAGGCAACCGCCCCATGAACGTAGACTCCATCCTGGCCCGCATCGACAACCTCCCGACCCTGCCGTTCGTGGCGATGAAGGTCGGCGAGCTCATCCAGGATCCGCGCACAGGCGCGCGCCAGATCGCCGATCTCCTGCGGCAGGATGTGAGCCTCAGCGCGAAGGTGCTGAGGCTGGCCAATTCGTCGTACTACGCGGTGTCGGGGGGCGTCAGCGACGTCGTGCGCGCCGTGAACGTGATGGGCATGAACGCGCTCCACCAGCTCGTGCTGTCGGTCTCGGTGATGGGCGCGCTGCGCACGCCGGCGGGGTCGTTGTTCGACGCCAAGCCGCTGTGGCTGCACGCGCTCGGCGTGGGCACCTGCGCCGAGGTCATCGCCCGTCGCATCCGCCACCCCGATCCCGGCCTGTGCTTCACCGCCGGGCTCATGCACGACCTCGGCAAGGTCGCGCTCGCCAATACCGAGCCCCTGCAGTTCGTCGCCGCCTTCCAGGACGCCAAGCGGCTCAGCGAGGCGATGATCGCGGCCGAGCGCGCCAAGGGGCTGCCCACCCACGACCTCGTCGGCGTGCGGCTCGCCCGTCGCTGGCGCTTCCCGGCGGCGCTGTCGGCGCCCATCGAGCATCACCACCACGACCGCAACGACGCGCAGAAGCGCGCCGAGATCCCCGGACCGCACCAGACCGTCGTCGACATCGTCATGGTGTCAGACGAGATCTGTCGCCTCTACGCCATCGGCGACGGCGGCTCGCCGCCGCCCGACGCACCCGATGCGGCGACGCTGGGCCGCCTCGGCCTCCTGCCGATCCATACCCTGGAGATCTATTCGGCGCTCATGCGCCGGCTCGAGGTGTCCAAGATCTTCCTCGAGCTGGTGTAGGTCTCCCTCTCTGGCAGTCTCACCGTGGCCACGGGAGCGCGTTCCAGGACCCGGGAACGCGATACCCAACGGAATTCTTTGGCCGGAAGCGTTTCGTTCGTAAGCTGGCTCAACAACAAGTTGTCGGACGTGGATCGCGGCTTGCTACGTCCATCGACCGATGCAGACAGAACAACAGGCCCCCCTCTCGGTGATCGTGGTGGACGACGAGGCCGGCATCCGCGCCGCCGTGCACCGGTACCTGGGTCGGTTCGGGTGCGAGGTCCGCGCCTTCGCGTCGGTGGCCGAGGCCAAGGAGGCCCTCACCCGCGACGGCTCGGACCTCGCGTTGTTCGACTACGCCCTCCCCGACGGCACCGGCGCCGACCTGGCGCGCTGGGCGATCCAGCACAAGCGCGTGGGTCAGGTCGTGTGCATGACGGGCGAGACCGGGCCCAGCAGCATCATCGACGCCATGCGCGCCGGATTCGCGGACGTGATCCTCAAGCCGTTCGAGCTCAGCCGCCTCGACGACCTGATCGCGAGCCACGCCGCGTCGTCGCGCGAGCTGCGCGAGTGGCGGAAGAGCCACGCCCCCGAGCTGTTCGGCGCGGACCCGCGCCTCGTCGATGTGCTCGACACGATCCGCTCCGTCGCCGATACCGGCTCCACCGTGCTCATCACCGGCGAGACGGGCACCGGCAAGGAGCTCGTCGCGCGCGCCGTCCACCAGGGCTCGACCCGGCGGGGCGGCCCGTTCGTGCCGCTGAACTGCGCCGCGATCCCGGAATCGCTCATCGAGTCGGAGCTGTTCGGCCACACGCGCGGCGCGTTCACCGGTGCGATGGTCGCCCGCGAGGGGCGCATCGCGGCGGCGCATGAGGGCACGCTGTTCCTCGACGAGATCGGCGACATGCCGCTCCCCGCGCAGGCCAAGCTCCTGCGCGTGCTGCAGGACAGGCAGGTGGTGCCGGTCGGCTCGGACCGCGCCGTCCCGGTGGACGTGCGGGTGGTGGCGGCGACGCACCGCGACCTCGAGGCGATGGTGGAGGAGGGCACGTTCCGCGCCGACCTCTATTTCCGCCTGAGCGTGATCCGCATCGAGCTGCCCCCGCTGCGTGAGCGCAAGGGCGACATCCTGCCGCTGGCGCAGCGCTTCGTCGAGCGCGCGAACGAGACGACCGGCCGCAAGGTGACCGGGATCGACGCCGGCGCGGCCCAGCTCCTGCGCGACCACGAGTGGAAGGGCAACGTGCGCGAGCTCTACAACGTCGTCGAGCGCGCGGTCGTCCTGAAGAAGACGGGCGTGCTGACCGCCGGCGATATTCACCTGCCCGGCAAGCGCCCCTCAGCCAAGCCGGTCTCCGCGCCGCGCGCCGCGGCGGCGCCCGCGGCCGCGAGCTCGGTCGAGGAGCTCAATCTCAAGACCGCGGTCGACACCGTCGAGCGGAAGCTCATCCAGATGGCGCTCGAGAAGTCGGGTGGAAACCGGACGGAGGCCGCCGCTCTCCTCGGCCTCAATCGGACCACGCTCGTGGAGAAGCTGCGCAAGCTTGGCTCCTAGCTCCCTCTAAAAAGCAAACAGAGAACAGAGAACGGGAACAGAGAACAGAGAATGCCGGAAAAGAGCGTCCGTCCGGACATTCGAATTCCCATTCTCTGTTCTCTGTTCTCTGTTTTCTTTCCCCCCGTCAATTCCCCCATCACCTCGTTTCCCTCTCGACGCGATTTCACGTACTTGCCGTTGGCGCGCCGCTTGCTTGAAGCCACACCATGAGGACCCTGTTCAAGACCGTCGACGCGCTCGAGGAGGCGATGACCTTCCACCGCGAGCGTCACTCGGTCCTGGCCGGGAACGTCGCCAACATCGACACGCCCGGCTACCGCCCGATGGACCTCGAGCGCCCTGCGCCCATGGAGGCCGTGTCTTCCCCCGAGGGGGAGACCGAGGCCGCTCCGCGCGCGGGCGGGCCGCACGGCACGTTGTCGTTCGACGACGCCGGGCAGAGCGCGTCGGCGGACGGCAACCACGTGAACCTCGAGCGCGAGCTGGCCAAGATGGACGCCAACCGCGTTCGCTATGCGACGGCGTCAGAGCTCGTCTCGCGCCGCCTGGCGCTGCTGCGCTACGCGGCGGGGGACGGAACGTGACGAACAACAAGTGGATGGAGGGAGCCATGGTGTCTTCGATCGAATGTGCGGTCACCCGGATCCGTCACGAGCTGCGCGAGCGGCTTCTCGAGGAAACCCACGAGGGCGTCGCCGACCTGCTCGACGCGTTCGAGACCATCGCCGCCGAGGTCTCGGACCCGATGGGCCGCGACCTGCACAACGAGTGCGAGCGCTGGCGGCTGCGCTTCGAGATGCTCGCCGCGCTCCAGGCGCTCGCCGAGGAGATGACGCACATGAGCGAGGCGGCGTAGATGGACTTCTTCACCTCCATGGAGGTGTCCGCGTCCGGGCTCGCCGTCGAGCGCACCCGCATGAACGTGGCGTCCTCCAACCTCGCCAACGCCGAGACGACCAAGACCGCCCAGGGCGGCCCGTACCAGCGCCAGAACGTGGTGGTGCGGTCGTCGGGCACGCCCGCCGTCGCCGGCGCCCAGGCGGGCGGCTTCGCCGGCGCGGTCCACGGCGTCGAGGTGTCGGCGATCCAGCCCGACGGCGCGGCGCCGCGCATGGAGTACGACCCGGGCCACCCCGACGCCGACGCCAACGGCTACGTGGCCTACCCCAACGTGAACGTCGTCGAGGAGATGGTGGACATGATCACCGCTTCGCGCGCCTACGAGGCGGGCGTCACCGCCTTGAACACCTCCGTCGCGCTCGCCGAGCGCGCGCTCGCGATCGGGAAATGACCATGCCTCTGCCCATCCAAGGCGTCGGCCAGATCGGCTCGCTCGAATCGCTAGCGCCCGCGGCCCCGCGGCCGATCGAGGCGGACAAGGGCGCCGGCTTCGGCGACACCCTGACCCGCGCCCTGAGCGACGCCCGCGACGCCGACCAGGCCGCCTCCGCCGCCGCCGAGAAGTTCGCCGCCGGCGATCCGTCCATCGGCATCCACGAGGTCATGATCGCCGCCGAGAAGGCGTCCATCTCGGTGCGCTACGCCGTCACCCTCAAGAACAAGGTGCTCGAGGCCTACCGCGAGCTCATGAACACGCCGCTCTAGATCATCCATGGCCAACGAGCTGAAGAAAATCACCGACGACGCGAAGAAGCTTTGGGGCAAGCTCACGCCCCGGCGCCGCCTGGTCCTCGTGGGCGGGGTCGCCGCCGCGGCGCTCATCGCCTTCCTGACCATGCGCTCGCCCACCGAGCGCTGGGCAGTCCTGTTCTCCGGACTGGCGCCCGAGGACGCCGGGCAGGTCGTCGCCGAGCTCAAGAACCAGAAGGTCGCCTACCAGCTCGACGCCAACGGCACCGCCGTATCGGTCCCCGAGGACAAGGTCCACGAGCTCCGCATCGCGCTCGCCTCCGCCGGGATCCCGCGCGGGGGCGGCATCGGCTTCGAGGTCTTCGACAAGCAGTCGTTCGGCTCCACGTCGTTCGTAGAGCAGGTGAACCACGTGCGCGCGCTCCAGGGGGAGCTGGCGCGCACGATCATGTCGCTCGACGCGGTCGACCGCGCCCGCGTCCACATCGCCATGCGCGAGCGCTCGCTCTACCGCAAGGAGGACGAGCCGCCCTCGGCGTCGGTGGTGCTCAGGCTGCGCCCGGGGCAGAAGCTCGCCCCGCGCCAGGTGGCCGGCATCCTCCACCTGGTGGCCTCGAGCGTGGACGGACTGTCGCCCGAGCGGGTCACCGTGGTCGACGAGAAGTCCAACGTCCTGTCCACCGGCGAGAGCCAGGGGGAGGGGCAGGGCGAGCTGGAGCAGACGCTGGCGCGGCGCGTCGAGGACATGCTGTCCCGCTTCCTCGGCCCCGGGCACGTGGCCGTGTCGGTCACCGCCGACATCGACACGTCGCAGACGGAGAAGACCGAGGAGGTCTACGATCCGCAGAAGACGGCGGTGCGCAGCGAGAACCGCAGCGTGGAGGGTCAGGGGAACCTCGACGCGGCGACGACCGGCGGCGTGGCCGGCGCACGCGGCAACCTCCCCGGCGCCCCCGCGCCGACGGCGGCCCCGGCCCCGGCCGCGGGCGCGACGCCGCCCAGCCTGACCCGGCTCCAGGAGTCCAAGAGCTACGACGTGACGCGGGTGGTGTCCCGCACCATCGGCCCCAAGGCGCACCTCCGCCGCCTGCACGTGGCCGTTCTCGTCGACGGCAAGCCGGGGGGCACCGAGGCGCGGGGCAAGGAGGAGCTCGCGCGCATCGAGGCGCTCGCGCGCGAGGCCGCCGGCCTCGACGGCGATCGCGGCGACCGCATCGAGGTCCACTCCATCCCGTTCTTCGTCGAGCCGGAGCCGGCCGCGCCCGCGGCGGCGGCCGACGCCTGGCCGTTCCCGTTCTCCAGGCAGGTCGCGATGCTCGGCGGCGCGGGCCTGCTCGGCCTCGCCGTCCTCGGCATCGCGACGATGATGGTGCTGCGCCGCCGCCGCCGGAACGTGAACGCCCCGCAGGTGATGACCGCTCTGCCGCTCCGGGTCACCGACCTCGAGGCGGCGCTGCCGGAAGGCGCGACCGCGCCGCTGGCTCTGCCCGGCGCAACGTCGCGCGACCGCGCCCTCGAGGCCGCCCGCGCCGACGCCCCGCGCGCGGCGCGCGTCCTCGGCGCCTGGCTCGCCGAGCCCGCAGTCGAAAAGGGAGGGATGAAGTGAACGCCCAGTCGTTGACCGGACCGCAGAAGGCCGCCCTGGTGATCCTCGGCCTCGACGAGCGCGTCGCCTGCGACGTGCTCCGCCACCTGGAGGAGGCCGAGCTCCGCCGCCTCGCGAAGAGCGTCGAGGCGCTCGAGCAGCTGCCCATCGCCGAGCTCGACCGCGTGTTCGACGACTTCGCCGACAAGATGGGGCAGCCGATGCTCCCCCGCTCGGGCGGGGAGTACGTCCGCCGCCTCACCGCGGCGGCGCTCGGCGACGACAAGGCCAAGAAGCTGTTCTCCCCGCCGCCGGTCGTGCACGAGCCCATCGAGGCGATCAAGACCGCCAAGACCACGACGCTGGCGGAGCTCCTCGGCGACGAGCACCCGCAAGTCGCCGCCGTCATCCTGTCCCAGCTGCCGCGCGAGCAGGCCGCCAAGGTCCTCGAGGTCATGCCGGAGGAGGTCCAGGTCGATCTGGTGAGCCGCATCGCGTCGATGGAAGAGGTGCCGGTGCGCGCGGTCGAGGTGGCGTCGGAGGCGCTGGCCAAGGCGCTCGCCGCGTCCGGCGGCATCGCCGACAAGAAGGAGCGCGAGGCGTTCGACGGCGTGGCGTTCGCCGCCGGCCTGCTCAACGAGATGAATCCCGGCGAGACGGAGCGGATCCTCGGCGCGCTGGCCGAGTCCGCCCCCAAGACGACCCCCAAGATCCGCGAGGCGATGTTCACGTTCGAGGACCTCCAGCGCATCGACGTGCGCAACCTGCAGACGCTCATGCGCGAGGTGCCCGGCGAGGCGCTGCTCATCGCCCTCAAGACGGCGAGCGAGTCGCTGCGCAGCCACTTCCTGTCCGCGGTGTCGTCGCGCGCCGCCGAGCAAATGCGGGAGGACCTGTCGCTCATGCCGCCGACGCGCCTGTCCGACGTCGAGAAGGCACAGCGCGAGATCGTCGAGATCGCCACCCGCCTGGCGGCCGAGAACCGGCTGGTCCTCCCCGGCAGCGGGTCGGCGGAGAGGTTGGTATGAGCGAGCGAGCGGAGCCGCCGATGAAGCGACCCTGGAGCGAGGCGCAGCCGAAGCGACCTGGAGCCCGGCGGCGACGCGAGCGAGCGGTGCAACGATGAGACAGCTCTTCGAGGTGTTGAAGCGGGTCGACGGCAACGCCGCGCCCGAGTGGCTGTCCGCCCGCGAGGCCGCGCCACCCCGCCCACTGTTCGCCGCCCCCGCCCCTGTCAAGCCGGACCCGACCGAGGTCGCGCGCCAGATCGAGGAGGCGCGCGCCGAGGCGGAGCTCGAAGGGCTCAAGGCCGCCCAGGACAAAGTGGAGACGGTGATCGAGCGGTACATGGACGGCATCGACCACCTGGCCGAGGTCGCGCGCGCCGCACGCCGCCCCGTCGCCGAGGAGGTCGTCGCCCTGGCGATGGTGGTCGCGCGCGCGATCCTCGAGCGCGAGCTCACCCTCGATCGCGATCTCGTGATCGAGACGGTGGACCGCGCGCTGCGCGCCGTCGAGGGCGAGGCGGCCGTCACGGTGCGGCTCGGGCGCGCCGATCTGGCTTACGTGCGGCAGCGCCGCCCCGAGCTGATGCGCGCGGGCGTCGCGTTCGTCGAGGACAACGGCCTCGGCGTCGGCGGCTGCATCGTCGAGTCGGCCGACACCGTGACCGAAGCGACCATGGACGCGCGGCTCCAGTCGGTGGCTCGGGCCCTGGTCGAGGTGATGCGCGCCGAGCCCGAAACCCCGGCGGCCGAGGAGGAACGGGCCGCTTGCTGACCGACCGCCTGCTCAAGCGCGTCGCCGAGATCGTGCGGCAGACGCCCGCCTCGACGACGCTCGGCCGCGTCGGCTGCGTGACCGGGCTCCTCGTCGAGGCGAGCCTCCCGGGGGCGCGCATCGGCGACCTCATCGAGATCGATCGCGACGGCGGCGGGGTCCTGGGCGAGGTCGTGGGGTTCCGCGACCGGACCGCGCTGTGCATTCCGTTTGGCGGCACCCGCGGGGTCGCGCCGGGCGCGCGCGTGCACAGCCGCGGCGACGCCGCGCGCATCGGCGTGTCCGCGGCCCTGATGGGGCGTGTCGTCGATCCGTTCGGGCGGCCGCTCGACGGCGGCGAGCAGGTCGCCCCCGAGGCGTACGTGCGCGTCGAGGACGCGGCGCCGGACGTGCGCCGGCGCACGCGCATCAAGGATCGCTTCGAGACGGGCGTGCGGGTGATCGACGGCCTGCTCACCTGCGGGCGCGGGCAGCGCATCGGCATCTTCGCCGGCGCCGGCGTCGGCAAGACCGTGCTCATCCGCCAGATCGCGCGCCAGGCGCAGGCCGACGTCACCGTGGTGGCGCTCATCGGCGAGCGCGGCGTCGAGGTGCAGGATCTGCTCGAGACCCACGCCCTGGCCAACAGCGTCGTGGTCGTGGCGACGTCCGACCGCTCCCCCCTCGAGCGGACGCGCGGCGCGCTCGCCGCCACCGCCATCGCCGAGCATTTCCGCGACCAGGGCAAGAACGTGCTCCTCATCGTCGATTCGCTCACGCGCTACGCCATGGCGCTGCGCGAGATCGGGCTCGCGGCGGGCGAGCCCACGGCGACCAAGGGTTATCCGCCGAGCGTGTTCGCGGCGATGCCGCGCCTCCTCGAGCGAGCGGCGCCGGTCATCGGCGGCGGATCGATCACGGCCTTCTATACGGTGCTCGTCGAGGGCGACGATCTCGCGGATCCGGTCGCCGACTCGGCGCGCTCGCTGCTCGACGCGCACATCGTCCTGTCGCGCGACCAGGCCGGCCGGGGCAATTTCCCCGCCGTCGACGTGCTCGCGAGCACGTCGCGCGTGTTCGCCCAGGTGACCAGCCCGGCGGCGCAGGAGCAGGCGCAGCGGGCGCGCTCGCTCCTGGCGACGCGGCGCGAGGCCGAGGAGCTGAAGAGCCTGGGCGCCTACATCCCCGGGCACAACGCCGCCTACGACCAGGCGATCGCGCTCGGCAAAAAGCTCGACGAGTGGACGCGCCAGCGTCCCGACGAGCGGACGGACTACGAGGAGACGATGGCCCGCCTCGCGAAGGTGACCGCGTGACCCGCGAGCGAACGACGGCGCGGACAGACGCGACCCTGGAGCGAGGTGCAGCCGAGCGACCTGGAGCGCCGCGCCGGAGTGAGCGAAGCAGATGACGAAAAAGCTCAAGATGCTCGGCCGGATCAAGGACACGCGCAAGCGCGTGCGCGACGTGGCGGCGGCGGTGGCGGCGGGCGCGGAAGCGCAGCGGATCGAGGCCGCCGAGAAGAAGGAAGGCGCGGCGGACGCGCTCGACGAGCTCTACCGCGACGCGGCCTCGCGGTTCACGGCGGCGGAGACGGTGCGCGGGCTGTTGCAGTACGAGCTCGAGCGCGCGCACGCGACCGAGCACCTGCGCGCGGCGGAGATGGGCCTGGTCGAGGCCGCCCGCCACGCCGAGCTGCGCCGCCAGGAGCTCGCCCGCAAGGAGGTCGAGCTGCGCCGGGCGGAGAAGGTGATGGAACGGCAAAAGCTCCACGACGCACAGAAGGAGCGCAAGGCCGAACAGAAGGCGTCGGACGACATCGCCGGGAGGCAACGGTGATCCAGATCGCGGGAAGGGGAGAGGCGGCGGCCTGGTCGTCGCCGGAGGCCGCACGGAAGCCCGACGGCGACGACGGGGACTTCGCCCGCCGGCTCGGCCGCGCCGAGCGGAAGCCCGGCCGCGACGAGCGCGACGAAGCGGACGAGCGGAAGAAGGCGGTCGTCGACCCGCCCTGGCAGTCGGCGGCGGCGTTCATGACGCCGATGCCGGCGCCGCCGGCGCCCGCGGCGAGGGAGGCGGAGCCGGCGGAAGATGAGCGCGCGCCGGCGGTGCGCGAGGCCGATGCGCGCGAGCCGCGACGCGCGGCGGACGCGCGGGATACGGCAGAGGAAACGAAAGCGTCGAAGGCAGACGCGAAGGCCGCCGACGCCAAAGCCGACGCGCACGCCGACGCCGACGCCAACGCGAACGCCGACGCCAACGCAAACGCCAACGCCAACGCCAACACGAAGGCCGACGCCCACGCACACACGAAGGCCGAGACGCGCGAGACCGCCGAGGTCGCGACGGAGAAGCCGGCGACGGAGATCGCCGCCCCACCGCACCGTTTTGTCGAGATGGTGACGGTGCAGGTCAGCCAGCCGATGCCGGCGGCGCCCGCGGTGCCGCAGGCGCTGCCCTCCGTCGCGGCGATCGCGCGGGCGGCGGCGGTCGCGACCGAGCCCGAGGCCGCGCCGGCTCCCATCGCCGCGGCTGCGCCGGAGATCGAGCCGCCGACGGAGCGGGGGCACATCGGGGCGGCCAAGGCCGAGGTCGTCATCGGCGAGGGGCAGGACAAGCTCTCGGTTCGCATCACCGCGCTGGGGAATCGAGTGCGCGTGGAGGCCGCCGCGGCCTCGGCCGGCCTCGCATTCCAGATCCAGCGCAGCTCGGAGGAGCTGCGCGCCGCGCTGTCGCGCCACGGCCTCGAGCTGTCCGAGATCTCGGGCGCCGCCGACGCCGACGCCCAGGAAGAACGCAAGGACGCAAGCGATGTGCCGCGCGTAGCCCGCAAGTCGTGGCGGACCGTGGCGTAGGAGACATGATGCAGATCGACTCTTCCTTCCACAGCAAGCTCAGCCAGCCCGCGACGGCGGCGCCCGCGACGTCCGCGACGGAGAAGGACCAGTTCCTCAAGCTCCTCGTGGCGCAGATGCAGCACCAGGACCCGCTGAACCCGCAGGACGGCGCCGCGTTCGTGGCGCAGCTGGCGCAGTTCTCGTCGCTGGAACAGGCGACCGAGACCAACCAGCGGCTCGCCGATCTGAGCTCGGCGCAGGCCGCGACGGCGCGCGCCGGGCTGACCGCGGTGGTCGGCCAGACCATCAGCGCGCAGACCACGTCGGTCGTCGTCGGCGCCACGCCGCCGCCGGCGCTGTCGGCGCACCTCGGCGGCGCGGCGACCAAGGTGGACGCGGTCCTCACCGACGCGTCGGGGAAAGAAGTGCGCCGGTTCTCGCTCGGCGCCGCCTCGGGCGGAGACGTCGCCATCCCATGGGACGGCAGCGACGCCAGCGGCAAGCCGCTCGCCGCCGGCACCTACAAGATCGAGATCCAGGCCACCGGAGCCAACGGCGCGGTCCCCGCGACCGCGATCGAGACGGGCCGCGTCAGCGCGCTCGAGTTCCAGGGCGGCAAGGCCATCTACCGGATCGGGGCGGCGACCGTCGACCCCGCCGACATCATTCGGATTGGAGGCTAACGCATGTCGATTTCGTCGTCTCTGTTCACCGGATCGAGCGGGCTGGGCGCGCACGGCGATGCGATCAGCATCGTCGGCGACAACATCGCCAACGCCTCCACCGTCGGGTTCAAGTCGTCGCGCGCCACGTTCGAGGACGTGCTCGGCGGCACCGGCGCCAACGGCCAGCGCTACGGCAACGGCGTCCGCATGGGCGGACCCGAGCTGCAGTTCGGCCAGGGGTCGATCCAGCAGACCGGCAAACCCCTCGACTTCGCCGTGCGCGGAAACGGCTTCTTCGTCGTCTCCGGCACCCACGACGGCCAGACGGGAAGCTTCTACACGCGCGACGGGGATTTCCTCCTCGACAACTCGGGCACCATCGTGAACGCCGACGGGCTCAAGCTCCAGGGGTACACGATCGACCCCAAGGGGCAGGTGTCGACCACGCTCGGCGACCTCAAGATCGGCGGGCAGAGCCCGCCCAACGCCACCACGACGCTCGCGATGAAGATGAACCTCGACGCGGGCGCGACCACGCCGGCGAGCCCGTGGAGCGCGACCGACCCCGCCAACACGTCCAACTACCAGACATCGGCGACGGTGTACGACTCGCTGGGCGGCACCCACCGCGTCGACCTGTACTTCCGCAACGACGGCGCCGGCGGCTGGCAGTGGCACGCCATGGTCGACGGCGGCGACCTCACCGGCGGCACCAAGGGCACGCCGACCGAGATCGCCGCCGGCACGCTGGCGTTCAACGGCAATGGCGCGCTCGCCAGCGCCGCCGTCACCACGCCGTCGAGCGCGAGCTTCGTCGGCGCCGCGCCCAACCAGGCGATCGCGTTCAACTTCGGCGACCCGCTCGCCGCCGGCGGCACGGGCGTCGCCGGCGCGACGCAGACCGCGGGCGCCTCGAACGTCACCGGCCTCACCCAGGACGGCTACGCGGCGGGGACGCTGACTGACGTCGTCACCGACAGCGACGGGACGATCACGGGCGTGTTCGACAACGGGCAGAGCCGCCCCATCGCGCGCCTCGCGCTCGCGACGTTCCAGAGCAACGAGGGGCTGCGCCGCGCCGGGAACCAGCTGTTCAGCGAGACGCGCGACTCCGGGCAGGCCCTGGTGGGCCAGGCCGGCGCGGGGTCCCGCGGGGCCATCTCGTCCGGCTCGCTCGAGAGCTCCAACGTGGACCTGTCGAACCAGCTCGTGACGATGATCGCCTACCAGCGCGCGTTCCAGGCCAACGCCAAGACGGTGACCACGGCCGACGAGATGCTGAACGAGGTCGCGAACCTCAAGCGCTGAGCCCGTCAGATTCCCCGACAGCGATATCTGCCCCCTCCGTAACGAACTGATTTTGCTTCCCAACTCGTTGGTCCGCGCCTTGCACCACCGCGGGGCATGGAGCCCAGGCTCACCCCGGAAGAGCTCGACGCGATTCAGGCGGCGATCGCGCAGTCGGCGAAGAAGCCCGGCGGCGCGCAGCCTGCGATCGACGCCGTGCCCGTCCCCCTGATCGCCGACGATCGCGCCGCCGAGCGCGCCCGCCCGAACGGCCTGCGCATCGGCAACCGCTGGGGCGCGGTCCTGCGCGAGCGGCTGGGGCGGATGACGAGCTCCGCCATCGACGTCGAGGTCGTCGGCGCCGAGACGGTGGAGGCCGGCACGCTGCGCGAGGAGATCGGCGCCGGGTGGACGCGTTGCATCGACGTCCCCGGACGGCCGTCGGCGGCGCTCGTCCTGGTCACCGGGCCGATCGTCGATGCGCTGGCGGCGGTGGTGCTGGGCGGGCGCGCCGAGGGCGGCCGCAACGCGCGCCGGCCGTCGGCCGCGTCGATGCGCCTGTTCGAGCGCCCCGGCGGGATGGTCTGCGACGTGCTGCGCACCGCGTGGCGCGAGGAGCAGTCGATCGACATCAAGCCCGCGACCGACCCCGAGCGGGTGGAGAAATGGCGGCGCGAGATCGGCGACGACGACACGATCGTCGTCGTCACGCTGTCGGTGGGTGAGCCCACCGCCGGCGTCGTGCGGCTGATCGCGCGGCCGGAGACGCTCGTCGTCCCGCCCGCGCCGTTCGAGAGCATCCCCGCGCCGCGCGGCGCGATCGAAGAGGCGCTCGGCGGCGTGCCCATCGAGGTGCGCGTCGAGCTGGGCAAGATCCGGCTCAGCATGGGCGAGCTCGTGCGGCTCGCGCCCGGAACGCTCATTCCCCTGCACAAATTCGTCGACGACCCGCTCCCCGTCGCCCTCGCCGGCAAGGTGAAGGCGCACGGCCGCGCGCTCGTCAGCCGCGGCGTCATGGCCGTCGAGATCACCGAGGTGGAGGCATGAAGGAAGATACGCAGGCCGGCGAGGCCGGCTCGTTCCAGAACCTGTTCGGCGACGTGCCGGTGGAGCTCTCCGTGGAGCTCGGCCGCGTCACCATGAGCCTGAAGGACCTGATCGCGAGGCTGGGCCCCGGGTCGGTCATCCCGCTCACCAAGCTCACCGGCGAGAAGCTGGACGTGCGCATCAACGAGCGGCTGGTGGCGCGCGCCGAGGCCGTCGCCATCGGCGAGCGCTACGGCGTGCGCATCGTCGAGATCATCCGCGAAGACGGAGGCAAGGTATCGTGAGGCTCGCGCCGTTCATCTTCATCCTCGCGTTCGCCGGCGTCGCCCGCGCGGACGGAAACGATGGGCTGGTCGTGGTCGACCGCGGCGATCGCGTGGACGTGATCGTCCGCGGCGCCGTCGCCGCCAGCGGACCGGCCAACGCCGTCGGCGATCGCGTGGAGATCCCGCTCGCCGATCTGCCGCTGTCGCCGATGTCCCTCCGCTCGGCCGACTCCACGGTGGGCAAGGTGGAGCTCCTCGCGGGCCCCAAGCCGCGCCTCAGCATCGCGCTCCACCACGGGCGCGAGACGACTGCGAAGATCGCGAACGCGGCGGAGATCGTGACCGCCGCCGAGGGCTTCCGCGTGACGCTGCTGCGCTCCTCGGCCCTCAAGAGCTACGTCAAGCCGCCCGAGCCCGCGCTCGCGTCGGCCCCGGCCATCGAAACCAAGCCCATCGAGCCCCCGGCTCCAGTTCCGGCTCCGGCTCCGGTCGCGGTTCCGGTTCCGGCTCCGGCTGCGGCTGCGGTTCCGGCTCCGGCTGCGGCTCCCGCTCCGGTTGCGTCCGCGCCTCCGGCCCAGGCCTCCGCCCCCATCCTCGGCGCCCAGTCCTCGAGCGACATGAGCCCGCTGCGCATCGCGGCCCTCGCGATCGCCCTCGGCGCCTGCGCCGTCGTCCTCTTCGTCGCGCGCAGGCGTCGCGGCAACGCCCCGGGCGACCAGATCCGCGTGCTGGCGAGCCAGTCCCTGGGCGGCAAGCACCGCGTCGTGCTCGTCTCCGCGGGCAAGCGCGAGTTCCTGCTGGCGCTGTCCGAGAAGGATACGCGCGTGATCGGTCGCTGGCGCAAGCCCGCGGCCGCCCGCGCGACGGCCGACGAGCCCATCGAGGTGCCGTCGCGGACCGGCCTCTTGTCGGCCATGGAGCGGCCGGCCGCGATCCCCGCGGCGCTGCCCCCGGCGAGCCCGGCGGTGGCGGGCCTGTTGAAGCTCCGCAAGACGTCGCCGAGCCCGGCCGGCACGCCGCAGAACGATCTCGAGTGGGCCGCCCGCCTCGCCCGGGCCCGCACCGCCGCTGGGGCGGATTCGTGAATCCAGCCGCCGTCGCCGCGAGCCCCTCCAGCGCGCTGCAGATGGTCGTCGTCCTGGCGATCGCGTCGCTGCTGCCGGCCATCGTCCTCACCTGCACCTGCTTCGCGCGTTTTCTGGTGGTGTTCTCGTTCCTGAAGAACGGCCTCGGCACGCAGGGCGCGCCGCCGAACCAGGTCCTGGTGGGGCTCGCGCTGTTCATGA
Organism: Haliangiales bacterium; assembly: GCA_035259575.1. Lineage (GTDB taxonomy): Bacteria > Myxococcota_A > Polyangia > Haliangiales > SHYZ01 > DATFWE01. The sequence continues at coordinate 23,637 of DATFWE010000290.1, forward strand.
CCATGTTCGTGATGGCGCCCGTGGCGACCAGGGTCCACGAGCAGGCGCTCAAGCCCTACCTCGACGGCAAGAAGGACGAGGGCGCGGCCATCGACGCCGCCGGCCCCGCGATCAAGGACTTCCTCCTGCCGCGGACGCGCCAGGAGGACCTCGCCTTGTTCTACGACGTCTCCGGCACGGCGCGTCCGGCGACGGCGCAGGATGTGCCGCTCCGCATCGCGATCCCGGCGTTCGTCCTGACCGAGCTCCGCACCGCGTTCCAGATGGGTCTGGCGGTGCTCTTGCCGTTCCTGGTCATCGACCTCATCGTCGCGACCGTGCTGTCGAGCCTCGGCATGGTCATGCTGCCGCCGGTGCTCGTGTCGCTGCCGGTCAAGCTCCTCATCTTCGTCGCGGTGGACGGCTGGCACCTGCTCGTCGGGTCGCTGCTCCGCGGCGTGATCGCCTAGGCCGCCCCCCGCCGCCCGATCAGGCCCCAGCCGATCGCCGCGCCCAGCGTCGCGACGATCGCGCCGCCGCCGGCGATGACGGCCGCGCCCGCGACGTCCCACTCGCTGCCGAGGAGCTGCTTGGCCAGGAGGAACGCCCCGAACACGCCGGCCCCGCCGCCGAGGAACGCCGCGGCGATGACGCGCGTGCGCGCCGACGCGCCGGCGCCGGCGCCGGACAGGAGCGCGCCGACGGCCGTCGCGATGAGCAGCACCTTCGCCGCGGTGTCCGCGTCGCGCCCGATGCCGCCCACCACCTCTTGATACGGCAGCACCACGCCGATCTGCCAGGCGATGAAGCACCCGCCGAGCACCGCGAGCGCAACGTAGAGGATCCACGGCAGCGCGCTGGTCGTCGCCTCGCCCAGCGCCTTCTCCGAGATGAACGCGCCGACGAGCGCCCCCGCCAGGGCCACGCCCCCGACGATCCCCGCGTCCTTCAGGACCTCGTCCTGCGCCACGTGCCACAAAAACTGTCCGCCCTTGGTCGCCGCGAGGAGCGCCCCCGTCGTGGCGACCATGAGGAGCGCCCCGATCGCCGGCTCGATGATCGTCGACCCGCGGCTCGCCCGCGCGGCGAACCAACCGCCCACGAACGCGCCCGCGCCGATCGCCGCGACCAGGGGCAGGTTGCCCTCGAGCTTGAGGTAGGTCGCGCCGAGCAGCGCCAGCGCCACGCCGCCGGCCACCATGAAGTAGCTGTTCAGGATCGACGAAAACGAGAAGCTGCGGTCGAGTGCCATATGTGCCTCACGCTCGATTGAGGAAGAACGCGATGTTCGGCCCCAGGCCGACGCGGTACGCGAGGTGGATCCACAGGAACGCCAGCGGCTCGAGCATGCGCGCGGCGGTGAGCGGCCCGCAGTCGATCGGCTCGAGCCCCGTCTCGCGGACGAGCGCGCCCACGACCTCCTTCGCCCCCGTGTCGTCCCCGCAGTAGAAGCCGCACGCGGCGAGCTTCCCCGCCGCCACGCGCTCGAGCGTCTGCATGCCGAGGCCGTTCCACGCCTTGACGACGCGCGCGCCGGGCGCGAGGCGCGCGACCTCCTCGGCGCCGGAGCGGTCGGTGCCGAGGGCGAGCCCCTTGAGCCCGCCGAGGAGCGGGTTCGTCGCGTCGACGAGGATCTTCCCGTCGAGGTCGCCGGCGGCGGCGAGGGCGTCCGGGACGGCGGCCCACGGGACGGCGAGCACCACGACCTCGGCGTCGGCGGCGATGGCGGGCGATCCGGCGCGCCCGCCGGTGAGCGTGGCGAGCTCGGCGATCCGGCCCGGCTCGCGCACCCCGAACGAGATCGCATGCCCCTGGCGCGCCAGCAGCCGCCCCAACGTCCCACCCACGTTGCCCGCGCCCAGGATGCCGATCCGCATGGGCCGCGATTATAGCCGCCCCGTCTCCTAAGGGATGAGCTTCTGCTCGCGCGCGAACGCGCGCAGCTCGGCGAAGCTTCCGAACGCGAACGCGCCGTCGCCCGGCGCTCCCGCCACGGTCATCCGGATGAAGCGGTGGGCCACGCGGCCGGTGTCGCGGGCGACCGCGGCGAAGATCGCCGGATCCTTCTCGCCGTTGTCACCGAGGAGAAGAAACCGCGCCCGGGGCAGATCCGCGGCGAGCTTGGCGAGCGCGCGGCGCTTGTAGGCGGACGGATCGCCGATGCCGTCGTCCTCGTAGTGGCGCAGGAATATCGGCCCCGCGGGAAACCCGCGCAGCGCGAACGCCTGCCTGAGCCGGGGCGCCAGCTCCACCGGGCTGGCGCTGAGGTAGATGATGGGAATCCCCGCGCCGGCAAACGCGCCCAGCGTCTCGGCCGCGCCCGGCAGCGGCTTCACGTCGCCCGCGTCGGAGGCGAGCACCCGGCCGACCAGCTCCGCCTTGCCGCGGGTGACGCCGGTGTCGACGATCGTATCGTCGATGTCGCTCACCAGGACGAAACCCTGGTCGACCACCACCGCGGTCTCGTCGACGGGGTCGGCGGCGTACTTCGCGTCGCGCAGCGCGACGGTGAGGCGGCGCGGACCGGGGGGAAACGGCCCGGGCAGGCGCACCTCGTAGAAGCCGTCGCCGTTGCCGCGGGCCTCCACCGTCCGGCCGGTCGCCACGTCGGTGAGCGCGACGAGGGGCCGCTCGAGGTCGCGGCCGGCGAACGCCTTGACGGTGCCGACCACCTTGTCGATCTTGGGCCGCGCCAGCGCATCCGACGGGGGCTTGCCCTTGTGCGCGCGTCCGCGCGCGACGATGGCGTCGGGGCTCCCGTAGGCGCCGTACGACACGAGGTAGGCTGGCTTCGAGTGGGCCGCGCCCGCCAGCGCCACCAGGACGACCAGGGACCTCACCTCTCCAATCTACCCGAGCTATGCTCCGCGTGCCCTAGTGAGAGGAAAAAATGAAGCGATTGCTCGCGCTCGCGTTTTTCGTCGCCGCGCCCGCCGCCGCGCAGACCGTCGCGGTGAAGGCCGCCCGCCTCTACGACCCCCGGACCGGGACACTCGTCACGCCGGGGCTCGTCGTCGTCGACAAGGACAAGATCGTGCAGGTCGGCGGCGCCGCGCCGGCGCAGGCCCAGATCATCGATCTCGGCGACGCCACGCTGCTCCCCGGGTTCATCGACGCCCACACCCACGTCAGCCACGAAGCGGGGCCCGACTGGCGACAGGATTTCGTCGACGAGTTCCAGCGCTCGCCCGCCGAGGATGCGTTGCGCGCCACCGAGTACACCAAGCGGACGCTCCTCGCCGGCTTCACCACCGTGCGCGACGTCGGCGCAGGCGATCTCGTCGACGTGGCCCTGCGCAACGCCATCGCCGCCGGCAAGATCGTCGGGCCGCGCATGCTGGTGTCGACGGCCGCGATCGGGACGACCGGCGGACACTGCGACGGCTCGAACGGCATCCGGCCCGGCGTCCTCGCCCGGCCCGCGGTCGACGGCGTCGCCGACGGCGCCGAGGCGATCCGCGCGAAGGTGCGCGAGGTGATCAAGAACGGCGCCGACGTCGTCAAGGTGTGCGCCACCGGCGGCGTGCTGTCGATGTCCGACGAGGTGGACTCGGCGCAGCTCACCCAGCCCGAGCTCGACGCGCTCGTCGACGAGGCGCACGCGCGCAAGCGCAAGGTCGCGGCGCACGCGCACGGGACCGAGGGCGCGCGCCGCGCGGTCGTCGCGGGGGTGGACTCGATCGAGCACGGCTCGTTTCTCGACGAGGCCACGCTCCAGCTCATGAAGAAGAAAGGGACCTACCTGGTCCCGACCGCGCTCGCGCTCCAGGGCGTGAAGGAGCGCTACGACAAGGGCAACCTCCACCCCGACGCGATCCCGAAGTACCTCGCCGCCTCCAAGAGCCACGCCCAGGCGATGAAGCGGGCGCTGGCGCTCGGGGTCAAGATCGCATTCGGCACCGACGCGGGCGTGTATCCGCACGGGCGGAACGCGGAGGAGTTCCACCTCCTCGTCGAGCTCGGCATGAAACCGGGGGACGCCCTCCGCGCCGGGACGCTGTCCGCGGCGCAGCTTCTCGGCGTCGACAACCGCGTGGGGACGCTCGAGCCCGGCAAGCTGGCGGATATCGTCGCGGTTCCGGGAGACCCCCTCCGCGACATCCGCGCCACCGAGCACGTCCTCTTCGTCATGAAAGAGGGGCAGATCTACAAGCGGCCCTAGGGAGCGGGTGGGAGGATCGCGGGAGCGGGCTCCCGAGCGATTGTTCGTTTCGGCCGAATCTTTCACGGTGTGGCATGGCGGAAATCGGCGGACGGCCGCCCGCTGTCCGCGCGCATCGCGCGCGCCCCCGCGCACGGCACGATCGTCGTGGGCGCCGACGGCTCGCTCGTCTACGCGCCCGGCCCGAGCTACGCCGGGCGGGACTCGTTCACCTACGTCGCGACGGACGGCGTGATGGACTCCGCGGCGGCGACGGTAACCATCGCGGGCGAGGCGCCGCCCACCGCGACGGTGCCGGCGGCGCCGGTCGTCCCCGTCGCAGAGGGCGAGCCGGCGGCGGCCGACGGCTGCAGCGTCGGGGGCGGCGCGGGCGGCGGAGCGGCCGGGATCGTCCTCGCGCTCGCCGCCCTGCTCAGGCGGCGGCGCCGCGCCCGATCAGGCTGCTCTCGCCATACACCACGTCGTTCATGACCCCGATCACCATGCTCGTGGGCGAGCGCCGGCGCCGGCGCTCGCGCTCGATCGCGGCCTCGACGCGCCGGAGCCACGGTCCGATCTCCGGCGCCCGCCGCTTGCGCGCGTCGAGATAGGCCGCGATCTGCTCCAGATCGATCGCCGCGTCGGCCGCCTGGGGATCGCCGCCGCGCTCGAGGATCGCGAGCAGCGGGCGCGCGCGCAGGAGGGCGAGATCCGCCTCCGCGCGGGCGATCGCGGTCCCCAGCTCGCGGTCGGCGCGCGCCAGCGTCGCGTCGACGTCGGCAAGGAACGCCCGCGCCGACAGGTGGGCGGCGTAGCGCTCGCGCAGCTCCGCGACCGCGACCGTCAGGTTGTCGCGCGCCTGGATGGCGTCGGCGACGCGGCGCCGGTCCACCGCGAAGGCGAGCCACCGCAGGCTGCCCGTCGCCGAATCGACCGCGCGCTCGACGGCGCGTAGCTCGCGCAGCTCGCGCGTCTCGGCGGCGGCGCGGGCGAGCAGGCTGTCGGCGTTGGCCACGGTCTCCGAGGCGGGCATGCTCTCGCGCAGGCGCGCGGTCTCGTCGGCGAGCTCGTCGGCGATCTCGACCGCCTCGGCGCCCGCGCCCCGGTTGAGCCGTTCCATCAGCGCCTCGCCGAGCACGCGCACGCGCGCCGCGCGGAGCCCCAGCGCGGGCGCGACCCCGGAGAGCAGGCGGGCCTCGGCGTCGTCGAGCTCGGCGCCGAGCTCGCGCAGCACCAGCCGACCGCGCGGCGTTTGGCCGAGCACCGGCGCGGACTCCACGAGGTCGCGCCGGAGGCGGGCCAGGAGCTCCAGCGCCGCCGCGGCCGCGCCGGCGTCGAGGTGCCGATCGAGGACGCGCTTCCGCGCCGCGAGGTCGAGCGAGACGTGGACGACGCGCAGCGTGGCGATGCGAAGCTCGACCTGGTCGAGCGCCTTGCCCAGTCGTGCCGCATCCTCGCCCAGCGACGGGCGAAGCGCGGCGAGCAGGCGCCGGACCTCCCACAGGTCGTGCTCGGCCGCGTCGGGGTCGGCGTCGACGCGGGCGAGGATGGCGTTGAGGCGGGCGCGCAGGTGCTCGATCATGTCACGCCGCCAGCCGGCTCGACAGGTTGGCCGCGAGCTTGCGGCGGACGCGCAGGAGCTTGGTCCCGACGGTGACGACGGGGATCCCGAGCGCGAGGGCGATCTCCTTGTACGATTTTCCCTCGAGCTCGTACATCTCGTAGGCGCGGCGGAAGCGCACGTCGATGTCGACGAGCGCGGCGCGCACGTCGTCCACGCCGAGCGGGGCCCACACGGGGGGCGGCTCCGGCTCGGGCGCGCCGATCTCCGCGGACAGCGGGACCCAGCGCCGCCGGTGCGCCGCGCGCATCCGATCGATGAACAGGTTGCGCAGGATGGCGAGCAACCAGCCGCGCACGTTGGCGTGCGCGGGCACGCGGCCGCGCGCGCGCAGGGCGCGCTCCATCACGTCCTGGACGAGATCTTCGGCGTCGGCGGGGTGGCGGGTCAGCCGCATCGCCGTGCCGAAAAGGCGCTTCCGGTGCTGCTCCATCTTCGAGATAGGGACCGCGGAACGAACTCGTCGCACCGAAAAATGAAAGGCACGCCTTTTCGGATGGTTAGCGACACTCGAGCAGGGACGGCCACAGCGCCTCGCGCTCGAGCCGGAACGGCACGCGGCAGCGCACGTAGTCGGCGATCGCCGGCACGTCGCGCCGGTCGAGCGAGACGTCCCACACCCGCGCGGTCCCGTCGGTGCCGGCGGTGACGAGCCGCGTCGAGTCGGGGGAGAACTGCGGGGCGCAGAACGTTCCTCCGTGGGCGATCGTGAGCAGCAGCGTGCCGCCGACGGCGTCGTACACGCGGGTGCGGTTGTCCTGCCCCGCGGCGGCGACGAACGCGCCGTCGGGGCTGAACACGGCGGCGACCGTCGTCGTGGGCGGCGCCTCGAGCGCAACTTTCGCCGCGCCGGTGCGAACGTCCCAGATCGCCGCGCCGCCGTCGAGGGTGGGCCCGACCAGGCGTTCGCCGCGGGCGTCGAACTCGAGGGCGGAAAAGCGCCCGGCGCGGGCGGAGAACGTCCGCCGCACCGACGCCGACGCCACGTCCCACACCGTCATGTCGTCCGAGGTGTGGACGACCAGGGTCGCGCCGTCGGGGGCGATGGCGACGGCGCGCAGCGTGCCGGCCACCTTGGTGCGCAGGAGGACGCGCCCGCCCGCGGTCTCCCACACGAGAACGGTGCCGTCGGAGGATCCGGTCACGGCGCGTTCGCCGGCGGGCGTGAGCGCGTGCAGCTGGATCTCCGCGGGGTGGACGGCGGCGCCGCTCTCCGCCCGCGTCCCGCGCTCCGCCGCCGCGGCGCGGTCGCCCTCGGCGCGCAGGACGACGCGCCCGTCGCCGGAGAGCTCGCAGTGGGTCGCCCAGTTTCGGCTGTCGGGGCGCATGGGCGGGCACACGCCGTCGCCCGCGTCGGACACGGCGAGCACCCGCCCGTCGGGCAGGAAGCGCGCCAAGATCACCGGCCCGCTGCCGGCCGCGATCGTGTCGAGCAGGCCCTCCGGGCGCGCGTCCCACACCACCGCGGTGCCGTCGCGCCCGGCCACGAGCACGTCCTTGCCGTCGGGGGAGAACGTGGCCGACCGCACCTCGGCGACGTGCCCGGCCAGCACCGACTCCAGCCGTCCGTCGGCGGTCCGCCAGATGCGCGCGGTGCGATCGTCGCTTCCGGTGAGCACCTGGGTGCCGTCGTGGTTGAACCCGGCGGCCACGACGCCCCCGCCGTGCCCGTCCAGCGAGGCGACGAGCCGCCCGGTGCCCGCGTGCCACAGCTTGGCCGACCCGTCGGCGCCCGCCGTCACCACGGTGAGCCCGGCGGGATCGAACGCGACGCGCAGCACGCCGTCGCGGTGTCCGACGAGCTCGTGCACCATCCGGCAGTCGATCGTCCAGATGGCCGCCGCGCGATCGAACGCGCCCGTCGCCAGGCGATCGCCGGCCGGACTGACCGCGAGCGCCGACAGCCCGCGCGTGTGCCCGCGGGCGACGCAGGCGGGCGTGCCGTCGGCGGCCCACACGCGCGCCGTCTTGTCGGCGCCGGCGGTCGCGATGCGCCCGTCGGGGAGCCAGATCGCCCCAGTGGTCTCGCCCTCGTGCGCGCGGATCGTCAGCAGCGCCCCGCCCGCGGCGTCCCAGGTCCGCGCCGTTCCGTCCTCGGAGCGCGTGAGCAGGCGCGATCCGTCCGGGCTCCACGCCACGCCGTTCACCCGCCCGTCGTGGCCGACGAGCGTCGCCACCGGCGCGCCGCTGTCCGCGTCCCACACCCGCGCCGTCCTGTCCTGGGCGGCGGTCGCCAGGCGGCGCCCGTCGGGGCTCCACGCCAGGGCGACGATGCGGCCCTCGTGGCCGGACATTCGGTGGAGCAGGCTCCCGGTGCGCGCGTCCCATACCGCCGCGGACTTGTCGTGGCTGGCGGTGGCGATGCGGCTCCCGTCGGGGGAGTACGCCGCGATCGCCGCGGCGGTGTGGGCGGGAAGCACGAGCCGCCTCCGCTCCAGCGACTGCTCGGCGCGGCGAAGGAGAAAGCGCAGGCGCGCGTCGTCCTTGCCCTCCCCGGCGGCGGCGGACAGGTAGACGAGCGCGCGCATGGGGTCGCCGCCCAGGTTGGCCAGGCGCCCCTGGTCGAGATGGAGCTGCGCCACACTCGATTCGGCTTTGTGGCGGGCGCGCGCGATCCGCACCACGCTTAGCGCGCCGAGGACGATCAGCGCCAGCGCCGCCGCGGCGGCGATCGCCAGCGGCGTGCGGTGACGCCGCGCCCAGCGCAGCATCAGCTGCCACGAGGAGTACTCGCGCGCGGACACGAGCTGGCCGGTCTGGAACCGCTTCAGGTCCTCGACCAGCTCGCGCGCCGACGGGTAACGGTCCGCGGGGTCGTGGGCCAGCGCCTTGTGGACGATGGTGACGAGATCGCGCGGCGCGCGCCGCACGCGCGCGTCGAGCGGGACAGCCGGCTGGGTGGGAATGCGTCGCAGGAACTCGTCCGGCCTCGCGCCGCGCGGGGCGAGGTTGTACGGCACGCACCCGGCGAGCGACTCGTAGATCACCACCCCGAGCGAGTACACGTCGGAGCGCGTGTCGGCGGGCTCGCCGCGCGTCTGCTCCGGCGCCATGTACAGCGGTGTGCCGATGACGTCGCCCGGCAGCGTCGCGCCGACGTCGCGGTCGGGCGGCGCCGGCCGGTCGTCGGCGAGGCGCTTGGCGAGCCCCCAGTCGATGAGCACGGTCTCGCCGAACTCGCCCAGGATGATGTTGGACGGCTTGATGTCGCGATGGATGATCCCGCGCGAGTGGGCGTAGGCGAGCGCCTCGCCCACGGCGATGAGGTTGGGGAGGAGCGCGACGCGCTCGGCGAAGCTGCGCAGGGCGCGCAGGCGGGCCGCGAGCGTCTCGCCGTCGACGAGCTTCATGGCGTAAAACAGCTCGCCCGTCGGCCAGCGCCCCGCCTCGTAGAGGGGCACGATGCCGGGGTGTTGGAGCCCCGCGGTGACGAGCGCCTCGCGCACGAACCGCCCGTCGAGGCTCATGCTGGATTGGCGGATCAGCTCCTTCACCGCCACCGTCCGGTCGAGGGGGACGTGGCGCGCGCGCAGGATCTTGCCCAGCCCGCCGCGGGCGACCTCCTCCTCGATGATGTAGTTGTCGACGGGGACGGTGGGCAGGGCCTGGGCGGCGAGCTCCGACGCGGGGCCGGAGCGCGGCGGCTCGGTGGGCGCCGACTCGGCGATGAGGCGGCGGCACTCGGTGCACTCGTCGATGTGGCGGTCGACCTCGCCCCTCGCCTCCGCCGCGAGCGTGCCCTGGAGGTACTCCAGCACCATCTCGGAGGGTACGTGCGTCATGCCGACCGGAAGATCGTTCGCGCCGATACGAGGAGGTGGCTGCGGATGAGGCGCAGGAGGCTCTGCATCTCGTTGGCCACGACCTGGTAGCGGATCTCCAGGCGGCGCTTGGCCGCCGCCACCAGCGCCTCCTCGGCGCGGACCACCCAGCGCGCGGCGGTGGCGCGGTGGACCCGGTGGACGGCGGCGATCTGGTCCACGCCATAGCCGTCGACATAGCGGTAGCGGAGGAGATTGCGGTCCTCGGTCGAGGTCTCCAGCCACGCTTCACGCAGCGCGACCTGCACCGCGTCGCCGTAGCGGGCGCGGATGTAGCGGAGCTCGGGGTCGTCGAGCGCGGCCAGCCGGTCGGCGACCACCTCCTCGATGGGCGTCGAGCGCTCCTCCTTGCGCACGAAGCGCAGGACGATGCGGACCGCCGCCACGCGCAGCCAGCCGGCCAGCGGGCCGGCGCCGGTGAAGTCCGCGATCTCCGGCGGGTCGGCGCCGCGCGGCACGAGCAGCGTGGCGCGGAGGATCTGCATGGCCTCGTCGACGAGCGCGTCCGAGCGGCAGCGCCGCGCCACGATGCGCCGGACCTCGGGCAAGAACGCGCGCTCGAGCTCGGCGAGCGCGTTGCCGTCCCCGCGCGCGCAGGCGCAGGTGAGGAAAAGCTCGGCCAGCCGCTCGGGTGGGGTGTCGGCGCGGGCGCGCGCGCCGACGAACGCCGCCAGGGCGTCCGCCGGGATGCGGACGGACGGGTAGGCTGCCTGTCCGACCTTGCATGCCAGGGCGGCGAGGTCGCGCAAGACCAGGCCAGGGTAACACGCGCGCCTACCCCGGTGGGCTCAAGGCCCCGGCCGCACGGTCGATTTTCCTGCGTCGACACCATGATCAGGCTCACCCGCCTCAGCTCCCGGCCGCTCGTCGTCAACGCCGATCTCATCGCGCTGGTCGAGGCCAACCCCGACACCCTGATCACCTTGATCAACGGCGACCACATCCATGTGCGCGAGACGGTGGACGAAGTCATCGAGAAGTCCATCGCCTACCGCCAGAAGATCGTGGCCGGCCCGGAGAGAGCGTAGCCATGGACAAGACAACCATCATCGGCGTCCTCGTCGCCATCGGCGCCATCCTGGGCGGCCAGGCGCTGGAAGGCGGCCACATCGGGTCGATCCTGCAGCCGACGGCCGCGATCATCGTGGTGGGCGGCACGCTCGGCGCGGTGTTCGTTCAGTTCCACGGCGCCGCGCTCAAGCAGACCCTGCGCGACCTCAAGCTCGCCATCAAGCCCCACGTGTACGACACCGCCGCCACGGTGGGCACCATCGTGGCGCTCGCGAACAAGGCGCGCCGCGAGGGGCTCATCGCCATCGAGAAGGAGGCGGCGCAGATCGCCGACGCGTTCCTCAAGCGCGGTCTGGAGCTCGCGGTCGACGGCACCGAGGCCAAGGCAGTCCGCGGCGCCATGGAGATCGAGATCGCCCGCGCCGAGGAAGAGGGCGAGCACTCCATCAAGGTGATGGAGGCCGCGGGCGGATATGCGCCCACCGTCGGCATCCTCGGCGCCGTGCTCGGCTTGATCCACGTCATGGAGAACCTGTCCGATCCGTCCAAGCTGGGCGGCGGCATCGCGGTCGCGTTCGTGGCGACGGTCTACGGCGTCGGCATGGCCAACCTGTTCCTCCTCCCGCTGGCGGGCAAGCTCAAGCTGCGCCACCGCGAGCACGTCGTGTCGATGGAGCTCGCGGTCGAGGGCGTGTGCGCGATCGCCGAGGGGGAGAACCCGCGCCTCATCGAGCGCAAGCTCGCGGTCTACGCCGAGAAGCGCGCCGAGGGCGCGTCGCGCGGCGAGGCGACCGTCGCCGCGCGCCAGGCGGCGGCCGCGGCCTAGCCCATGCGCAAGAAGAAGCACCCCGAGCACGTCAACCACGAGCGCTGGCTCGTGTCGTACGCGGACTTCATCACGCTGCTGTTCGCGTTCTTCACCACCCTCTACGCCATCTCGACGGTGGATCAGAAGAAGGTGGGCAAGATGATGTTCAGCATGCGCACCGCGTTCAACCTGGACTTCTTCCGCGGGTTGCCGGGGGAATCGACGCCGATGGCCGGCCATCCGGTGACGGTGATCGAGGCGCCGACGCCGGCGTCGGCCGGAGAGGGAAACGGGGGCACCCAGCGGTACAAGCAGCTCGTCGCCGATCTGCGCGCGCTCGCCGAGGACCCCCAGCTCAAGGGGCGCATCGAGGTCCGCGAGGAGAAGCGGGGCGTGGTGATCGCGCTCGCCGAGGCGGCGTTCTTCCAGTCGGGGAGCGCGGAGCTGCAGAAGGGGACGGCGGCGGCGCTCGAGCTCGTCGCGCGCAAGCTCAAGGGGCAGGGGTACGACATGGTCGTCGAAGGTCACACCGACACGGTGCCGGTTCGGTCGCGCACGTTCCGCTCCAACTGGGAGCTGTCCACCGCGCGGGCGACGTCGGTCGTGTCTTATTTCGTCGAGCAGGGCGGCTACGACCCGCAGAAGCTCGCGGCGGCGGGCTACGGCGAGCACCGGCCGGTCGCGTCGAACGACACGGTCGACGGAAGGAACCGCAACCGCCGCGTGGACATTGTCGTCTTGCCGCCCACGTCCCAGGAGGCGACGCCAGAATCGCCGACGGGGGCGCGCGGCGCCCCGGCTAAGCCCTAGAAAACAGACGCGCCGGCGGTGGCGCGGCGCTTGCTAGACCCTTTCGCAACATGTCCGATCCAGCCAAGCCAGCGGGTGAGAAGAAGGGTGGCGGCGGCTCCGTCCTCCTGGTGCTGCTCGTCGCCCTCAACCTCGGCGCGACCGGGTTCGTCGCCTACAAGTCGCTCAAGCCGGCGCACGTCGTCGTCGAGGCCGCCCCCGCGGCCCCCAAGGAGGAGACCGGCGTCGTGGTCGCGCTCGATCCGTTCGTGGTCAACCTCAACGAGCCCGGCTCGAGCCGGTACCTCAAGGCCACCTTCGAGGTCGAGGTGTCGGGCAAGCCCGCCGCCGACGAGCTCGAGCGCCAGAAGCGCGGCGTGCGCGACGACGTCCTCCGCTACCTGTCAGGGCTCACCGTGGCCGACACCGCCGGCGAGGCCAACAAGGCCAAGATCCAGGAATCGGTGAGCGGGCGCATCGACAAGCAGCTCGGCGGCGGCAAGGTCAAGCGGCTGTTCTTCACCGAGTTCGTCGTCCAGTAGCTATCGTGTCAGCGCGTACGACGGGTGCATGAGCCCGGTGG
>DATFWE010000291.1:0-34702 GCA_035259575.1 Haliangiales bacterium
CGCGCCGTCGAGGACATCCACGTCGGTCGCGTCCACGTTGCGTCCGCCGATCGTCACGACCATGCCGGGCGCGAAGCCCTTGCCCTTGAGCGTCGCCTGGGTGCCGCCGACGAACGGGCCGTGGTCCGGATCGAGGAAATCCACCCGCAACGGAAGGAGGGTGGGCCCGTCGGGCGGAAGCGCCGCATCCGGCGACACGGGTCCGATCGCGGCGTCCGATCCGGGAAGCGCCGCGGGCGAGGAACAAGCTACGGCGCAGAGAAGCCAGCCCAGGCGGCGCACCGGCAGAATTTTCTCACCAATCGGGTCGTTTGCAACGCTTGCGGGCGCGCATGGGTCTGACAACACTGTCGACCCTTGCGACGGCTCGCGTGGATCGGGTGCCTGGTTGTGGCGACCGCGCACGCGCAGGACGCGCGGCGCGACGCCCCTCCTGCGCCCGCCCCGGCCCCCGTCCTCACCCGCGCGCCGGAGCTCCTCGAAGCGGCCGCCCCGACCTACCCGCCCGACGCGCTGGCGCGAAAGCTCGAGGCGACGGTGAAGGTCGAGATCGACATCGACGTCGCCGGCGCCGTCGTCGCGGTGCGCGTCCTCGCGCCGGTGGGCGACGGCTTCGACGAGGCCGCCGTCGCCGCGGCAAAGCAGTACAAGTTCCGTCCGGCGGAGGTCGACGGCAAGCCGGCGCCCATCACCATCGAGACCGCGATCCATTTCCGCCTCGAGACCGTCATCGTGCCCGAGCCGGCGGCGCCGCCGCCCGCGGGCCCCGAGACGAGCCTCAGCGGCACCGTGCGCGAGCGCGGCACGCGCAGGAAGCTCGCCGGGGTCAGCGTGGGAGTCCCCTCCCTGGGGGAGGAGACGTACACCGACGCCGAGGGGCGGTTTCGGTTCGACCGCCTGCCGGTGGGCACCCATCAGGTCGTGACCATTCTCACAGGCTACGACCGGGGATCCGACGCGGTCGCCCTCACGGTGGGGACGCCCGCGGAGATCACGATCTACCTCAAGCCCACGCTGGCGGGCACCTACGCGACCACCGTCGTCGGCGAGCGCGAAAAGCTGGAGGTCACCCGGCGCAACCTGGAACGGCGCGAGCTCACGACCGTCCCCGGCACTTTCGGCGACCCGTTGCGCGTGCTCCAGAATCTCCCCGGCCTGGCGCGGTCGCCGTGGGCCTCGGGCCTCCTGCTCATCCGCGGCTCGAACCCCAACGACTCGGGCGTGTTCGTCGACGGTCACTGGATCCCCCTCCTCTATCATTTCCTCGGCGGCCCCTCGATCCTCAACCCCGAGTTCCTGGACAGCATCGATCTGTACCCCGGTGGGTTCCCGGCGCGCTTCGGACGGTTCAGCGGAGGCATCATCGAGGTGAACACCCGCCCCACCGCGTCGGACGGATTTCACGGCTCCGCCAAGATCGATCTCCTCGACACCGGGGTCTACGCCCGCGTCCCGATCTCCAAGGACATCACGTTCGCGGCGGCCGGCCGGCGGTCGTACATCGACGCGTTCCTGCCGCTGGTTCTGCCCAAGCCCAGTCCCGGCAACACGCTCGTCGTCGTGCCCGTCTACTGGGACTACCAGGCGCGCCTCGACGTGGCGCTGCCGGACCGCGCCAGGCTGACGCTCACCGCGTTCGGGTCCGACGACAGGCTCGAGCTCCTGCGCACGAACGCCGAGGCGGCGGCGGCATTCGACCTCGACACGCACATCGGCTTCCATCGCCTCCGCGTCGGCTACGTCCGGCCCATCGGCCCCGCGCTCCGGCTCAGCCTGTCGCAGGTGTTCGGACTCGACGCGCTCCGGCTGAACGCGGGCATGCAGACCGCGACCGACCTCACCAACAAGAGCACGGGCACGCGCGTGCGCGTCTCCGGAGACCTCGCCGGGGGCGTCGCCATCGACGCCGGGCTCGACCTCGATTATCGCGACACCGGCTACGACCTCAAGATCGCCAACAATCAGGACTTCCGGCAGCTCGGCACGCAGGTCGACATCCCGCCCGAGCTCATCCAGCGCTCGATCGACGTCTACGGGCTCGGCGCGTACTTCGAGCTCGGATGGGAGGTCCTGCCGCGGCTTCGCCTCATCCCGTCGCTGCGGCTGGACGGGTATTTCCTCAACGGCAAGGGGCGCAGCTCGGTCGACCCGCGTCTGGTCGTCCGCTGGAAGGTCGCCGACGAGACGACGCTCAAAGCGTACGGCGGCATGTTCCACGAGCCGCCCTCGCCCGAGACGCTCGACAACGTGTTCGGCAACCCCAACCTGGGCGTGCAATCGTCGCTCCACAGCGGCGTCGGCGTGGAGCAGAAGCTCGGCAAGCGCGTGTCCCTCGACGCCGAGCTCTACTACAACTGGCGGTGGGACTTCGCCACGTTCGTCAACGACGTCGTCATGCGCGACGACGGCACGCTGAAACGCCTCAACTTCGACAACGTGTCCGTGGGCGCGAGCTACGGGCTCGAGGTCCTCCTCAAGCACGAGGTGACCGATCGGTTCTACGGGTGGATCAGCTACACGCTGTCGCGCTCGGTGGTGCGCCGGGTCCCGGACGACCCGCTCGTGCCGCAGCCGTTCGACCAGACCCACAACTTCATCGGCGTGGCGAGCTGGCGGTTCGCCGACGGCTGGGAGGCCGGCCTGCGCTTCCGCCTCACGACCGGGCGGCCCATCACCCCGGTCATCGGCGCCTCGTTCAACGCCGACACGAACGCGTACACGCCGGTGAACGGGGTATCGCGCTCGGCGCGGCGAGACACCTTCCACGAGCTCGACGTGCGCATCGACAAGACGTGGACGTTCGACACCTGGCAGATCGGCGTCTATCTCGACGTCATCAACGTGTACAACGCCGTGAACGCGGAGGCCACGCAGTATGACTACCGGTTCCAGCAGACGGCGCCCGTCCGCGGGGTCCCCATCGTCCCGACGCTGGGGGTGAAGGGTCAATGGTGAGGACGTACGCATGGCTCGCGCTCCTGTGCGCCTGCGACGCGGGATTCGCCGACCCCAACATCGTCGTCGATCTGCGCGTCCTCGCGATCCGGACCGACCCCGCCGAGGTGGTCGTCGATTTCGATCCCGCGAACCCCACCAACGTGACGTTCCCGACGGTGACGGTCACCGCGCTGGTCATCGATCCCGCCGGTCCGCGCCACAGCTACCGCTTTACCGCCTGTCCGAAGCAGAGGAACCTGCGCTGCGACGGCGAGGTCCTCCCCCACCTGATCTTCGGCGAGGGCGTGGCCGAGGCCGGACAGGAGACGATCGTCGCGTCGCTCGACGTCACGCTCGACCTCCTTAAGGGCGCGATCCGCGAGGACCCGTTCGGCGGGTTCGGGGGCGTGCCGGTGAACCTCGAGCTGCGCGTGGTCGCCGAGGGCGGCGGCGAGAGCGCGGCGGTCTACGGGGGGAAGCAGATGGTGTACGCGCCGCGCGTTCCGCCGTCGCGGACGCCGAACCAGAACCCGTCGTTCCAGGACCTCACCCTCGACGGTGAGCCGGTCGAGGGATGCCCCGTCGTCGAGCCGGGCCGCGAGGTGAAGCTCGAGCCGATCGAGCCCGCCGGGGTGCGCGAGGACTACGTCGTCCCGACGCTGGACGGGGGGCAGCGGATGTTCACCGAGAACCTGCGCTACGCCTGGCTGGCGACGGCCGGGGAGTTCTCGAGCGGCAACACCGGCGGGCCGGTCGACTTCTTCGGCAACAAACCGCCGCTGTGGACGAAATGGACGGCGCCCGACGCGGACACGCGAGTCCGACTCTGGATCGTTCAGCGCGACGAGCGCGGGGGCACGTTCTGGACCGAGCGATGCCTGCAAGTGCAGAAGCCGCCTGGCTAATCGATACGCCGGCGGCTTTCGCTTTTCCCACCTTCCAAAAGGTCGGATTTCGTGGGAAATGTACGCTCCGTCACTACTGGAACGGACATTGCACACCGGGGCGGCGCGATGAAAAGGCTCGTCACTTCGGCTCTTCTGATGTTTTCCCTCAGCGTCGCGGCGGGTTGCGGCGATGCGGCGGGCGAGGCCGGCGAGCAGGCGCCGCCGGTCCAATACGACCAGCCGTTCACGAGCAGCGTCGCGACCCTGCTCGACTTCGAGTTCGACGGCTCGTTCGACAGCACGTCGGTCTACAACATCAAGGGGCAGGTAAGGACGCAGCTTCTCTATTCGATCGGACAGATCAACGGCGAGCACGGCACGTCGTGGCTGAACAAGCTCGTCGTGACCAACACGGCGTGGAGGTCGAACGGGAGCGGGCTCTACACGGTGACCTACCACGCCAAGCTGCCCGTCGCCTGGGGCTCGAAGACCAACCTGCCGACGTCGTATCAGCTCGTCTTGCCGCGGCGGATCGATCAGACCGGGCTCAACGTGTTCACGTCGACGTACGGCCAGGTGTGCAACGACGGCGACGACGCGTCGGTGATGGTGGCGAACTACTGGTACCACTACCGCCCCAACGCCGCCGGCTGCTCGCTCGTCGACGCCGACGTGGTGCGGGCGAACGCGACCGTCACGGTCGACGCGGGAAACATGGTCGCGAAGTATCCCGAGTACCACCGCGTGTGGGAGGACGGCGCGCTCAACGTCGTCGCGATCTTCGGCAAGTACGCGAAGGGCGCGACCAGCGACGGCGACGCGGGCATCTCCGCCTATAACAGCTTCGTCGCGGCGGTGAAGCGCGAGCTTCCCGGGGTCGAGACCAAGCCGGCCGGCGTATCCGACAATCCCGGCGCGGCGAACAAGGAAGTGGACTTCAAGTACACCCGCGCCGATGGCACGCTGGTGACGATCGTCGCCCTCCTCACCGACGAGCTCGCGTCGGAGGGGCCGGCCTTCGACGCCCGCTACGCCGAGCTCACGCCGGGCGCCGACCTCATCCTCTACAACGGCCACGCCGGCCTGGGGAAGAACGTCGCGGCGCTCGCGAGCAAGGGGAAGTTCTTCCCGGGCAAGTACCAGATCTTCTACTTCAACGGGTGCGACACGTTCTCGTACGTCGACGACACGCTGGCCCGGACGCGCGCGCTCCTCAACCCGAGCGACCCGACCGGAACCAAGTACATGGATCAGGTCATGAACGCGATGCCCGCCTACTTCGTCGACATGTCCGACGGCGCGATGGCGTTCATCCGCGCCATGCTGAATCACACCACGCCGCAGACGTACACGCAGATCTTGAACGGCATCGACAACGTCCAGATCGCGGTCGTCACCGGGGAGGAGGACAACGTCTTCTGGCCCGGGTACGACCCCGGCACCACGTGGGACGGCTTCGACGCCTACGGCGCGGTGGCCAAGTACGAGACGGTGTCGTACGAGACCGAGGTGCTCCAACCCGGCAAGTACGTCTTCACGACGCTCGCCGACCCGGCCCTGCCGGGCGGAGACGCCGACCTGCGCGTCCGCGTCGGGGCCCCGCCCACCATCACCTCCACGTACAAGTGCCCGTCGTACAAGGCCAACTCGAACGAGCTGTGCTCGGTCACCATCACGACGCCGCAGAAGGTGTACATGGCGGTGACGGGCGACAAGCTCGGCGTGAGCTCGGCGTACTACGTGCGCGCCTGGCAGCAGTAAGTTATAAGCTCCCCCGTGGAGCACTCCTTCGATCGCTTCCAAGGCACCCCCGGTTACATCGTCTCCGACGGTCTCCGCCACGCCGTGAACGTGGCCCTGGCGCTCGAGCGACCGCTCCTCCTCCGCGGCGAGCCGGGGACCGGCAAGACGCTGCTCGCCGACCACGTCGCGGGCGCGCTGGGGATGGACCTCCTGCGCTGGCACATCAAGTCGACGACCAAGGCGCAGGACGGCCTCTACGTCTACGACACCGTCCAGCGGCTCCACGACAGCAGGTTCGGCGACGGGGACGTGCGCGACATCAAGCGCTACATCAAGCTCGGGCCGCTGGGCCGGGCGCTGGGGGCGTCGCAGCTGGTCGTGCTCCTCATCGACGAGATCGACAAGGCGGACGTGGAGTTCCCGAACGATCTCCTGCAGGAGCTCGACGTCATGCGGTTCCAGATCCCCGAGACCGGCGAGGAGATCGTCGCCCGCGAGCGTCCCTTCGTGGTCATCACCTCGAACAACGAGAAGGAGCTCCCCGACGCGTTCCTCCGCCGGTGCGTGTTCCACTACATCGAGTTTCCGTCGCCCGAGCTGATGCGGAAGATCGTGCTCGTTCACCACCCGGAGATCGAGGACAAGCTGCTCGACCAGGTGATCGAGGTCTTCTACAACCTGCGGGGAGTGCCGCGCCTGCGCAAGCGTCCGTCGACGAGCGAGCTCATCGACTGGATCGGCGCGCTCCGGCGCGCCGGCGTGAGCCTGGCCAAGGTCGGAGGAGGCATCCCTTTCCTGGGGACCCTGCTCAAGACGGCCGAGGACACCGAGCTGGTGGTCCGGGGCAAGGCCTAGCTCAGGCGGCGCGAACGTGTTCATCGATTTCTTCTTCGAGCTTCGGCGGCACAAGGTGCCGGTCGCCACGCAGGAGTGGCTCTCCCTCATGCAGGGGCTGGCGCTCGGCCTGCACGATTCGTCCCTCGACGGCTTCTATCACCTGGCGCGCGCGCTGTGCGTGAAGGACGTGGCGCACTACGACGCGTTCGACGCGGCGTTCCTCAAGGTGTTCCACGGCATCGAGCGGGAGTCGCTGCTCATCACCGAGGAGCTCCTCGGCTGGCTCGCCGATCCCAAGCAGCTCACCGACGAGGAGCGGCAGATGCTGCAGAACCTGCGCCTGGAGGAGCTGCGCGATCTCTACCGCAAGCGCCTCGAGGAGCAGCGGGGCCGCCACGACGGGGGCAACCGCTGGATCGGCACCGGCGGGACGTCCCCGTTCGGCCGGGGCGGGCGCCATCCCACCGGGCTGGGCATGGGCGGGGGCGGACGCTCGGCGCTGGCGGTCGCGGCGGAGCGGCGCTTCCGCGAGTACCGCCGGGACGTGATCCTCGACGTGCGGCGAATCGATCTCGCGCTGCGGCTGCTGCGCGACCTCGGGCGCGAGGGCGCGCCGAGCGAGCTCGACCTCGACGAAACCATCGATCGCACCGCCAAGAACGCGGGGGAGCTCGACGTCGTCATGCATCCGCCGCGCCGCAATCGCGCGAAGGTGCTCCTGCTCATGGACGTGGGTGGATCGATGGACCCCTACGCCCACCTGGTGAGCCAGCTGTTCACCGCCGCCTCGCGGACGGGGCGGTTCGCGCGGTTCCGGGCCTACTACTTTCACAATTGCGTGTACGAGTCGGTCTACGCGGACGCGCGGTTTTACAAACCGCTGCCGGTGGCGGACCTCCTGGCCGAGAGCGATCGCTCCGAGAAGCTCGTAGTGGTGGGCGACGCATCCATGCACCCCGCCGAGCTCCTGGAGGCTGCCGGCTCTCTCTACTTCTACACGCGGAACGCCACGCCGGGCATCGAGTGGATGCGCCGGCTGTCCGAGTTCTTCCGCAAGAGCGCCTGGCTCAACCCCGAACCCGAGGAGTACTGGGCGCAGACGACGATCCAGATCCTCGCCCGTCTGTTCCCGATGTATCCCCTCACCATCCAGGGCATCGACGGGGCGGTGAAGCACTTGATCCGGGGCGGAGCATGGTACAAGTCGTGACATGAGAAGGCTCTCCGTGGCGCTGCTGGTGTGCGCGCTCGCTTGTTCGAAGAAAGACGACAAGGCCGGCGGCGACGCCGGCGCGAAGGCCGCTGGCGGGACGCTGCCCGTGCCGCAGGCGCCGGCGCCGCCGAAGCCGAAGTACGCCGACACCACGTCGCTCTGGGCCATGGCGCCCGCGAACTCCACGTGGGGCATCGTCGTCGGGGACGGCGTGCTCCCGCGCCTCGTGGACGCGGCCAACGGGCTGCAGAAGGATCTGCAGGGCAAGCCGTGGGCGAAGAAGGTGCTCGACGAGGTCGACCAGGTCCGCAAGGAGGCGCCGTTCGACTTTCTCGACGCCAAGGCGTGGGGGACGGTGGGCGCGGATCCCCAGAAGGGTCTCGCGATCTTCTTCGGATCGGACAACGACGACCCGATCATCGTGGTCGTGCCCGTCACCAACCGCGAGGCCTTCCGGAAGGCGCTGGGCCTCACCGCGGAGAAGGTCGGCGACCGCGAATACGACGGCAAGGGTGAAAAGGGCCGCTGCACCGAGGCCGCCGGCCGGTACGTCTGCGGCGAATCGGCTGCCGTCGTGGACGCAGCGCTCAAGGCGCCCAATGGGCCGCTGGCGGCGGCGGTGAAGGCGCTCCCCGCCGAGGCGCGCGGGGACTTCGAGTACTACGCCGACGTGTCCAAGTCCCCCGTGCTGCAGAAGGGGATCGCGCAAAGCCCGTTCGCCAAGACCGCCGCCGCGGGCGGCTCGCTCCGCCTCGAACCGGATGGGGCGACGGTGCGGCTGTGGGGCAAGGGCGACTATGCCGAGATCGCGAAGCTGTGGGGCGGCCAGGCGCCCCCGCCCGAGCTCGACGGCATGACCGCCGGCGCGCAAACGCTCATCCGGTGGAAGGTCGACCCGTCGACGCTCACCGCGCAGATGCCCGCGACCATGCCGGCCGGCGACACCGACGTCCGCGCCGACCTCGTCGATCAGCTCACCGGCGACTTCGAGCTGGTGACGGCGGGGAAGGCGCTCGTCGGCGGCGCGTTCATCGCGAAGGTCAAGGACGCGGCGCGGGTCAAGAAGGCCGTCGCCGCAGCCTGCGCGGAGCTGAAGCAGATGCCGATGGTCGCGAACCAGAAGGTCGACGAGAACGGCTGCGCCGGCGACATCGATCTCACCAAGGAGCAGCCCGACCTGCCCGTCGTGCGGGTCGGCGTCACGCTCGCCGGCAGCGCGCTCGCCGTCACCCTCGGGGACGTGAGCACGGGCACCCTCAAGGGCTCGGTGTCGGGTGACCTCATCAGCGCCGAGGCCAAGGAGATCCTCTCCGGCGCACAAACGGTCGCGCTGTGGTCCCGCTCCATCGACGTCGACGTGTCGGGGCTCCCCAAGAAACTGGCCCAGGTCCTCGCGGAGAACGACCAGGCGAGCCAGATCATCACCGCGTCCAACTGGTTCGGCAGCCAGGTCGCGGAAGCGGCGCTGGGCGTGAACGTGACGCCCACGGGCGGTCAGATCTTGGCGCGCATCGTGACGTTCGCCGCAGATCCGCCCGACGCGCGGGCCGCGTATCTCGCGGCCCTCGACAAGCGCGGGGCGGGCGACGCCGCAGGCTATGCCGCCGCCATGGCCGAGATCGAGACGAAGTATGCCGGGGCGCTGGTGGGCCGTCGCGCGAAGCTCGAGCGCGCCGGTCGCGCGGTCCTGGGGCCGCCGACGGCGATGATCGCGGCCGGCGCGGCGTTCTACGCTCTGAGCCGCGGGAGCGGGCCGGCGCCGATCCCGCTCCCCAACCTCGGCGGCAGCTTCGGCGAGCCGGTCCAGAAGCCCGCCGACAAGCCGGCCCACTAGTATTCCCCCGCGTTTGACAGCTCCGCGCCGTCCCGCCGGTTCCGCACGGCACCGCGGCCGACTGGAACGCACCCAAGGCCTCGAGCTTCGGCTCCCCCAACCCCTAGTCATCGGGTCGGTCAACGTACCCCTCGTCGCAGATCTTCACGAGCGACTCGCGGCCGAGACGGCTCCACGCTCGCCGGATCAACGATTGCGCCACGGCGATGCTGCATGCCCGCGACTGCGTGGCGTCGATCGCCCTGTCCACGCTGCGGGCGATCTCCGATTCGAGCGTGAGCAGGGCGTCGGGATCCACCGTGGCGGACAGACGCTCGAGAATCAGCTCCTCGAGGATGCGGCGCGCGAGCCTGGCCACGGTCAGGCCTGCGCCGCGGCGCCGTTGGTCGGCGCCACGAACGGGGGCAGCGTCGCCGCCGCGGGCGCCATCTGGCACTCCGCCTTGGCGCCCTCGACGAGGGTCAGGCGGATCTCCTGCGCTATCGTGGGGTGCTCCGCCAGGTAGACGATCGCCTTGTCCCGTCCCTGCGCCATCTTTTCCCCCTTGTAGGCGTACCAGGAGCCGGAGCGCTCGATGAGCCCCGCTTTCTCCCCGATGTCGATGATCTCGCCCAGCTTGTTGACGCCCACGCCATAGAGGATCTCGAACTCGGCCTCGCGAAACGGCGGCGCGACCTTGTTCTTGACGACCTTGACGCGCGCCTTGGTGCCCACGACTTCGTCGCCGTTCTTGATGATGCCGATCTTGCGGATGTCGAGCCGCACCGAAGCGTAGAACTTGAGCGCGTTGCCGCCGGTCGTCGTCTCCGGGCTGCCGTAGACGACCCCCACCTTCTGCCGGAGCTGGTTGATGAAGACCACGGTCGTCTGGGTGCGCGAGACCACCGCGGTCAGCTTGCGCATGGCCTGGCTCATGAGACGCGCCTGCAGCGCCATGTGGGAATCGCCCATCTCCCCGTCGATCTCGGCGCGCGGCGTGAGCGCGGCGACCGAGTCCACCACGATGAGGTCGATCGCGCCGGTGCGGACGAGCGTGTCCGCGATCTCGAGCCCCTGCTCGCCACAGTCGGGCTGGGACACGAGGAGGTCGTCGAGGCTCACGCCGAGGCGCCGGGCGTAGCTGACGTCGAGGGCGTGCTCGGCGTCGATGAACGCGCACACGCCGCCGACCCGCTGCGCCTCGGCGATGGCGTGGAGGGTGAGCGTGGTCTTGCCCGACGACTCCGGGCCGAACACCTCGACCACACGGCCGCGGGGCAGACCGCCCACGCCGAGCGCCACGTCCAGCGCCAGCGAGCCGGTGGGCACCGTCGAGATCTCGGCGACCCGCGCGCCGCCGAGCGGCATGATGGCCCCCTTGCCGAACTGCTTCTCGATCGCCCCCACCGCGGCGGCGATCGCCTTGAGCTTTTCCTTCGTCTTAGACATGAGAGTCCTCCACCCCATTTCGCCGCGGGGACTGCAACCCGTGCGCCCGCGCGCAACGCCGCGAGATCGCGATCGCCGGCCCGGGAGTGTCCGGCCGGAACCCGGACATGCCGGACGCCGGCCGGACACGTATGCTCTGTCTCGGTGGCGCCCACGCTCATCGTCGACACGTTCTCGTTGTTCTTCCGCTCATTCTTCGCGCTGCCGCCGCTCACGACGACGCGGGGCGAGCCCACGTCGGCGCTCTATGGTTTCTCGTCGGTGCTCATCAAGGTGTGGCGCGAGCATCGGCCCGCGTCGGGCTGCTTTGCCCGGGATCTGCCGGCGCCCACGTTCCGCCACGAGACGTGGTCGGGCTACAAGGCGAACCGCGGCGCGCCCCCGAGCCCGCTGCGGGCGCAGCTCGGCCGTCTCGACGAGCTCCTCGATGCGTTCGGCTTTCCGGTCATGGCCGTGCCCGGGTTCGAGGCCGACGATGTCATGGCCACGCTGGCGCGGACGCTGCCGGAGCCGCTCCTCGTCACCGGAGATCACGACTGCCTGCAGGTCGCGGGCGGCGCGACGCGCGTGCTCATCGTCGGTCGGGGCAAGGTCAAGGATCGGCTCTACGACGCGGACGAAGTGGTGCGCGCATTCGGCGTGCCGCCGGAGCGCGTGCCCGACTGGATCGCGCTCGTCGGCGATCCCTCGGACAACCTGCCCGGCATTCCCGGCGTGGGAGAAAAGACGGCGGCGGCGTGGCTGCAGGCGTACGGCGACGTCGACGGAATCCTCGCCCACACCGGCGAGCTCGTCCCCGCGCGCCTGGGCGCGGCAGTCGCGGCGCACGCCGCCGAGCTGCGCATGTGGTGCGACCTCGCGCGCCTGCGCGACGACGTTCCGCTGCCGCCCGGTCCGTACGCGCGGGCGCTGACGGCCTCGGCGCGCGAGAGGCTGCGGGTGCTGTTCGAGGAATGGGAGCTTCGGTCATTGGTGCCGAGGCTTGCCGATCTCTGAACGAGGCGCCGACGCGGACCCGGGCGCGAGAAAAAAAGAGAAGTCGGGAAGGCGGCGACTCGACCACCGCAGCGCGGTCTCCCCCGCGAGCGCTCGCCGGCGTGCCGGGCGCACGAGGCGCCGCGTGCAGGGCGCCACGCTCGAAGCCGCGCCGCCGCCTCCCCGACTGAAGAAAGACCTGACCGGACACGAGGTCGCGCACGCCACCGCCCCCCCGACCGGCCTCCGCCGCCCCCTCCACGTCGCGGACGGCCTCGGTCGTTCCGGCGGGTGCGCTCTTCTCGTGTCCGGTCACTGAATCGTTATCGGCTGCCTCCGGTCCCGGGTTTCCGGTGGTACGCTACGAAAGTGAAGGAGGTGGCCCATGGGCGCGATTCACGGGCACTTTTCCCGGCAGCTGGTGGCGCTCGACGCCGCTAGAACCTGCAAGGAAGCGGCGGAGCTCATGCACGAGCGCAAGGTCGGGGCGGTCGCCGTCACCCACAAGGGCGAGCCGGTGGGGCTCGTCTCCGAACGGGACCTCGTCGTCCACCTAGTGCGAACCGGCAGCTCGCCGGAGACCGCGCTGGGCGAGATCGTGAAGCGCGACGGCCCTTCGGTCGGGACGAGCGCCACCGATCGCGAGTGCGCCGACGTCATGCGCGCCAACCACTGCCGGCACCTGCTCGTGCGCGAGCACGGCCGCGTCGTGGGGCTGGTGTCGATGCGGGACGTTATCGCGCTCATGCTCGAGGAGAAAGAGCACGTGATTCAGACCCTCGAAGGGTATATCCAGGGACACTGACGGCGGTCGCGACGTCCTGATCCAGCGCGCGGTAGATGGTCGCCTCGCGCACCGCGTCCGCGCCGACGTCGTCCTCCCCCGCGAGGTCGGCGATGGTCCGCGCCGTTCGAATGAGTCGATCCAGCCCCCGGGCGGTGATCCCCGCCCTCCTCGCGAACAGCTGGGCGAGCACGCACTCCGCATCCGGCGTGAGCCGGGCGGTCGCGCGCGTCGCCTCCGGCCCCATCTCCGCGTTGAGGCGCACGCCGCGGCCGCGCAGGCGGCGCTCCTGCCGTTCGCGCGCCGCCGCCACCCGCGCGCGGATCGCGGCCGAATCCTCGCCGTCGTCTCCGCCGCGCATCTCCGCCAGGGCCAGGATGCCCACGCGCACCTGGAGGTCGATGCGGTCGAGCACCGGGCCGCCGAGACGCGCCCGATACCGCTCCAGCGCGCCGAGCGAGCACACGCAGGTGCGTTCCGCGCTGCCGTACCAGCCGCACGGGCACGGGTTGGCCGACGCCACCAGATGGAACGCCGCCGGAAACACGACGCTCCCCGCCGCGCGATCGACCTGGATGCGACGATCTTCCAGCGGCTGGCGGAGCGCATCGATGGTGGCGCGCGCGAGCTCGGGCAGCTCGTCGAGGAACAGGACCCCGCGATGCGCCAGCGAGATCTCCCCCGGACGCAGGGGCGTCCCTCCACCGACGAGCGCCGGCGTGCTGATGGTGTGGTGCGGCGCGCGGAACGGACGATCCGCGATGAGCCCGCGCGCCAGGCCGGCGGCGCTGTAGATCCGCGTCACCTCGATCGACTCCTCCTCCGTCATCTCGGGCAGGATCGTGGGAATGCGGCGCGCGAGCATCGTCTTGCCGATGCCGGGCGGACCGTAGAGCAGAAGGTTGTGTCCGCCGGCCACGGCCACCTCGACGGCGCGGCGCGCGAGCGCCTGCCCCCTCACCTCGCGGAAATCGCCGTCGCGCGCGCGCGCCGCGACGGGGCGCGGCGGCCCCTTCCACTCGACGAGCGGCGCTTCCCCCGCCATCGCCCGCAGGATGTCGCCGAGATGTCCCACGGCGAAGACCGGCAGATCGCGCACGCACGCCGCCTCCTCCGCGCAGGCGTGCGGCACGACGATCCCGCGCGATCCCTTCGCCTTGGCCAGTGCCGCCGCCGCGAGGACGCCGCGCACTGGGCGGACCGTGCCGTCGAGGCCGAGCTCGCCGAGGAGCATCAGCCCGTCGAGGACCTGCGGCAGGAACGCGCCGGCGGCCGCGCACACGCCCACGGCGATGGGCAGATCGAACGCCGCCCCGTCCTTGCGCCGGTCGGCGGGCGCCAGGTTGACCGTCACCTTCTTCGCCGGGAAGTCCTGGCCGCAGTTTTTCACCGCGGCGCGGATGCGCGTCGCACCCTCGCGCACCGACGTCGCCGGCATGCCCACGACGTGATAACCGGGCAGGCCCGGCGAGACGTCCACCTCCACCTCGACGGGATAGGCGTCGATCCCATACAGCGCCGCGGAGGTGAGCTTGGCGATCACGCGCCTCCGCCCAGGCAACCCGCGTGCCGCCGCCCAAGCGCGCGGAAACGCGTGCGCCACCCGCGGGAGCGTCCGGGCCGCGCGTCCGGGAGTGTCCGGGCGGCCGGACACCGGCGTATGCTGCGCCCGTCATGCGCTCGGCCCCTGTGCGCGTCCTCGCCGCGCTGCTCGTCCTCTATTCCGCGCTATGGCTGTCGTGGCCGCCAGACTCCCCCGAGCCCGCGCGCGGCGACGGCTCCTACCACGTGATCCTCGCCCGCGGCGACGGGCACTACATGTACTTGACGACGCTCTCCCTGGTCTATGACCTCGACGTCAACCTCAAGAACCAGTTCCGCCTCGCGGGCGATCCCTTCCACATGGATCGCCCCGGCCCGCGCCACGAGGCCTACCCCATCGGCACCGCCATCCTCCAGGTCCCGTTCTTCCTCGTCGCCCACGGCGTCGTCCTCGCGGCCAACGTCTTCGGCGCCGGGATCCCCAGCCACGGCTACACGCTCCTCGACCAGCGCCTGACCCTCTTCGGCGCGCTCCTCGCCGGCTTCGCCAGCGTCGTCTTCGCCTACCGCATCGCGCGCCGCCGCGTCTCCGCCACCGCCGCGCTCTACGGCGCCGTCCTCGCCGCCCTCGGCACGCCCGTCCTCTTCTACGCCACGCGCTCGCCGAGCTACGGCCACGCCTGGACCGCCGCCGCGGTCGCGCTCCTCATCGACACCTGGGACCGCACGCGCGGCCGCCATGACCTCCGCCGCTGGTGCCTCCTCGGCGTCCTCGTCGGGGTCGCCGCGCTCACGCGCCTCCAGGAGGTCGTTTTCGCCATCCTCCCCGCCGCCGAGGGCGTCGCCGAGCTGGCGCGGCGGGCCCGCCGCCGCGACGTCGCCGGCGTCCTCCGCCTCCTCGGCTGCTTCGCCGCCGCGACCGCGCTCGCGCTCCTCGTCGTGAGCCCGCAGATCGCCGCCAACGTCTACTTCTACGACTCGCCCCTCGCGGTCTACTCCGGCCAGGGCTACCTCCGCGCCGGCGCGCCGTTTTTCTGGGAGTCGCTCTACGCCTCGCGCAACGGCCTGTTCGTGTGGACGCCGCTCGCGTACGCGGGCGTCGTCGGGCTCGCGCTCGCCCCGCGCGGCGCCCGCGCCCTCGCCGCCGGCGCCGCGGTCGCGTTTCTCCTCGTCACGTGGGTGAACGGCAGCGCGTGGGCGTGGTGGTCCGACTTCAGCTTCTCCAATCGCCGCTTCACCGACGCGACCGTCGTCTTCGCGCTCGGCCTCGCGTTCGCCGTCGAGCGCCTGCGCGCGCTCCACGCTCGCTTCCCGCGCCTCGCGCCCCACGCGGCGCTCCTCCTCCTCGTCGTGCCGTTCGCGGCGATGAACCTGGAGCTGTCGTGGGCGGTGGCGCGCAGCGTCGCGCCCGTCGGGCGCGCCATGAGCTCGGGGCAGATCTACGCCGGCTCGGTCTCGCGCATCATCGAGCGCGCGCGCCGCCTCGTCGGCAACGTCGCATCGTGGCCGGCGAACCTCCTGTGGGCGATCCGCCACGGCGCGCCGCCCGACCGCTACGACCTGGTCGTCGGGGCGGAAAGGCTGTTCATCCCGGTCGGCGACGCGGCGCGCCCCGGCTTCCGCGCCGAGGACCGCATCGTCCCCACCGACGCGACCCTCGCCGCCGGGCCGTGGGGAAAGCCGCAGACCGAGGCCGGGCGCACGCTCGTCCCCGCCGACGACGGCGCGCGCCTGCTCGTGCCGCTGTTCCTCGCGGAGCACATGTCGTTCGTCGTCAGCGCGCGCGCCCCCGCGCCCGCGACCCTCGTCGTGAACGGGCACGACTTTCCGCTCGCCGCCGGCGACGTCGCGCTGCGCATCGACTTCCCGGCGGGGATCCTCCGCCCCGGAACGAACGACGTCGCCATCCGCTGCCCGTCGTCGCCCTGCCTCGCGCTCGAGTCGATCCGCGTCATCTACGAAGTCCCCCCGTGACCCGTTCCGCCCTTGGGACGTCGCGTCCCATCGGCGACATCTGCCCCGGCCACAACCATTGGAAATAATTGCCTAACTTCACGCACGCCCCTTGCAGCACGTGGCGGCATGCGTGGATTCGCCACGGATCTCCGCCAGGCGCTGCGCGGACTCGCCCGCTCGCCCGGCGTCTCCCTGTTCGTCGTCTTCACCCTCGCGCTCGGCATCGGCGCCCCGACGGCCGTGTTCGCCGTGGTGAACGCGGCGCTGCTGCGCCCGCTGCCCTACCCGCACGCCGACCGCCTCGTCGCCATGGAGACGTTGACCGACGGCGGAGCGCCCGGCGGAGCGTCCGGCGGCGCGGTCGTGGCCTGGCAGGAGCAGACGCACAGCTTCGCCGCGGTGGCGGCCTACCGCTTCCAGGGCTTCGCCCTGCGCGGCGTCGACGGGCCGGAGCGCATCCCCGGCGCCGACGTGACGAGCTCGTTCTTCGCCGTCCTGGAGACGCCGCCGATCCTCGGGCGCGTCCCCGCGGCGGGCGGGCGCGCGGCCGTCCTGTCGGAGGGCCTGTGGCGCAGCCGCTTCGGCGCGACGCGCGAGATCCTCGCACAGACGATCGTCCTCAACGGCGAGGCGCTGCCCGTCGCCGCCGTCATGCCCCAGAGCTTCTCCTTCCCCGGCGGGGCCGACCTGTGGACCACACCGCGCGGCAAGGTGCCCCTCCACCCGCTTCGCCCGACGGAAGACTCCGCGCACAACTGGGGCAGCTATTACCTCCAGGCGGTGGGGCGCCTCGGCCCCGACACGAGCCTCGGCGCCGCCCGGGCCGAGATGGCCGCGCTCCGCGTCCGCCTCGACGCCGAGCACCCCGACGAGAAGACGGTCCCGCGCCTCACGCCGCTGCGCGACGCGATCGTCGGCGACACGCGCGACCCGCTGCTCATCCTCCTCGGCGCCGTCGCCGTCATCCTCCTCATCGCCTGCGTCAACGTCGCGCACCTCCTCCTCGCGCGCGCGGTCAAGCGCCAGCACGAGGTCGCCATCCGCCTCGCCCTCGGCGCCGGCCGCGGCCGCGTGGCGCGCCTGTTCTTCGCAGAGAGCGTGGTCCTCGCCGCCGCGGCCGGCCTCGCCGGCACCACCCTCGCGCTGTGGGGCGCGCCCGCGCTCGCGGCGCTCGCGCCCGCGGGCCTTCCCGCCGACGCGCTGCGCGTCGACGCGCGCGTCCTCGCGTTCGCCTCGGCGATCGCGCTCGTCGCCGCGGTCGCGTTCAGCGTGCTCCCCGCCGTGTCCGGGCTGGCGTCGGTCGGCGCGCTCCAGGAGGGCAGCCGCGGCGCGACCGCCGGGGCGCGCGGCCGCCGGCTGCGCACCGCGCTCATGACCGTCGAGGTCGCGCTCGCCGTCGTCCTCCTCGTCGGCGCCGGGCTGCTGGTGAAAAGCCTCGGCCGCCTCCAGGGCGTCGACGTCGGCTTCCGCCCCGAGGGCGTGCTCACCGCCGACGTCAACCTGCCGCCCGCCAAGTACGGCGAGCCGGCCGCGCGCGTCCGCTTCCTCGACGCCGTCCTCGAGCGCCTGCGCGCGCACCCGGACGTCGACTCCGTCGGCGCGGTGTCCCGCCTGCCGCTCGCGCCCGGAAACAGCTCGCGCGACGTCGACTTCGAGCGCAACGGCAAGGCGGAGCGGGTCAACGCCGATCTGCGCGTCGCCACGCCGGACTACTTCGCCGGCCTCGGCGTCCCCCTCGGCGCCGGCCGAGCGTTCGCGCCGGGCGACGTGGCCGAGGCGCCGCGCGTCGCGATCGTCAACGAGCTGTTCGCCCGCACCGCCTGGCCGGGCGAAAACCCCCTCGGCAAATGGGTCGTCGTGACGCTCGACGGCAAGCGCGCCGAGGTGACCGGCGTCGTCGGCAACGTCCTCCACGTCGGCGTCGACAGCCCGCCGCGGCCCGAGGTCTACGTCCCCTACGCCGTCGATCCCTGGCCGTTCATGACCCTGGTCGTCCGCGGCCGCGTCCCACCCGAGCGCCTCGTCGCCGCGCTGCGCGCGGAGGTAGCGGCCGTCGATCCGGATCAGGCGTTGAACCGCGTCAGCACGATGGAGCAGCGGATCGCCGGGTCGCTCGCCGGGCGGCGCTTCTCGACGCTGCTCGTGGGCGTGAGCGCGGCGGTCGCGCTCCTCCTCGCGCTCGCCGGCATCTACGGCGTCATCGCCTACTCCGTGGCGCAGCGGCGGCAGGAGATGGGCATCCGCCTCGCCCTCGGCGCCCAGCGCGCGCGGCTCGTCGGCGCGGTGATGGCGCAGTCGCTGCGGCCGGTCGCCGCCGGCGTCGGGCTCGGCGTCGCCGCCGCGCTCGGCGCGACGCGCGCGCTCGCCACGATGCTGTTCGGCGTCGACACCACCGACGTCCCCACCTACGCGACGATCGTCGCGCTCGCCGTCGCCGCCGCCGCGCTGGCCAGCTTCGCCGCGGCGCGCCGGGTCGCCCGCGTCGATCCGATGACCGCGCTCCGCGGTTAGCGCGAGCGACACCGCTTCGTAGCCGTAGCGTTCCCGGATGCCGTCGACGGCGCGATGGAGCGCGCGACGATCGCCGAACAAGCGCAGCTGCCCGTCCTGGGGCGCCAGGTTCGACAGCGCGATGCCGAGCAGGCGGACGGCGAGCCGGCGTCGGCGCGCCCGCGCGAACAGGTCCCGGATCACGGGCAGAAGCTCGAGCTCCGAGCAGGTCGGCGCGATCGTGCGCGACCGCGTGAGCGTGTGGAAGTCCGCGTAGCGGAGCTTCAGCGTCACGGTGCGCGCCGTGACGCCGCGCCGTCTCGCCCGCCAGCACACGCGCTCGCACAGCGAGCACAGCATCGCGTCGATGCACGTCGGGTCGCGCACGTCCTCGCGGAACGTGCGCTCGTTCGAGATGCTGCCGACCGCGCAGCCCGCCGGATCGTGCTCCTGAAACGCCGGGCGCTCGCGGCCGAGCACGTGCGAGCCCAGACCCCGGCAGCCGAGGCGGATCGACTCCGCCCACGCCCCGAAGATCCGTCGCAGGACCGCGGCCGGAGCCGCCGCGACCTCGGCGAGCGTGGTCATGCCGGCCGCGTGCAGCCGCCCCTCGGCGACCGGCCCGATCCCCGGGAACTTCCGCACCGGCAGGCGGCTGAGAAACTTCGCCTCGCCTCCCGCCGGCACGAGAAGCACGCCGCGCGGCTTGGCGACGCCGCTCGCGACCTTGGCGACGGATCGGCTGGTCCCGATCCCGGCGCTCGCGGGCAGCCCGACGCGCGCTTCGATCTCATCGGTGAGCGCGCGCACCGTGCGCAGGATCGTGGCGTCGGGATCCGCGTCGCCCGGGAGCCGGTACAACCGCTCGCAGCCGGAGAAATCGAGGAACATCTCGTCGATGCTCGCGACCTGCGAGGCCGGGGTGTACCCCTCCGCGATCCGCCGCACCCGCGTCGCGTAGTCGCCGTACACGCCGTGGCGCGTCGGCAGGAATACCGCTCCCGGGGCGAGCTCGTACGCGCGCGCGAGCGACATTCCCGAGCGCACGCCGAACGCCCGGACCTCGTAGCTCGCCGAGGTGACGACGCCGCGCTGCCCCGGCCTGCCTCCGACGACGACCGGCTTGCCGATCAGGCTCGGATCGAGCAGGCGCTCGACCGACACGAAGAACGTGTCGAGGTCGAGGCAGCACATCCGCGGCACGGCGAGCGCCATGGCACTGCCGGCAGCATAGCTGAACTTATGTTCAGATACCAGGCTTGCGCGCCGTCCCGAACACGAACTCGGCCGGGATCCGGTAGCCCTTCTCTGCCCGATGGCGCGCGATCGACGCCGCGTAGTCGCCGCGGACCTTGTCGCGGACCTCGGGCGCGAACTTCGTGTACGCGAGCGCCACGGCGCCGCCGGCGAGCATCGCCTCGACGGCCGCGTCCGCGTCGGGCCACTCGAGGACGCCGGCCTCGCGCTCCTCGCGCACGTCGGCGAAACCGGCGCGCGACAGGGCGGCCTGCATCGCGCCCGGCGCGCCCAGGCTGAAGAACATCGGGCAGACGTCGGAGGTGACGTGGCGGGCGACGATGGGGAAGACCTCCGCCCAGCCGCAGTGGGCGCGGCGTCCCCACACGACCACCGAGACGCGCCCGCCGGGGCGGAGGACGCGGTACAGCTCGCGGACCGCCGCGCCCATGTCGGCGGCGAACATGAGCCCGAACACGCACGTCGCCGCGTCGAACGAATCGGCGGGAAGGACCGGCGACTCCATGTCGGTGCGCCGGAAGCTCATCTGCGTGAGGCCGCGGTCGGCGGCGCGCGACGCAGCGAGGCGCACCATCTTCTCCGCGATGTCGGTGGCGACCACCGCGCCGGTCGCGCCGACGCGGTCGGCGGCGAGGAACGCGGCGGTCCCGGGGCCCGTGGCCGCGTCGAGCACGCGCTCGCCGGGCGCGAGCGCCAGCTTGTCGACGGCGGCGACGGCAAAGCGCGTGAGCAGCGGCACCCAGCCGCCGTCGTAGGTCTCGCTGGCGAGATCCCAGCCGTACCGCTGGACCCTGAGGTGGAACCGCCCGTCGCCGGCGCTCATGACGGCCTCCGCGAGATCTCGACCGCGCGCTCGCGGACGATATCCCGGTCGAGGGTGGCGAGCATCGGGCTGACGCGGTCGGCGTGGTCGAGGACGCGCCGCACGTCCTCCTCGGGGGCGTCGCTCACGACGCGCACCGTCCACGAGACGCGCTGCCAGCCCGGCGGGACGCCGTCGATCCCGAGCTGGCCGCGCGCGTCGAGCTCGCAGGTCATCTCCACGGTCACCTCGTCGAGCGGCACGTCCAGCCGGATGCCCCACAGGCGATATCCCACCGCCAGGCACGCGACCAGGCCGCAGCGCATGACCTGCCCCGGGCTCGGACCGCCGTTCGCGCCGCCCTCGGCGTCGGGGAGATCGAGCGCGATCTGGTGCGGGCCGGACGTCACCGTGCAGGCAAAGCCGTCGACCAGGCGCGCGGTGGACCGGCCGGCCCCGCGCGCGAAGCTCGGCTTCGCGGTCAGCGCGCGCAGCGTGCGATTGTAGATGTGGCGGACGAGCTCGGCATCGAACATGACCGCCGTCGCGTGCAAGGCGCGCGCCCGGCGGCGCCGCGCAAACGGCGTTGTCAATTCGCCCGCGGCCGCCCGTCCGCGGCGGCGTGTCCGGTGCTTCCGGCGGGCCCGAAAGCTGCATTCGGCGCCCCCCACGAAGGAGGAACCATGGACAACACGCAGACCGCCGAGACGACCCGTTCCCAGAAGCCGCGCCCCGCGCCCACGCCGCGCCACGGCGTGGACACGCCCGCGCTGTTCGCCACCATCAACCTGGTCAAGGAGCAGCCCGAGCTGGCGAAGTTCCGCTTCCGCGCCACGAACCGCTGGGTTCGCGGGACGCACAGCCGGAGCCGGATGGAGTCGTTCTTCGGGGCCGGCGGCGAGCATCGGCACGCCGGCGATTTCGCGGCCGACGCCGATCACCCTGCCGTGCTGTGCGGCGCCGACCAGGGGCCGACGCCCGTCGAGTTCGTGCTGCACGCGCTGGCCGCCTGCTTGACCGCCGGCATCGCCAACATCGCCGCGGCCCGCGGCGTCACCCTGACCGAGGTCGAGAGCACCGTCGAGGGCGACATCGACCTGCGCGGGATCCTCGGCATCTCCGACGAGGTGCGCAACGGCTACCAGGGCATCCGCGCGAGCTTCCGCATCCGCGGCGACGCGCCCGCGGCCAAGCTGGCCGAGATCGTCGAGCAGTCGCGCGCCCGGTCGGCGGTGTTCGACATCCTGACCGGCAAGGTGCCCGTCGCCGTCGCCGTCGACGCGGGCTGATCCCCATGGAGCGCTACGACGTCGTCATCGTCGGCGCGCGGTGCGCCGGCGCCGCCACCGCCATGCTCCTGGCGCGTCGGGGCGCGCGCGTGCTCCTCGTCGACCGCGCCCCCGAAGGCAGCGACACGCTGTCGACCCACGCGCTCATGCGCGGCGGGGTGCTGCTGCTGGCGCGCTGGGGGCTCCTCGGCGAGGTGATGGACGGCGGCGCCCCGCCCCTGCGCACGACCACGTTCTTCTACGGCGACAAGCGCGTCGACGTGGCCGTCAAGCTGCGCCACGGCATCGACGCGCTGGTGGCGCCCCGCCGCACGCTGCTCGATCCCATCCTCGTGCGCGCGGCGCGCCGCGCGGGCGCCGAGGTACGCCACCGCACCGGCGTGATGTCGCTCCGTTTCGGCCCCGGCGGCCGGGTGCGCGGCGCGATCCTCGACCACGGCGGCACCGTGACCGAGGTCGAGGCCGACCTCGTCGTCGGGGCCGACGGCCTCCGCTCGACGGTCGCGCGCCAGGCCGGCGCGGTCACGACCCGCGAGGGGAAGCACGCGAGCGCCATCATCTACGGCTACTGGCCCGGGCTGGCGCTGGGCGGGACGCACGGCTTCTATCGGCCGGGCGTCGCGGCCGGCGCCATCCCCACCGACGGCGGCCTGACGTGCGTGTTCGCGGCCATGCCCACGCAAAGGTTCGAGGCCGAGGCGCGCATCGGCCTCGACGGCATCACCGCGCGCGTGCTCGCGGAGGCCGCGCCCGAGCTCGCGCCGGCGATCGCGGCGAATCCGCGCCGGGGCGCGCTGCGCCCGTTCCGCGGGCGCGCCGGCTTCCTGCGCCGCGCCCACGGCCCCGGCTGGGCGCTCGTCGGCGACGCCGGGTACTTCAAGGACCCGCTCACCGCCCATGGCATCACCGACGCGCTGCGCGACGCCGACGCGCTCGCCCGCGCCATCGCCGCGGGAGGCGAGGCCGCGCTCGCCGCCTACGGGGAAGAGCGCGACGCGGCGTCGCTGGAGCTGTTCGAGCTCAGCGATCGCACGGCGTCGTTTGCCTGGGATGCCGGCGAGATCGAGCAGCTTCACCGCAACCTCAGCGACGTGATGAACCGCGAGGTCGCCGCGATCGCGGCGCGCGAGGGGCTTCAGCGCATCGCGGCGTGACGCAACACTCCGCCTAGCCTCGCGGCTTGCGCGGGCGCGGAATCCTGTGAAGGACGAGCTTGTGCTGCAGCGTGGTGCGCGAGATCCCGAGCATGCGCGCCGCGTAGGTCTGGTTTCCGGCGCAGGCGGCCAGGGCGGCGACGATGCGCTCCCGCTCCTCCGCGTCCCCGTCGCCCTGCGGCGGCGACTCGGGCTCGGGCGCCGGCGCGACGGTCGCCGGCGCATCGTCGAACAGGATGTGCGAGCCGCGGATCTCGTCGCCCTCGCACATGACGGCGGCGCGCTCCATCACGGTGCGCAGCTCGCGGACGTTGCCCGGCCAGTCGTGACGCATCAGCGCCTCGAGCGCCGACGTGCTGAGCCGCGGGGGCGGCGCGCCGGGCCCGCTCACCCTCGCCAGGAGCTGGCGCGCGAGGCCGGGGATGGCTTCGCGCCGCTCCCGCAGCGGAACCACCGTCAAGATGATGCCGTTGACGCGGAAGTAGAGGTCGCGCCGGAACGCGCCCCGCGCCGCGTCCTGCGCCAGGTCGCGGTGGGTCGCCGACACGAAACGCACGTCCAGGCTCACCGGCTTCACCCCGCCGACGCGATACACCGTCCGGGTCTCGAGCACCCGCAGCAGCTTCGCCTGCAGGCCGGGCGGCAGCTCCCCGATCTCGTCGAGGAACACCGTTCCGCCGGCGGCCACCTCGAACAGGCCCGGCTTGGCGGCGGCGGCGCCGGTGAACGCTCCGCGCTCGTGGCCGAATAGCTCGCTCTCCAGCAGCGATTCGGTGAGCGCGGCACAGTTGATCGCGACGAGCTGGCCGGTCCGCCCGGAGAGCTCGTGGATCGTCCGCGCCAGCACTTCCTTCCCCGCGCCGGTCTCGCCGGTGATGAGCACGCTCACCATGCCCGTCGCCACGCGCGCCACCACGCCCGGCACGCCGGAGGGCGTGGGATCGGTGATCGAGATGGCGGCGCGGAGCGGCCCCTCGGGCGTGGCCTCGCCGGCGGTGTGCAGCACCAGCGCCACGAACGGTCCGAGCTGGAGGTTCTTGCCCAGCTCCAGCGGGGTTCGCTCCCCCTCGGCCAGGCGGCGACCGGCCAGGCGCGTGCCGTTGGTGCTGCCCAGATCTTCGACCTCGATGGTATCGCCCACGTGAATGTGGGCATGGCGCCGCGAGATCTTGGGATGGTCGAGCGGCACGTCGCTGGCCGGATCCCGCCCCACGACGAGCCGCGCGCCCTTGACCAGGGCGTAGGTGCCGAAGGTTCCCTCGCCGGCGACGAGGAGCACGCGGGATTGGGGCGCGGCCCCGCCGCTCGGGGCGGTGATCTTCGGGATGGGCCGGCGCCCGTCCATACCGCGAGTTTCGTCGATACGTTGCATGTTTACCAGCGCGGGGATGATTCGTTCCATGGTGCGCGGCCCATCAGCAAGCGCCGTGCCCAGCAGTCACCGACGGTGGTCTCGGCGACCGGCCGCGATGGCTGGTCAAATTGACCGGTCAATCCGACCGGTCGAAATTTTCGCCGCGTCGACGGGAGGACACGCGTCCAACGGGCGTATACTCGCTGCTCTCCGGCCGCCGCGATGGAACGCTCCGACCTCACCCCGACCCTTCCCTCCGAGGAGGGCGAGCACGCGCCGGAGCGCGGCGCGGAGATCGGTCGGTTCCTGGTGCTGGGCGGGCTGGGGATGGGCGGGATGGGCATGGTGCTCGCCGCGTACGACCCGCACCTCGATCGCAAGGTCGCGCTCAAGATGCTGCGCGGCGAGGTGTGGCGGAGCGCGACCACCGGCCGCGAGATGCTGATCCGCGAGGCCCAGGCGATGGCGCGCCTGACCCATCCCAACGTGGTGGCGGTGCACGACGTCGGCTTCTCGGGAGCGGACGCCTACGTGGCGATGGAGCTCGTCGAAGGGTCGACGCTGCGCGAGTGGCTGGCGGCGGAGGAGCGTCGCTTCGGCGAGATCCTCGACGTGCTGGCCGGCGCCGGCGCCGGGCTGGCCGCGGCGCACGCGGCCGGGATCGTGCACCAGGACTTCAAGCCCGACAACGTGCTCGTGGGACGCGACGGCCGGCCCCGCGTGTCGGACTTCGGCCTGGCCGGCTCCACGGTGCGCGGCGCGGGGACCAAGGGGTACATGGCCCCCGAGCAGGAGGCGGGCTGTCCCGTCGACGCGCGCGCCGACCAGTACGCGTTCTGCGTCACGTTCTGGGAGGCGCTGGCGGGCGAGCTGCCGCCCCCCGAGCCGGCGCCGCCCCGGACGACCCGGGCGAAGCGGGCGCCGCGATGGGTGTATCGCGTGCTGGCGCGCGGCCTCGCCCGCGACCCCGAGCGCCGCTGGCCGTCGATGGACGCGCTGCTCGCCGCGCTCCGGCGCCGCAAGCGACTGGGAGCGTCGGGCGCGATCGCCGCCGGCGCGGTGGTGGCGGTCGGTCTCGTCGCCTTCGCGGTGGGGCGGGAACGGGCCCGCGCGGCGACGTGCGACGGAGCGGAGGCGCGGCTCGCCGGGGTGTGGGACGCGACCCGCCGGGAGGCGGTGCGCCAGGCGTTCGCCGCGGCGCCGGTGCCCTACCGCGACGCGGCGTGGCAGGCGGCGAGCGCGCGCATCGACGGTTACGCGGGGCGCTGGGCGGCGATGGTTCGCGAGACCTGCCGGGCCACGCGCGTCGAGGGACGCCAATCGGACACGCTGATGGACCTGCGCATGGCCTGCCTGGAGCGCCGCCGCGCGGTGCTGGGCGACCTCACCGCGCTGTGGGCGCGCGGTACCAGCGCCGAGACGGTGGAGCGGGCGGTCGACGCCGCCGGCGGGCTCCCTCCTCTGGCGGAGTGCGCCGACGCGCGCGCCTTGACCGAGCGCGCCCCGCTGCCGGCGGATCCGGCGGCCCGGGCCAAGATCGCGACGGTGCGGGCGCGGCTCGACGGGGTGGAGGCGATGGGGCTGGCCGGCCGGCGCCAGGAGGCGCGCAAGGAGGCCGCGGCGGCCCGTGTCGACGCCGAGGCCATCGGCTGGGCGCAGCTCCGCGCCGAGGCGGCCTACGCCGACGGCGAGATCCTGGTGCGGCTGTCCGACTCCAACGCCGAGGTCCCGTTGCTCGACGCCGTCCGCTTCGCCGGCGAGTCGCGGGACGACCGCCTGGCCGCCCGCGCCCTGATCGAGCTCGTCAACAGCGTCGCCGCCAATCAGCAGAAGGCCGAGCGGGCCGCGCTGGCGGCCGAGATAGCCGAGGGGGCGGTGCGCCGCGCCGGCGGCGACCCCTGGCTGCGGGGGAGCCTCTTGCGCGCCCGGGGCGAGGTCCTGCTCACTGCCACCCGCTACGCCGACGCGCGGGCGGCGATCCTCGCCGCCCACACGTACCTCGCCGCCGTTCCCGGCGCAAACGACCGCGAGACGCTGCAGACGCTGTCCCAGCTCGCGCGCGTCGCCCAGGAGGAGGGCGACGCCGCCGGCTCGCGCCGGCTCTACCAGCAGCAAGTGGACGCGATGATTCCCATCCTGGGGCCGGAGCATCCGCGCGTCGCCACCGCGCTGTCGAACCTCGCCTTGTCGACCTACCAGGCGGGCGACCTCGAGGCCGCGGCCGGCTTCTATCGCCGGGCCCTGGCGATCAAGGAGAAGGTGCTCGGCCCCGACGCGAAGTCGACGGCGTTCACCCTGAACGACCTCGGGATGCTCGAGACCGTGCGCGGCAACCTCGCCGAGGCAAGCGCGCTGCTCGAGCGGGCGCTCGCCATCCGCGAGCGGGGCCTCGGGCCGACGCACGCGCTGGTGGCGATGACGCTGGACAACCTCGCCGCCCTGCGCCGCAAGCAGGGGCGGGCCGGCGAGGCGATGGCGCTGCTCGAACGCGCGCTCGCCATCACCGTCCAGGTCTACGGGGAAAAGCACGCCAGCGTGGCCTTTCCCCTGGCCAGTCTGGGCCTGCTTGCGCACGTCCAGGGCGACGCCGCCGGCGCGCTGGCGTACAACCGGCGCGCGCTCGAGCTTCGCGAGCAGACGCTCGGACGCGACCATCCGCTGACGCTGGAGTCGGCGCTGGCGGTGGCGGGCACGCTGGCCGAGCTCCACCGCTGCGACGAGGCGCGGCCCCTGATCGAGCGGGCCGTCGCCCGCCTGGACCGGGGGCTCGGCCCCGAGGACGCGCGCCGGGCCGAGGCCCTCATCGCCGAGGCCGAGTGCGAGCTCGCGGGGGGACGGGCGGCGCCGGCGGCGGAGCGGCTGGAGCGGGCCGTGACCCTCCTGGAGACGGCCGGCGCGGAGCCGGCGATCCGCGGCTCGGCGCGGTGGCTTCTGGCCCGCGCCCTGTCGACGCTCGGCCGCCGCGACGAGGCCGTCGCCGCCGCGCTGAAGGCCGAGCAGGAGCTCGGCGGCGACGCCGACGGCGCCCGCGAGGTCGTCGCGGTGCGCGAGTGGCTGGCGCGGCGCCGGCCGGTTCGTACGCCGCCCGGTCAGTTCGACCGGCCAGCCGACCGCCCCGCGAAGTAAACCGCGCGGCGGCGCGCCCGCTCCCGTGGGCACGCCGATTGCTCTCGCTGCCGGCGGCATGGCATCTGACGCCCCCCTCCCCTGGGTCCCGCGCGCCCCTCGCGGCCGCGATCTTGACACCGCCGAGCGGTGCGAGCGGATCTACTACCGCGAGCTCGAGCGGGTGCGGCTGCGCGCCATGCTCGCCGCCGAGCGGCTGGCGAGCCGCCCCGACCCGGCGGTGATCCACGGGCTCCAGGATGACGTGGTCTCGCTCGAGGAGGAGCTCGCGAAGCTTCGCCCCGGCTGTCGGACCACCCGGCTGATGGAGCGCCTCGGCCTGGACGACGACGAGCGGGATCTGCTATGGACGGCGGTCGCCGTGGCGGCCGACGCGCGCGTCCTGCCGCACGCCCAGGTCCTGGGCGGGACCGAGGCGCGCCGCGGCCTGTCGCTGTCGCTGCACACCCTCATCGCCGACGTCGACGGGGAGCGCGTCCGCGCCCTGGTCGCCGGGCTCCTCGCCGGCCACCCGCTCCTGCGCGAGCAGATTCTCGCGTGGCCTGCCGCCGGGGAGGCGCCCACCGCGCGCCCGCTGGTCGTGCCCGCGCGCACCATCTCCTGGCTGGCGGGCTGCGATCAGCCCGACGAGGCCATGCTCGGCGCGGGCGGCGTGGTGAGCCCGCCGCACTGGCTCGAGCAGGACGCGGCCCAGCGCCGCGCCGGCGCGCTGCTCCAGAGCGTCCTCGCCGCCGGCTCGTCGCCGCTCATCGTGGTCGAGGGTCAGGTCGGCGCCGGGCGCCGAACCGCCGTCGCGGCGGCGGCGGGTCCTCTCGGTCGGCCCGTGGTGGCGCTCGACCTCCGGCGCGTGCCGAAGGGCGGCGCGGCGCTCGAGGGGGCGCTGGCCGCGCTGCGGCGCGAGTGCTGCCTGCGCGACGCGATCCCGCTCCTGTGCGACATCGACGAGGTGGCGAGCGCGGGGGATGCCGACGACGACGGCCAGGCCGCCGCGGCGCGCGCCGCCGTGGTCCGCGCCTTCGATCGCATGGGCGGCCCGCTGGTGGTCACCGCCAGCCGTCCCGGCGTCGAGCTGCCGGTCGCCCGCCCGGTCGTTCGCGTCGGCTACGGCATCGCCGGCGCCGCCGTCCGGCGCAAGGTGTGGGCCCGCGCCCTCGGCGGCGACGCCGCGCGCGTCGACGATGCCCTCGACGGCATCGCGCTCCGATTTCCGCTCGGCGCCGGCGCGATCCATCGGGCGGTGACCGCCGCGCGCCTGGTCGCGGGCGAGGCGCCGCTCGGCCGCGGCCACATCGTGGGCGGCATCCGCGGCGCCATCGCCGAGCGCTTCGGCGACCTGGCGGTGCGCCACGAGGTGCGGCAGACGTGGGACGATCTGGTCCTCGAACCCGATCTCCTCGACCAGGTGCGCGCGCTCATCGCCCGCGTCGAGCACTCGAGCCGCGTGCTGGAGCAGTGGGGGTTCGCGGCCAAGCTGCCCGGCGGCGCCGGGGTGGCGGCCCTGCTCAGTGGCCCGCCGGGGACCGGCAAGACCATGGTGGCCGGGCTGATCGCGCGGAAGCTCGACCTCGAGCTCTACCAGGTCGATCTGTCCAAGGTCGTGTCCAAGTGGATCGGGGAGACCGAGAAGCAGATGGCGCGGGTGTTCGCCGCCGCCGAGGCGGGGCACGCGCTCCTCTTGTTCGACGAGGCCGACGCGCTGTTCGCCCGCCGCACCGAGGTCAAATCGTCCAACGACCGCCACGCGAACCTCGAGGTGAACTACCTGCTGCAGCGGATCGAGCGGTTCGGCGGGGTGACCATCCTCACCACCAACCTCGACACGCAGCTCGACCCGGCCCTGCGGCGGCGCCTGGCGGCCCACATCATCTTCCCGGCTCCCGGCCCCGCCGAGCGCGAGCTCCTGTGGCGACGCATGCTCGGCGAAAAGGCGCCGACGACCGGCCGGCTGGACCTCGCCGCGCTCGCGGCCCGGTTCAGCGACATGACCGGAGCCAACATTCGCAACGCGGTCCTGTCGGCGGCCTTCCTGGCCGCCGCCGAGGGCTCGTCCATCAGCCAGGCGCATCTCGAGGACGCGGCGCGAGGCGAGTATGCCTCGATGGGTCGTGTGCTCGGCGGCGGACCTGGGCAACGTCAACCACCGAGGTGAATGCATGTCGTACGATAGCGAGGGAGATCGGACACACAGGGATCACGAGCCGGAGGCGCACGAGGACCACGGGCGCGCGGCGCCGGGGCCGGATGCTTCGCACGCCGAGTCGCGCCGGCAGCGGCAGGCCGGGCACGAGGAGCTGACGGGCCGGATCATCGCGCGCAACATCGAGGGCGGCCAGTCGCAGATCTCGATCGGCCGCGGATCCGAGGACGGCATCGTCGTCGGCACCAAGGGGCACATCAAGACGGCGAACGGCGGCGTGCTCGCCGAGTTCACCGTCCACGAGGTGTACGGCCCGCACCGCTGCCGCGCGTTCGTCCACGCGACGCTCGACCAGATCGACGGCGCCGGCAAGGGGCACGGCCACGAGCACGGGGACGTGTACGTGGCGTTCCACCCGGCGGCGAAGGCGCAGGCGAAGCACGGGCCCAAGGGTCCGCTCTCGAACCGCCACGATCACACCGAGCGCTGGGGCGCCGACGACAACCGCCAGACGTTCAAGGAGGCCAAGGACACGCCGGGGCGGGTCATCGCTCGCGACATCGAGAACGGCATGAGCCGCATCTGGGTCGGCCGCGGCTGGGAGGACGGCGTGTTCCAGGGGACGCGCGGCTACATCAAGGACGGCCACGGCGGCGTGCTGGCCGAGTTCACGGTGCACGAGGTGTACGGGCCGCACCGCTGCCGCGCCTACGTCGACGCGACGCTCGACCAGATCGACGGCGCCGGCAAGGGGAAGGCGCAGGAGCGGGGCGACGTGTGGGTCGTGTTCGCCCCCTCCGACGGCAAGATGAGCCACGATCCCGAGCCGCCGCGCCAGCGCGCGTCGAAGCACTGATGTTCGCGCCTCGCGAGCGGAAAGGGCCCGCGGCGTCGGCGGACGCCGGGCAGCGCGGCGACGCCGATCGCGGCGACGCGGCGACCGGCCTCGTCGGCCGCCACGCCGAGGAGACGCGGCGCGACGACGCCCGCAAGCCCGGCGTCACCGCCGCGATGTACCTCTACACCCACGCCGGCAAGTTTCTCCAGATGGTGGCGGAGCGGGTGGCGGCGATCGAGCCGCTCCTGCCGCGGGGGCTGACGTGGAACGACTACGCCCGCTTCGCGCGGCAGTTCCTGCACGCGTTCGCCGCCCAGGTGGACGGATTCGACCTCTCCCGCGCGGCGGCGCTCCGCGAGCTTGTGCACCCGGCCGACGCGTACGCCGCCGTCGACAGCGGTCGCATCATGCTCGGCGTCGACGAGGAGGGCGCCGCCCGCCACCCCGGCGACCCCCGCTACGGCTTCCTCGGCATGCGCGACTGGTCCGAGGCCGCGGGGCGCGCGTTCGCCCACGTCGTCGAATCGACGCTGCGCCAGTCTCTGACGCGGATGGCGGCGCGCTACCTGGGCGTCGCGCAGCACAAGGGGTGGAACGGCGGGACCCCGGACGAGGCCTGGGCGGCGAGCGCCGCCGAGGAGCTGGTGGCGTCGCATCCTATCGATC
Organism: Haliangiales bacterium; assembly: GCA_035259575.1. Lineage (GTDB taxonomy): Bacteria > Myxococcota_A > Polyangia > Haliangiales > SHYZ01 > DATFWE01. The sequence goes on from DATFWE010000291.1 coordinate 31,250, forward strand.
GTCTGGTCGCGCCCGCCCTCACCACCTACGGCGCCGTCGACGTCGCCGCCGTGCCCCGCACGACGGCGGCGCCGGGAGACAAGACGCCGCGGACCAAGAACGGCCTGCGCCGGCTCGACCTCACTACCTTCGTCTGGCAGGGCGCCAAGGATCCGACGCTGTGGAACTGGATCAGGGTGCCCGCTCCGGACGCGACGGCCGAGGAGGTCGCGGAGGCGATCTGGGGCTCCGGCGACGGCGACGCCGCGTATCGGGCCTACGCCATCACCGCCATGCCGCCGTATTTCGGCCTGCCCAGGGGCTGGGCGCGCAAGCAGCCGGGCGCGGCCGAGCACGCGCCCCGGTCGGCCGACGAGGGGAGCCCGACCGCCGACGCGGTCGCGTTCTCGCGGAGCGCGCTCTCGGAGGAGGCCGCCCTGATCCAGGTGGGCTCGGACGACAAGCGGGAGACGCCGCCCTCCGCCGACGAGATCGGCGCGCTCCTCTACCAGCTCACGGCCCAGCTCGCCCACATCCTGCCGATCGCGGAGGCCTGGGGCGAGGGGGAGAAGCTCGACGGGGTGCGGGCGTTCGTGGCCGGCAAGGCCCGGATGTTCGACGAAGATCCCGGCCGGGTGAGAATCTGGGGACGCGCGCTGCGTCATCAGCAGCAGGTGCTCTACGAGGTCGCGACGCAGCTCAGCCAGCTCCACGCCCAGCTGGGCGCCATGGGCAAGATCGACCCGCACGAGGCGGGGGCCGCCCCCTACCGAGAGCTGGTCGCGGCCTATGTGGAGGCGGCGGCGACGTCGCACCTTCCGGCGGCCGGCGGTCCCCTGCTGGCGGGCGCGCGCGAGCGGCAGCGGATGCTGGTCGCGCGGGTGATGGTCGACGCCGCGCGGACCGCCGAGCTCAGCGTCCAGGACATGCGGGGCGTCGTCGCGGACACCGACGCCGATCGGCGGCGGTTCACGCGGCAATCGGGCGATCTCACCGACGGGGCCGCGAAGCTGCAGGGCGACCTCCTCGCCGGCAAGGCGCCCGATCCCGATCACGTCGACGAGATGCTGGTCACCGCCGACGAGGTGGCGCTGAAGGCGCGCCTGCGCGCGCTGGGCGCCCGCCTCGCGCTGGTGGAGACGCAGGCGGCCAAGGTCAACGACTCCTGGACGGAGCACGTGGCGAACGCGTTCCACGACGACATCTGGACCATCCCCGCCAAGGCGGGCGAGCTCAAGGCGCGGTTGGAGACGATCCGGGCGCACCTCGAGGAGTCGACGGCGCACGCGCGCCTGATGGCGCTCGGCGATTCCAACGAGCAGAAGATGACGCGCGAGGGACGGCGCGCGGCGGTGGCCCGCGCGCGCGCGGCCTTCGACGCGATCCAGAAGGACACGAACGTCGAGAAGTTCCTGAGGTCGGCCTACTCCGAGATCAAGGACGCCCAGCTCCGCGCGGTGATCCTGCAGGTCGGGATCCTGATCGGCCTCAGCCTGGTCAGCGCCGGGATGGGCGGCGCCGCCACGTCGGTCGCCCGCGGGTTCTTGGCGGCGCGCAGCGCCCAGACGGTCGCCGTCACGGTCGGGTTGTCGCGGACGGCGATGGTCGCCACGCGCGCGCTCGGCCTGGGTCTGGAATCGGCGCTCAACACCGCCGGCCAGGTCGCGGTGCTGGACAAGCCGGTCGGCGCCACGTTCCTCGAGGACTTCCTCGGCAACCTCGCCACGAGCGGCATCCTCCACGGGCTGTCCGGCGGGGCCCAGGTCGCGGAGGGCGTCGACGACGCCGTCCGCGCCATGTGGAAGCAGAGCGCGGGCCGCCTGGTGATCGCCAAGGGGCTCCAGCTCACCGGCGAGACCCTGGTGGGGGCGGCGACGAGCTACGTGGTGAGCCGGGCGCTCGCCGCCGGACACCCGCTCGAGCCGCAGACGGTGAGCGCCTGGTACCTGCAGGGCGCGGCCATCGCCGTCGGGCGCTTCGTGCACGGCGCCGCCGCCAAGCAGATGCAGCGCTTGCAGTCGCTGGCGGCCGTCAAGGGGTGGAAGCTCGGCCGGAGCCTGTCGGACGAGGTGCGCGCGCTCCGCGCCGCCGCCGTCCGGCTCGAGGCCCAGCCGAGCCACGAGGCGGCGCTGGCGCTCCTGCACCAGCAAGGCGGGCTCCTGCGCAAGGAGCAGTGGACGCTCGAGGACGTCGCAAGACACCCCGTCCTGGCCAAGCAGCTCGACGGCGCGTTGGACCGGCTGCAAAAGGAAAACGCCGCCGCCCTGGCGGAGCACGCCGGGCCGGGGACGCGGCGGCTGCTCCTCCAGGGAGCGGGCCTGCGCCCGACCATCGGCGACCACACGTGGACCGGCACTGCCGAGGAGGTCGCCGCCGCGGTCAAGAACGCGAACGACGCCGGGGTGGCGGCGGGGGTGAAGTCGACCGATGGCGGCACGCACGTCCTGGAGATCGGAGGCGCCGAGATCCGCGTGAACATCCGCGGCGCCGCGAGGCGGCGGTGGGGGCGGGCGCGCGCGCGCGGCGCCGACGCGGGCGAGGAGGGGACGGACGCGCGGGGCTCCAGGCTGCCCGAGTATCCCATCCGCATCGGCGACATCGAGGTGTTCCCCGACAATCCGAACAACACGTTCTTCTTCACCATCAAGTTCCTCGGCACGACCGCGGCCGGCAAGAAGATCGACCTCGGCGACGCGTCCGTGATGCTCAGCAACGGAGTCCCGTCGGACTCGCCCGCGATGAATCTCAAGGCGAGGACCTACGTGGACGGCCAGGAATACGCCGTCAAGATCCACGAGGACGTCCGCGCCGTGCCGGGCAGCCAGATCCCCGCCGCCGTCGGGAAGCGAACCCCGCTCACCGCGTTCGCGCTGCATCACTTCCTGGCCCGCTACAAGGAGCGCTTCGGCCGCAAGCCCAAGGAGCTGTTCGGGTACCTCGTCGACAGCAACCGGCTCCACTTTCAGCAGGAGTACGTCAAGGCGCGGCAAAAGATGGACCACGAGGCCGCGCTGAAGGCGGCGATCGAGAAGATCTCGTTCGGCGAGCATCGCATCGCCGAGGGGTATTCCGATCTCCGCGTCGATCCCGACACCCGATTCGAGCAGGTCGACCTCGGCCCGGGCTTCGGGTTCCATACCGTGCCGATCATGATCAACGTGACCGCGAGGGAAAAATGATTCAGCGTGTCGAACATCGTCTGGGCCGCGCGCTCGATCCGGGACGCTTCCGCTCGATCGCCACCTTGAACGACGTCACCGTCGACATGATCCGGGATCTGCGCGTGCTCGCGCGCGGCGAGATGGAGTCGGACGCGGAGACGTACCTGCGCCTCCACATCCATCATCCCGGCTATCGCGCGTACTGGCGTGAGTTCATCCGCGACGTCGTGCACGACGGCGCCGACCCGGCGACGTGGGGGACGCAGGATGTGCTCGTGGCCGTCCGCGCCGACCCGCGGGCGCCGCTGGCGAT